>NZ_LN831024.1:624117-936176 GCF_001457615.1 Pseudomonas aeruginosa | reverse complement strand
CAGGGGCTCCAGGCGACCCCGGGCAATCTCCAGGTTGGGCGCCCAGCCCTCGGTAGCCACGGTGAGCGGCGGACGATACGGCAGCCGGCTCAACCATTCGCCGCCGCCGGTGCCCATGTCCAGCAGGCTGGCGGCGGCCCGGCAGCGCTCCAGCATGCGCCCCGGGAAATCCCATGGCGGCGGTTCCAGGCGGATGCGTCCGCCATAGTCGTATTCCCAGCCGCGCATCGGTGTGCGGCCGGCTTCCACCAGCAGCGCGTCGAATTCGTCGCCCGTCGCCATTTCGCCGTTCTCCCAGAGACCGCCCGCTACCATCCCCGAGTCTCCTCGCCAAGGCAAGCCCATAGAGAATGTAAAGCTTGCTTGACAAAGAAGAGCATCCCGGCCAATGTAAAGCCCCCTTTACATGGACGGTTCAACCATGACCCACAAACGTTTCTTCCTCGAACTGCTTCTCGCGCTGGTCGGCTATGCCGCTGCCGTTCTGATCAGCGGCCAGTTGCTGGCAGGCACGGAACCGGGCGCCGGCCGGGTCTTCCTCGCCCTGCTGCCGGTGCCACCGATGGTCGCCCTGGCGCTGGTGGTGATCCGTTACCTGCGGCGCCTCGACGAAATGGCCCGGCGCATCCATCTCGAAGCCCTCGCCCTGGCCTTCGTCGGCACCGCCCTGCTCACCTTCACCTACGGTTTCCTCGAAACCACCGGCTTTCCGAAACTCTCGATGTTCTTCGTCTGGCCCCTGATGGGCGCGTTCTGGGTCATCGGCTGCGTCCTGGGACTGAGGCGCTACGCATGAGGAACCGCGTTCGCGAGTTGCGCGCGGAGCGCGGTTGGTCACAGGCGGAGCTGGCCGGAAAGCTGGAGGTATCGCGGCAGACGGTGAACGCCATCGAAACCGGCCGCTACGATCCAAGCCTGCCCTTGGCGTTCAAGCTCGCCCGGGTGTTCGGACTGGCCATAGAAGCGATCTTCGACGACCGGGAAGGCCAGTTGGACTGAGTCCGGTCCCGCTTCCGAAAACGTCCGGGGCGCCCCTGGCGACCCCGGCGGCAAGCCCCCCTTACCCTGTACCAAATGGCAGTTGCCGCATTTCCCCTCGGGGCTAGCCTTGGACCAGGCCTATCGCCAGCCTTCCCCCTGGTCCCCGCTCGATACGCTGAAAAACCACGGATAACGTCTTTTCCACCGGCAAGACAGGAGTCTCAGCCATGTCGAAAGATTCTGTTCTTGGCTTATTCAGGCAACACGCAGATACCCATCCCGAACGCCCCGCCCTCGTCGATCGCGAGCGCTCGTTCAGCTACCGCGAACTCGACCGGCTCAGCGACCGGCTGGCCGCCCACCTGGCCAGGCGCGGCGTCGCCCAGGGCGAGCTGCTGCCCCTGCTGGCCGAACGCTCGGCCGAACTGGTCATCGCCATCCTGGCGGCCGCCAAGTGCGCAGCGGCCTACGTACCGGTGGACCGTCGACAACCCGACAGGCGCAAGCGGGAAATCCTCCGCCAGTGCCAGGCCCCCTTGGCCCTCGCCACCCAGGCCGAGGACCTGCCGGGGCAACCGGTGGAGGTCATCGCACAGGCGCTCGCGACGAGTGCGGCGGGTGCCGCGCCGAGACCGGCGCTCGACGGCAGCGAAGCGCTGTATGTGATCTTCACCTCGGGCACCACCGGCGAACCCAAGGGCGTGGTGATCGAGAGTCGCTCCCTGGCCAACCTCGTGAGCTGGCACAACCGGCGCTTCAATATGGATCAACGGAGCCGCACCACCCTGATGGCCGGCGTCGGCTTCGACGTTTCCCAATGGGAAATCTGGTCCACCCTGTGCGCAGGCGCCTGCCTCCACCTGGTGCCCGACGAGGTGCGCCCAGACCCGGCGGCGCTGCTGGCATTCTTCGCCGAGCAGCGGATCAGCCACGCCTTCGCGCCTACCGTGATGGTGCCCGCGCTGGCGGAGCAGCCCGCCCCGCCGTCGCTGGCGCTGCGCTACCTGTTCTGCGCCGGGGAAAAACTGCCGCCGGTCGCAACCGGCGGGCTGCCCTATACCGTGGTGGATTACTACGGCCCGACCGAGGCCACGGTCTTCGCCACCTGCCGCATCGTCGACGCCGAAGCACATCGGCGACCCGCCTCGATCGGCACGCCCATCGACGGCTGCGAGGCATTCATCCTCGACGCCGACGACCGGCCTTGCCATGGCGACCGACCCGGTGAGCTGAACCTGGCGGGCGTCTGCCTGGCGCGCGAATACCTGCGCGACCCGGACATGACCGCCAGGCGCTTCCACTACTCGCAGGCACTGCGGCGTCGGCTCTACCGCACCGGCGACAAGGCCCGCTGCCTGGCCGATGGCAGCCTGCAGTTCCTCGGTCGGCTGGACGACCAGGTGAAGATCCGCGGCCACCGCGTCGAACTCGGCGACGTCGAGGCCGCGCTGTTGCGCCAGCCGGCTATCCACGGCGCGGTGGTGCTGGCGCATGCCGACCCACGCTCCGGTAGCCAGCAATTGAGCGCCTTCGTGGTCCCCCGCCAGCAGGACGGCGATGCCAGGGCCGTGCTCGCCGCCATCAAGACCGCACTGCGCCAGGAACTGCCCGACTACATGCTGCCCAGCCGCTACCTGTCGCTGGACAGCCTGCCGACCACGGTCAACGGCAAGATCGACCGCCAGGCCCTGCGTCGACACCTGGACGAACAATGCCAGGAACGACTCGACGAGCAACGCTTCGGCACCCCCGGCGAACTGCAAGTGGCCCTGTCCTGGCAGGAAGTGCTGGGGCATACCGACTTCGGCCTGGACGACAGCTTCTTCGAGGTCGGCGGCCATTCCCTGCTGGCCGCCGCCCTGGTGCGCGAATTGAGCCGACGCTTCGGCAACCGTGCCTACATCCACGACATCTACCGCACCCCGAGCGTGCGCCAACTGGCGGCCAGCCTGGCGCGGCGCGCCGGCGAAGCGCCGCCGGCGCTGGACAGCGAACCGGCCCAGGAGCTGCAACGGGACGTGCGCCTGCCCGCCGACGTGGATTTCAGCCGCCCCATGGACACCGCCCAATTGCTGGCGCCACGGCACATCCTGCTCACCGGCGCCAGCGGGCTGATGGGCGCCCACCTGCTCGCCGAGCTGCTGGCCAGCCGCGAGGCCGACCTGCATTGTCCGGTCCGTGCGCAAAACGACGCCCATGCCCTCGAACGCCTGCGCCAGGCCGCCCGGCAGCACCGCATCGAACTCGCCGAGACGGACTGGCGACGGGTCAGGGCCTACGCCGCCGACCTCGCCGAACCAGGTTTCGGACTACCGGCGGAAACCTATCGCGAGCTGGCCGGCAGCGTCGACCAGGTCTTCCATTCCGCCAGCGCGGTGAACTTCATCCAGCCATACAGCTACATGAAGCGCGACAACGTCGAGGGGCTCGGCCAGGTCCTGCGCTTCTGCGCCAGCGGCCGCTGCAAGCCGCTGATGCTGCTGTCGAGCATCTCGGTGTACAGCTGGGGCCACCTGCATACCGGCAAGCGCCTGATGCGCGAGGACGACGACATCGACCAGAACCTGCCGGCGGTGGTCACCGACATGGGCTACGTGCGCAGCAAATGGGTGATGGAAAAGATCGCCGACCTCGCCGCCGAACGCGGCCTGCCGCTGATGACCTTCCGCCTCGGCTACGCCACCTGCCACAGCCGTACCGGCGCCTACGCCGACTACCAGTGGTGGAGCCGGCTGGCGCGGACCTGCCTGGAGTACCGGGCCGTGCCGCTCCTGCGCGAGCTGCGCGAGGGCCTGACCACGGTGGACTACATGGTAGAGGCGATCAGCGTCATCGCCCGCCAGCCTTCGGCGCTGGGCAAGAAATTCAACCTGGTGCCGAGCATTCCGCGCTGCCTGACCCTGGACGAGTTCTTCGGCCGTCTCGGGCGACGCGCCGGGCGTCCCCTTCGGCAGATGCCGTTCGACGACTGGGTAAGTCTCTGGGAAGACAATCGCGACGCCCCGCTCTATCCCCTGCTGAGCATGTTCCGCGACAACATGTACGCCGGCCGCAGCACCGTCGAGTTGTACCAGGACACCTATCTCTGGGACTGCACCAACGTCGAGGAACACCTGCGCGGGAGCGCCGTGCGCGAGCCGGAGTTCGACGACCGCCTGCTCGACCTGTACCTCGCCGGCCTGGGCGGCAGCGCCATGCGGTAAGGTCGAGGCCGCCGCGGCCGGTCGCCGCGGCGGTTACGCAGCGGGACGCGCTTGGGTATCCTGTCCGCTTTATCGCCCGGAGAACCTCATGCACAACGTTCTGATCGTCGGCGCCTCGCGCGGCATCGGCCTGGGACTGGCGGATGCCTTCCTGCAACGTGGCGCACAGGTATTCGCCGTCGCCCGGCGACCGCAAGGCTCTCCCGGGCTGCAGGCACTGGCGGAGCGGGCCGGGGAGCGCTTGCAAGCGGTGACCGGCGACCTCAACCAACACGATTGCGCCGAACGCATCGGCGAGATGCTGGGCGAGCGGCGGATCGATCGCCTGATCGTCAACGCCGGCATCTACGGCCCGCAGCAACAGGATGTGGCGGAAATCGACGCCGAGCAGACCGCCCAGCTATTCCTGACCAACGCCATCGCGCCGCTGCGCCTGGCCAGGGCACTGTCCGGACGGGTTAGCCGGGGTGGCGTGGTGGCGTTCATGAGTTCGCAGATGGCCAGCCTGGCGCTGGGCCTGTCGGCCACGATGCCGCTCTACGGCGCCAGCAAGGCGGCGCTGAACAGCCTGGTACGCAGTTGGGAGGGCGAGTTCGAGGAGTTGCCGTTCAGCCTGTTGCTCCTGCATCCCGGCTGGGTGCGTACCGAAATGGGCGGCGACAGCGCGCCGCTGAGCGTCGAGGAAAGCGCCGCCGGACTGGTCGCGACGGTGGAGGATGCCGCGGGCGTGAATGCCTGTCGCTTCGTCGATTATCGGAACCAGCCGCTGCCCTGGTGAAGCGGGCCGATCCGTCAGGGCATCCGGCAATAGCCCTCCGCCGCATACCTGATTAGGTCGGCATCGCGCTTGATGCCGAGCTTCTTCATGGCACTGACCTTCTGCGTACTGATGGTCTGCACGCTGCGATGCGAGCGCTCGGCGATCTCGGTGATGGTCAGTCCGGAGCCGAACAGACGGACGATTTCCGCCTCCCGGGGCGTCAGCCGTTCGTTGTGCGAGGAAAGCACCTGGTTGACGAAGATGTCCCTGATCGACGGCGAGAAATACTGGTTTCGCGAATAGGCCGCGCTCACCGCCGCCAGCAGGTGACTGGTCGAGTCGGACTTGCTGAGGATGCAATTGATACCCTGCTTGAGAATGGCCCGGATAAGGCCCGGATTGTTCAGCATGGTAAAGACAACCAATTGCAGATGCGGATAACGTCGCCGCAGCAATGACAACAATGCCAGTCCATCGCCATATTTCCCGCCCGGCATCGTATAGTCGACGATAACGACATCGCAGTCGCCTTCGTTGAGCCGACCGATCAACTCGGTAGAATTGGAAACTTGACCGAGCATCTCCAGAGAACCGCACTGACTCAGTTCGTAGGAAATACCCAGCGAAATGGCGGGATGATCATCCGCAACCATTACGCGAATGCGATGTAGGGACATCCTTGCGTCTCCTTAAGCGGTACACGGCAGGCGAAAGCGTTACCAGGAAACCTGTGGTCTCGGTCATGCCTGCCGCAGGCAGGCGGCCGCCGCTCGGCCGGCAAGGAGGAAAGCGCGGTCCGGAATCCGCCGACGCCACTGCCCCGGTTCAAAGTGAACATGTGTATTTTCTAGTGAAACCGACGATATTTAATATAGTAAAACTACTATTTTTTCGCCTCGTAAACTAACAACAAAGACACTTGAAACAGCCCCCGAAAAACGTCTACGTAGACATTTATGAAAAACGATGAAATACGAAACGGACAAGCCAGAGCAGAAAAAAGTTTGAAAAAAGAGTTCCGCGACAAGCTGAAACTATCGACTGGAAAATAGCGTTCGTTTATTTGCGCGAAATCCTACCCAGGAAACTTGCATATCCCTCAGAAAGCCTTCGCCCATACGCAATATCGGTATTCCGCGTGCGGGAATGGCATGTGCGCACGAGACCCAGGACGAGCAGCGGAGCGATATGCAGAGCGCCTTCGGCGATCTGCAACCACTGGAGGTGAGGGGCCGAGCCTTCGCGAGGGCTGGCGCGAAAGCGGCCGACGGCGCTTCCCGAGGCGGGGCGGGAAACGCCGGGGAAAGAACGGCGGCGCCGCTCAGGGGAAGGTAAACGTGAACTCGGCGGCGCCGTCGGCGACCCCGGCCTTCAATTCGCCCTCCGCGCCGATACGGATGTAGGCGGCACTCAGCGGGAGGTCGGCGCTGTCGCCGACACGCCGCATCGGGTAGGGCGTGCCGTCGAAACGTATCCGCTGCTGGTCCAGGCCGTTCTTCACGACGATGCCGAACCCCGCCGCGCCGCCGCTCTTCAAGCTGAGGATCGTCGGGTCCGCTTGCTGCGCCGAGACATACTTGTCGCGGAAAGCGATTTCCGGCTTGGCCAGCGCCGCACACTCGCTGAGAGAGATATCGAAGGAGCGCTCCGTGGAGGTGTCGTTGACCCGCGGGAAATTCTTCAACGCGACGCTACCCAGTTTGACGTTGATTTCCCGTCCCACCTCGACCTTGCATTTCTTCGGGATCGGCGGCGGCGGGGGACCGCCGCCGATAGCGATGGAGGCCGGGCCGATCAGCGAATAGGGCTTTCGGCAAACCCCGGTGGGGTAGTTGTCCGCAGGCACCGCCAGGACGCTGCCGATGGACGCTTCGCCCTTCAGCCTGTCCACCGCCCAGAGATTCAGGGTGGCGCTGCCGGATACGCTGGTTACCTTCAGGTCGCCGGCAGGCAACTCGCCGGGGTCGACCGTCAGGACCAGTTCCTGTAGGTAGTCGCTGGTCGTGCTTCCGGAAAAGCTCGTGACTCGCTTGTCCAGCGTATGGGGCTGGTTGTCGACCGGAATCACCCGCTTGACGCCGTCCTGGGCATCCACCGAGATCCGATAGCCGATGCCTTTGACGTCGGACGCCACCGTGCCGTAGGGCCCCGGATAGCCCACCCCGGACCAGTTCCCCCCGAGGACCAGCTCATGCGCCTCCTGGGAAGCCTGGGGCTTGTAGCTCAGGAACAGGCTCACCGGCCTGGCGAACAGCACCGTGCCTTTCGCCGTGCCGCTGGTCAGCTCGTTCACCACACGCCAGGGCATGCCCTGGCCATTGCCGAACGAGCAGTTCAGGGCGATGTCGTTCAGGGCCCAGGCCTGGCCGCCGGTCAGGCAGCAGAGACCGAGAACGAGCGCCTGCCGAGCCTGCGCGCCAGGCCGGCGGCGCAGGGAAACGCGGCCAGGAAATAACCTCATGCTCATGGAACTCTCCAAGATTGCGCCTGCGGAAGAGGGCCGCACTCCAGGCGAAAGCGGCCCCTGCCGGCCTTACCAGATGTTGCCGTAGTCGATACCGGCAGGCGGCAGGAGCGCCGCCTCGCCGATCACGTAGTTGCCGCCCAGGACCCCACGGTTCTCGCCGACCTGCGCACCGTAGATCTGGCCGTAATGGGACTGAGGCTTGAAGTCGATCTTGCCGCTAACGCCGGAGTACTTGATCGATCCCAGGTTGACGCCGGCCAGCCCGCCCATGGAGACGTAGTAGTCGCCACTGACGGTGCCTTCCGACATGGACGAAACGATGCGTCCCTGGATCTGGTTCTCGCCGACCAGGCCGCCGATGCGGCTGCGCCCGCCGCCGCTGACGGTACTGCTGCTGCGCGCCGACAGGATCGAACCGGCGTTGCTGCCGACCAGGCCGCCAACCGACGCACTCGCAGCGGCGCTGACCCTGCCGCTGGCATCCACGTTGAACAGTTCGCCGCCGTTGTGGCCGACGAGCCCGCCCACCAGGCTGTTGAAGCCGCCGCTCACGTCGCCGCGCGAGATCGCATGGGCGACGGAACCGCCGAGGTTGTGTCCAATCAGCCCGCCGACGCGACTGTTGCTGCCGCCGCTGACCTTGCCCGTCGCCTCGGCGGTCTCGATGGCACCCTGGCTGTTGTTGCCGACCAGCCCGCCCAGATCCGCGCCCCCCTGGTCCATGACGCTGCCGCTGGCTTTCAGGTTTCCGAGCATGCCGTTGCCTTCTGCCTTGCCGATCAACCCTCCGGTCGCCAGGCCGCCCTTGCTGTACACCGACCCGCTCGCCTGCGAGCGGAATATCTCGCCGCCGGAACTCAGGCCGACCAGCCCGCCGGTATACCCCGCGCCGCCGGCCTCCACCTGGCCGCTGGCGCTACTATCGGAGACGTGGCCGAACATGTTGTAGCCGACCAGGCCGCCGACGTTCAGGCCGGGCCGGTAGGTCTCGACCTTCCCCTGGCTGCCGGACGCCCTGATCGTGGCCTTCGCATTCAGTCCGACCAGGCCGCCGACGCCGCCCAGGCTGTTGCGCTCGGTGGACTGTGCAGCCACATGGACGTTGCTGTGGGCGTTCTCGATGACCGCCTCCGGCCCCCAGGCGGTGGTGAAGTTCTCCCCCACCAGACCGCCGACCGCCGTGCTCGCCGCATAAGCGGTGACGCCGCCGCTGACGGATGCGTTCGTGATCTGCCCGTTGATATTGCGCCCGACCAGGCCGCCCAGTGCGTTGGAGCGCAGTCGGCTGCCGACGACCGAGACCCCGCTGGCGCTGACGTTGGCGATACGCCCGCTGTTGATCCCGACCAGGGCGCCGAGCGAAGACGGACCGGAGCCGTAGGTGTTATCGGATACCCGCAGGTTGTTCAGTTTCAGGTTGCTCAGGGTGCCCGAGGAGCGGGCGAACAGCCCGACATTCGGCCCGGTGTTGCTGATCGAGAGATTGCCGATGCTGTTGCCGAGACCGTCCAGGGTGCCGCTGAAGACGCCGGCGGGCCCGCCGATGGACTGCAGTGCCGTGCAGTAATAGCTGCCGCCCAGGATATTGCCGCCGAGCACGTACAGGCCGTCCAGGTTCTTGTTGATCGCCTGCAACTGCGCCAGGTTCTGCACCACCGTGTAGTAATAGCCGCCGGAGACGTAGGTCGCGTTGGCCCCGGCCAGGGAGACCGACGCCGTGCCGTTCACCCGGTGGCCTTCGCCGGCATCCATGGCCAGCGCGCTGCCAGCCCCGCCGAGAACGATCTTGTCATTGATATCGATAGCGCCTTCGGCCTTCAGCTCCAGCCCAGCCTTGGCGCCACTGGCATTCAGCCTGCCATTCAGCGTCAGGTCGGCCGCGGAGCCCAGCCCCAGCCGGTTGCCCGATGCCCAGCTCACCGAGCCGTCGAGGTCCAGGTCGCCCTTGGTCGAAACCAGTTCGATATTGGTGCTCGCCAGGTTCCGCGACAGGGTGTCGGCATGAACGGTGACGCCATCCGACACCGCCGATGGGCGCACGTCGATCTTGTCGGCGGCAATCTTCCAGGTGCCGTTGAGGCCATTGCTGGCGAGCGTGTTCACCTGGGTGCCCAGGGCCACCTCCACCGCCTGCCCCCGGACCTCGACCGTGCCGCCGTGCCCCGGTCCGTTCAGCGCATTGGCGGACAAGGCGCCTCCCACCATGACCTTGCCGTCCGGGCCGCCATCGAGCACGATCCGCCCGTTCTTGCCGCGCAGCGAACGGGCCTCGATGGCACCCTGGGAGTTCACCACCGTGTTGAGCAGCGCATTGGCGGTCCTGGCCGCCATCAGGACTCGCCCACCGTCGGCCTTGAGCAGGCCGCCGTTGCTTGCCAGCGCATTGGCGACCCCGGCGTCGACGCGGATGTCGAGCAGCTTGTTGCCGTCGAAATTCAGCGTCAGGTCGCTGCCCGCGCCGAGCCCGACACCGCCCATCTGCGCCAGGACCGTCCCGCGGTTGTCGACCTGCGCGCCCAGCAGGGCGATGCTGCCGCCTTCTGCCGCGGTGATGGCGCCCCCGTGGTTGAGGACACCGTTGGTAGAGGGACCCGTGAAACGGTATCTGGAGGAGTTGCCGTTGAACTCGGCATCCGTGATGTCCAGCGTGGAAGCCACCAGGCCGCCGACATTGACCTGGGCACCGCGACCGAAGAGCACGCCGTTGGGGTTGACCAGGAAGACCTGGCCGTTGGCATCGATCCGACCCTGGATATCGCTGGCCTTGGTGCCGATCACCCGATTCAGGGCGATCGAGCTACTGCTCGGCTGGTTGAAGATCACCCGCTCGCCGGCGGCAACGCTGAAGGAATCCCAGTTGGCGATGAGCTTGTCGACCTTCTGGTTGACCGACAGGCTGTTGCCGCCCGACAGGTGTATCTCCCCGTTCGCGCTCCCGCCGACCACCGTTCCCCCGCTTGGCAGCGCATAGGCCGGAGCCAGGGCCGTGGCGCCCAGCAGGGCCAGGGCGGAGGCGATCGCCGCCTTGGCGCCGGCGGGCTTGCCGCGCCTGCGACTGCCTTCGCTGACGACGTTCCAGCAGCCCTGGGATACGTTCCAGACCAGTGCATAGCATTTGTTCATGTGCTTCCTTCCTCCAGTGAAACCCCGCGACCTATTCGCAGGGCCGTGCTACGGCAGGAGCCCAACTCCCCGGGCCCTGCCGAACTCCTACGGGTATCTCTCTGCCGGCGCGTCGCCACGCTCGATCTGGCCGTCATCCCCCACCGCATCGAAATGGACCCGCGCCGCCTCGCCGGGCACGGCCGGCAGACTCAACGGGGTAAGGGCGAAAGGCGGCAGGGTGACGCTGCCGAGGGACATGGCGAGGTCGCCCTCGCCCAGCTCCAGGCGCACCAGGGAAACGTGATAGGGACTGCGGTTGTCCGCCTCCAGCAGCGCCCGCTGCCCCGGCCGTACCGCCGGACGCAGGCGCCAGACGACCTGGCGCGCGGCGGCTCGCGGATCGCCGGCCAGACCCTGCGGACGGAACAGGAGCTTCATCCGCAGGCGGTAGCTCACCAGCAGCAGGTTGCCGCTGCCGTCCTCCCGCCCCGGCACCTCCAGCAGGTTGACCCAGAACAGCGATTCCCGGTCGTCCGGCAGCGGCTCGCCGGTATGGCGAAGCTGGAGCGCCTGGGTCTCCTGCGGGTCCATACGCAACAGCGGCGGCGACAGGATGAACGGCACCGTGACAGCGCTCGGGTCCGCCGTCTCGTCGCCGCGATCGAGCCAGGCCTGGACCAG
Organism: Pseudomonas aeruginosa; assembly: GCF_001457615.1. Taxonomy (GTDB): domain Bacteria; phylum Pseudomonadota; class Gammaproteobacteria; order Pseudomonadales; family Pseudomonadaceae; genus Pseudomonas; species Pseudomonas aeruginosa. The sequence continues at coordinate 924,979 of NZ_LN831024.1, read as the reverse complement.
GGCCGGGCGCGTCCCGACGTTACCGACGCGAATCGTCAGCGCGGAAACGCCCGCCGGATAGATGAAACGGGTCCCGATCACGGACAGCGAGGCGGAGGCATCGGCCACCAGCGCCACCAGCAGGACCCAGGCCGTGCCGCATCGTCCCAGGCCGACGCCGGTCACAGCGTGCGCTCCCGGTCGGCGGCCGACGCCGGGCGACATGCCAGTTGCAGGACGGGAGGCGTCGTCTCGCGCGGGCCCAGCGCATAGTCGACCAGGCACTGCTGCTGCGGCTCGTTGCCCCAGCGCACCCGAACCGAGCCGCGATCCTGCTCGACCCGCAGCACCAGGCGGCTGCCCTGGCCGACGGCGCCCACCGACTGCCCGCTGTGGGCATCGAGCACTTCCGCGGCGAACGGCAGGGGCTCGCCGCTGGGCATCCGGCTATCCACCAGCAAGGGCCTTGCCACCCGCGTCGGATAGTCGAGGCGCACCACCGCTCCGGCGGTGGGCGCCACGTTGCGCGAACTGGACCTCAGTTCGATCTCGTCGGCCATGCCGTTGGGGTCGAGGTCGACGCTGTTCAACTGGTAGGGCAGCAGGTTGGGAATCACCGCATAGCCGTGGCGGTCGATCCGGCTTCCCGAGTAGCCGGCAGCCGCGCCCCTGGCGTTTGGCGCGTGGACCAGGCCGATCGTCTCGCCCAAGGTTTGTGCCGCGGTGATCCCGCCGCTGTGCGCGACCAGGCCCCCCGCGGCCTTGACCGACAACTGCCGATAGCCCGGTCCCTGCGAGAGGCTGGAGCCGAGTTCGACCTGCGGCAGTCGATAGTCGAGGCTGGCGCTCTTCGAGGTCTGCCGGCTGTCGCGGTCATGGGAGGCCGACAGCGAGTAGGAGGCCTCGCCACGCTTGCCCAGCATGCCGGAAACCCCGCTGGTGAGCTGGGTTCCGCTGTTGCTGTCGCGGGTCAGGTAGCTGCTCAGGGTCGGCGACCCGCGTCCAGCGCCGCCGAGCGGAATGGACAGGTTCAGGCTGAACAGCGTGCTGGTCTCGCCGCGCCTGTCACCGCTGGAAAAGCCTTCGTACTGGCTGCGCAGGCGTTGCGCGGAAATGGAGTAACTGACGTCGCGCCACTGGTTGCTGTAGCCGACGGAGAAGTTGACCGCCCGCCCGCCGCCGCTCCAGTAGCGCTGCGAGGAGCCGTTCAGGTAAAGGTTGCCGCCGTTGCCCAGTTGCTGGCTGATGTTGGCGTCGAGACGATTGCGCAAGCGCGAGAACGACTCCAGCGGCTCGCCTCGCTCTACCCGGTCCTGCATGAAGGCCGCGTCGCGCAGGCCGAGATAGCCGCCGGTGGAGTAGCGATAGGCGAGCAGCGAAAAGTTGGTGCCGGTGTTCGGCAGGTTCTTGCTGTAGGCGAGGCGGTAACTGGAGCCGCTAAGGCGGTCGCCGCCGGGAACCTCGGTACGCGCCAGCGTCACGTCACCGGAGAATCCGCCCACCGGCGTGTTCAGCGCCGCGCCCATCAATCCGGACATGTAGCTGCCGGTGAAGGCCCCGCCCGCGTATGCGGTGACGTCGTTGCCCAGGCCGCGCTGGTAGACGCCCTGCAGCATGTTCGGCCGACGCTCCAGGCTGGGATCGTTGAGCCGCCCGGCCGTCAGGCTGTAGCGCGTGGTTCCGGGGCGCAGCAGTTGCACGGTGGTGGCGAACGGCACGATGAAACTGCGGACTTCCCCGCTGGCTTCGGTCACCCGCACTTCCAGGTCCCCGCCATAGCTGGCGGTCTGCAGTTCGTCGAGAGCGAACGCCCCGGGTGCCACCGTGGTTTCGTAGATGAGGTAGCCGCGCTGGTAGACCGATACCCGCGCATTGGTACTGGCGGTCCCACGGACCACCGGAGCGTAGTAGCGCAGCGAATCCGGCAGCATCCGGTCATCGCTGGAAAGCTGCACTCCACGGAAGGACACCGCATCGAAGAACTCGCTGCTGGTGGAGTTTTCTCCCAGCAATAACTGCGCACGCCAGGCCGGCAGGTCGGTCTGCACATAGGTTGCGCTACGCTGGTAATGGCTGCCCATGCGGCGCGACCAGGTGGCCGTGCCGTTGTGGCGCAGGCGCGCCCGCCCGAAATTGAAGCCGGCGTTCATCCCGGCATAGCCGCTGGTGGCGCTCCTGCCGTGGTTTTCCCTGACGTGGAGATTGCTGTTGTAGTTGAGCAAGGCGGCGGAAATGCCGCTGTCCCAGCTCGCCGGATCGACATAGGTCTTCGAAGAATCCAGGCTCAGGTAATAGCTGGGCACCGAGACATAGACCGACTGCTCGGCGATATCGAGCTTGACCCGGGCCCCCGGCACATAGCGCTCGAGAGGGTCGCAGTGCAAACCTTCGGGCAGAGGATCGCGAGCCGAGGAACGGTCCTGGCCACGCGCGCTCTTCTCCAGGTCGATGCCCGCCCGCTCCAGCAGGCCCCGGTCGTAGCAGAAGACCGCGCTTTCCCGCCCCGGCTGGCGGCGCAGCTCGACTTCCTCGACGCCACGCCATCGGCTGTTGAGCAGCAGGTCGAGGCGATAGCGGCCTGGCTCGATGACGTCGCCGCGCTCGAAACGCGACGTATCGATCGAGCGTCCGCCCGGCCCCAGGGCCAGCATCTGCGCGTCGAAGACGATCCGCCGCGACGGTGCGTCCAACCCGCCGGCCGGTGACGCAACGGCCACCGCGGGCGCCTGCGGCTGTTTCGCCGGTGCTCCCGCCCTGGCCTCCTTCGCTTTCGCCCCGGCTACGCCGGCGGCGCCGACGGAGGACCAGGACTGGCAGGAGGACAGCGAAGGAAACAGTGCCAGCAGACAGGCGAATCGCAGGGAACGAACGGCGATCCCTCCCTGTATCGCCATTCGCAACAGGGCGACCTGCCCACCGTAAGCGGGAGCGGACAGGCACCTATGAAGAGAAACTTTGGGCATATGTAATCCCTGCAGCGATTTTAAAATCGCCACTCATATGTCGGGCCGTAAGTAAAAAGCGGGGAAACGGAGGGGTTATTTGCCGAGTGCCCTATCGAGGGTATTGCGGCCACCGTAATCGTTGATGACTTCGTATCTGACGGAAGCGGCTTCTAGATTCTTCGGATTTCCCTGCCAGTCGAACTCCTTCGTCGAGAATGGCGCGACCATTCCCTTTCCCACGGACATGACACGGCCATCGACAATCAATTCGACGCTGGCGAACGAAACGTAGTAAGGCGTCGGATTATTTACCTGTACTACGGTCTTTTTTCCTGCTCCCCCTGACTCCAGAAACTTCCATTGAAGTTTCCCGGCAGCCGAATCGACACTCTTCAACTGGCTGGGTCGAAAGAAGAGTTTGAAGCGCGAACGAAAGGAAAACTGCAATGCATTGTTTTCGTCTTCGTCCCTGGGCGGAACTTCCAGGATATTCAGCCAGAACAGCGATTCGCGATCCGTCGGCAACGGGGCCTTCAGGTAGGCGATGCGCAATACGGCGCCGCCATTGGGCTCCACTCGCGTCACGGCCGGCGTGACACTGAAGGGAACCTGCAGTTCCTCGGGGGGAACGTCCTGCCGGCCATCGTCGATCCAGGCTTGCGCCAGCACGGGAGTGCCGGAGGTATTGCTGACCCGCAAGGTGACCTCGCGCTCGCTGGCCGGAAAGACGACGCGAGTGCCCTGTGCGATCAGCCCGGCGTGAGCCGTTCCGACGCACAGGGCGATGGCCACGGCGCTTGCCGCCACGAAAGAATGAAAACGATGCATTAGCGGCGCCATGGCCTCACCTCTTCGTCCGTCGACCGCCGCTTACTCGTACGCCAGGAGGTAGCGAATACGGGACAGGCCGGTACCCGCGGTCACGGCCTTCTCGGTGGACACATAGGAGGCCTTGTACTTCAGGGTCGCCGTGTTCTTCACGACGGTTGCCTTCTGCGGGGCGGCCTCGACCAAGCCCAGCGGGATCTTCGTGGTGTTGGTCGCCGAATTGTTGAAGATCTGGATCTGCACGCCCTTGGCTTCCGACGGCCCCATCAGCATCAGGTTGCCGCTGATACGGTCGACGTTGGTGACCTGATCGAAGGCGATGGAAACCTTCTTGTCATTGGTGCAGCCGGCACCGGAGAGGACCAGATCGAACTCCTGGAAAGTGGAGTTGGTTCCGACGGCGGTGAAATGGGTCGGCGCCACGATACCCAGGTCGACGTTGGTGACGTTGCCCGCACCCGGCGCCTGGCCGTTGATATCGCACGCGACTTCGGTGATGTTGCCCGAGAAGTTGACGATCCCATCGACCGCATGGGCCACGGGGGACATCAGCGCGAGAAGGGTGCCCGACGCAACGAGGGGCGCAAGAATTGCACGTTTGAACTTGTTCATCTGATTTCCTTTGGAGTTGTGGAACATCCTGGCTGCTCCCTGGAGAGCCGATGCAGTACGAACCGGCCAAGGTAGCCAAGCCTTTGCGCGCAACCGGAACGGCCGCCTAGAGCGCCTCCGACCATTACGCGACAGCCGAAGATTGCGCCCTGATAAACGCAGACCCAAATACTAGAAAGAAAGACAGGATTTAAAAATAATAATCATACGAAAACATATGTAGTCCATTTCCGATAACAGCCAATAAGTACATAAGAATAAATTCAGAAAATACTTATAGAAGAACAGGAACCCATTAACTAAAAAACCAAAAAAGAAGAAACGAAAACTCATCTAAAACTTCATCTTCGATAACTTTCCCTTCGCCGCTCCGTGCTATTTCCGTGGCATATCGACCTATCAACCATCCGGTCGATATCGGGATACTCGAAGACAGGCCAGCATGGGTTTCCCACGACGAGGAGAACCCTATGTCCGCCCACTCGCATTCCGGATGGATCACCGTCGGCGCCCTGGCCGACGGCTTCGCTCCGGACAACCACGTCCTTCCCGCCTGCGGCGATCTCGCCGGGCTCGAACGGGTCCTGCACTTCGCCAACGGCTGGGTCATCGAACATGCCTTCGACTCGCAGCGCCTGCGCTGGCGCCTGGCCGACGGCAGTGCCAGCGGCGAGTCGGACTACCGCGCCAGTTCACTGCGGGAAAACCTTTACCTGGTGGATTTCCTCAAGCAGGAAAACGGCCGGCCGGTCTCGGTCAGCCTGGTGCTGGACTTCGACAACCAGGCGTTCACCGCGGTGCTCGGCCATCTGCCCGACCGCGCGGCCTGCGAACAGGGCCTGTTCGCCCGGGCCCTGGCCGGCCGGGAACTGACCGGCGTGGAGGCCGAGTTCCTGCATGGCAGCCTCGACCGCCCGTGGCAGCCCGGCGCCTGCCCGCACGTCCCCAGCGACGAGTTGGTCGGCCTGCGCAACCGCTACGTCTACAGCGCCAGCGAGGCCTACGAACACATCTACCTCAATCCCGCCTTCTACACCTGGCAATGCCTGCGCGGCGCCGAGCGAGGGCTGGCCGATACCGACCGCTGCCACTGCTACCGACTGGCCGAACGCCTGTACCTGTTCGTCTGGCGCGAGAAGATCGTGCCGACCCTCGGCGTGCTGCTGATCGACCTGGAAGCCGGGCGCACCGACGGCAAGATCTTCGGCTACCAGGACGACGACTTCGCCACCCCGGTGAACTTCCCGGTCGGCGCCCTGGCCCAGGTGCTCAACCAGACCCGCCACGACCTGTGAGGACGCCCATGGACACCACCTTCGGCCTCGACCTGGCCCGCGTCGAAGCGCTGTTCAAGCGCGAGCTGCGACGCTTCGACGAACTGCATCCGCGCTCCGCCCAGGCCTACCGGGAAAACCGCCGCCACTGGCTATACGGCGCACCGCTGCACTGGATGCAACAGTGGCCGGGCAACTGCCCGCTGCTGGTGAAGGAGGCCCAGGGCGCGCGCGTCACCGACATCGATGGCCAGCAGTACGTCGACTTCGCCCTCGGCGATAGCGGCGCCATGTTCGGCCACGCCCAACCGGCGGTGGCCGACGCCATCGCCCGCCAGGCGCGGCGCGGCTCGACCCTGATGCTGCCGACCGAGGACAGCCTGTGGGTCGGCGCCGAACTGGCGCGGCGCTTCGGCCTGCCCTATTGGCAGGTGACCACCTCGGCCACCGACGCCAACCGTTTCGTCCTGCGCCTGTGCCGGATGCTCAGCGGACGCGACAAGGTGGTGGTGTTCAACTGCAACTACCACGGCAGCGTCGACGAATCGCAGGTGGAATTCGACGCCGCCGGGCGCATGGTTCCGCGCGCGGGCGTTCACCCCAATGGCGTACGCCACGCCACCACCACCCGCCTGGTGGAATTCAACGACCTCGACGCGCTGGAGGCCGCCCTCGCCCATGGCGACGTCGCCGCGGTGCTCACCGAACCCTTCATGACCAACGTCGGCATGGTCCCGCCGGCCGAAGGCTTCCACGCCGGCCTGCGCGAACTGACCCGCCGCCACGACGTGGCGCTGATCATCGACGAGACCCACACCATCTCCTGCGGTCCCGCCGGCTATAGCGGCGCGCATGGCCTCGAGCCGGACTTCTTCGTCCTCGGCAAATGCATCGCCGGCGGCATTCCCAGCGCCGTCTGGGGATGCAGCCAGGCGCAGGCGGAGCGGATCTGGGCGGTACTGCCGCACTTCCGACCGGGGCAGGCGATCAACCATTTCGGCTTTGGCGGCACCCTGGCCGGCAACGCGCTGCAACTGGCGGCGATGCGCGCGACCTTCGCCGAAGTGATGACGGAGGACGCCTATCGGCACATGTTCCAGCTCGCCGCGCAGCTCGAGGCGGGCGTCCGCGCGACGCTCGAGGAACTGCGCCTGCCCTGGCACGTGACGCGCATCGGCGCGCGCGTCGAGTACCTGTTCATGACCCACGCCCCGCGCAACGGCGGCGAGGCCCACCACGCACGCAACGGCCTGATCGAGGCCTGCCTGCACCTCTACCTGCTCAACCGCGGCGTGCTCTTGACGCCATTCCACAACATGGCGCTGACCTGCCCGGCGACCCGCGCAGAGGACGTCGAACTGCACGACCGCCTGCTCCGCGATTGCCTGGGCGAACTGCTGGAGCGCCCATCGTGAGGCGCTTGGAGAACCGCGTCGCACTGGTCACCGGCGCCGGCCAGGGCATCGGCCGGGCCATCGCCGAATGCTTCGCCGCCGAAGGCGCCAGGGTTCTGCTGGCGACGCGTACCGCCAGCCGCGGCCAGGCCGTCCTGGAGGCGATCCGCCTGGGCGGAGGCACGGCCGAACTGCTGGCCGTCGACCTGAGCGAGCACGACGCCGCGAGACGAGCGGTGAGCGCGACCCTGGAGCGCTTCGGCCAGTTGGACATCCTCCTGCACAACGCCGCTGCCTTTCCCCAGTGCGCCCTCGCGGAACTGGACGAAGGCACCCTGGAACGGACCCTGGCGGTGAACCTGAAAAGCTGCTTCCGGCTGACCCAGGCCGCCCTTCCCGCCCTGCGCCGCAGCGTGGCCGGGCGCGTCCTGGTGACCTCCTCGGTGACCGGCCCGCGCACGGCGATCCCTGGGCTCTCGCACTATGCGGCGAGCAAGGCCGGGGTCAACGGTTTCATCCGCGCCGCCGCGCTGGAGCTGGCCGGCGACGGCATCACCGTCAACGGCGTCGAGCCCGGCCTGGTCGCGACTCCGGCGCTGGGCAGCCTCGGCGACGCCGCCGCGCTGGCCGCGCACATCCCCCTCGGGCGTGTCGGCCAGCCGCTGGACATCGCCCACGCCATGCTCTTCCTCGCCTCCGACGAGGCGAGCTACATCACCGGGCAGACCCTGGTTGTGGATGGCGGCGCGTTGCTGCCGGAAAACGGCGGGCTGGCCTGAAGCCGCTGGCGTTCGCCCTCTCCCTCCAGAGAGAGCGCTTTCGACGTATCCGGCAAACACTTCCGCCGGCTCCGGTAGGGCGCTCGCCCTGTCCCACGGACAAGGGCCGACCATTTGCCGGGCGATTATCGAAAGCCCCTGCAAAATGGATGAATAAGAATGACTCTCAGCAGGTTAGTATCGGAAATCCCCAACCGAGAGGATTCGCTTCATGTTCCGCTCCACCTCCCATGTCCGTACCGAATCGGCGGCACGCTACGTCAATCGCCTGTGCAAGCACTGGGGCCACAAGTTCGAAGTCGAACTCACACCCGAGCGCGGCTTCATCGACTTCGGCGACTCCAACTGCGAGCTGCTCGCCCACCCCGACCATGTCCTGATGACTCTCAACAGCCCCGACGAGGACAGCCTCGCCCACATGCAGAACGTGGTCGCCGATCACCTGCAGCGCATGGCCAACAGCGAAAGCCTGGAGATTGCCTGGCAGCCCGCCGAAAGCTGAACGCGCCGCCACCCGGCCGCCCTTCGCGGCCGGGCGTCACGCGGGGCCATGGAAAGTGCAATTCATTCCCCGGAAAAGCCATTCAGCTCGCTCCGCCCCCGTCCCATCATCCCCTCCAGGCGCTCTCGCGCAGATAACAACAATGACTGGAGACGATGATGAAACCCGAAGATTTCCGTGCCTCTGCCACCCGTCCGTTCACCGGCGAGGAGTACCTCGCCAGCCTGCGCGACGACCGTGAGATCTACATCTACGGCGACCGCGTCAAGGACGTCACCAGCCACCCCGCCTTCCGCAACGCGGCCGCCTCCATGGCCCGGCTGTACGACGCCCTGCACGATCCGCAGAGCAAGGAAAAGCTCTGCTGGGAGACCGATACCGGCAACGGCGGCTATACCCACAAGTTCTTCCGCTACGCGCGCAGCGCCGACGAACTGCGCCAGCAGCGCGACGCCATCGCCGAGTGGTCGCGGCTGACCTACGGCTGGATGGGCCGCACCCCGGACTACAAGGCCGCCTTCGGCAGCGCCCTCGGCGCCAACCCGGGCTTCTACGGGCGTTTCGAGGACAACGCGAAAACCTGGTACAAGCGCATCCAGGAAGCCTGCCTGTACCTCAACCATGCCATCGTCAACCCGCCGATCGACCGCGACAAGCCGGTGGACCAGGTCAAGGACGTGTTCATCTCGGTGGACGAGGAAGTCGACGGCGGCATCGTCGTCAGCGGCGCCAAGGTGGTCGCCACGAATTCCGCGCTGACCCACTACAACTTCGTCGGCCAGGGTTCGGCGCAACTGCTCGGCGACAACACCGACTTCGCCCTGATGTTCATCGCGCCGATGAACACCCCCGGCATGAAGCTGATCTGCCGCCCCTCCTACGAACTGGTGGCGGGTATCGCCGGATCGCCGTTCGACTACCCGCTGTCCAGCCGTTTCGACGAGAACGACGCGATCCTGGTGATGGACAAGGTGTTCATCCCCTGGGAGAACGTACTGATCTACCGCGACTTCGAGCGCTGCAAGCAGTGGTTCCCCCAGGGTGGCTTCGGCCGGCTGTTCCCGATGCAGGGCTGCACCCGCCTGGCGGTCAAGCTCGACTTCATCACCGGCGCCCTCTACAAGGCCCTGCAATGCACCGGCTCCCTGGAGTTCCGCGGCGTGCAGGCGCAGGTCGGCGAAGTGGTGGCCTGGCGCAACCTGTTCTGGTCGCTGACCGACGCCATGTACGGCAACGCCAGCGAATGGCACAGCGGCGCCTTCCTACCCAGCGCCGAGGCCCTGCAGGCCTACCGCGTGCTGGCGCCGCAGGCCTACCCGGAGATCAAGAAGACCATCGAGCAGGTGGTCGCCAGCGGCCTGATCTACCTGCCCTCCGGCGTTCGCGACCTGCACAATCCGCAACTCGACAAGTACCTCTCCACCTATTGCCGCGGCTCCGGCGGCATGGGCCACCGGGAGCGGATCAAGATCCTCAAGCTGCTCTGGGACGCCATCGGCAGCGAGTTCGGCGGCCGCCACGAGCTGTACGAGATCAACTACGCCGGCAGCCAGGACGAGATCCGCATGCAGGCCCTGCGCCAGGCGATCGGCAGCGGGGCGATGAAGGGCATGCTCGGCATGGTCGAGCAGTGCATGGGCGACTACGACGAGAACGGCTGGACCGTGCCGCACCTGCACAACCCGGACGACATCAACGTGCTCGATCGCATCCGCCAATGACGCCCGCGTCGCCTCCGGAGGTTATCCCCATGTCCCAGCTCGAACCCAGGCAGCAAGCCTTCCGCAACGCCATGGCGCATCTTTCGGCGGCGGTCAACGTGATCACCAGCAACGGCCCGGCCGGACGCTGCGGGATCACCGCCACCGCGGTCTGCTCGGTCACCGACAGCCCGCCGACGCTGATGCTCTGCATCAACCGCAACAGCGAGATGAACACGGTGTTCAAGGCCAACGGTCGACTCTGCGTGAACGTCCTCAGCGGCGAACACGAAGAGGTGGCCCGCCACTTCGCCGGCATGACCGAGGTCCCGATGGAACGCCGCTTCGCCCTCCACGACTGGCGCGAGGGCCTCGCCGGGTTGCCGGTGCTGCACGGCGCCCTGGCCAACCTGCAGGGACGCATCGCCGAGGTCCAGGAGATCGGCACCCACTCGGTGCTGTTGCTGGAACTGGAGGACATCCAGGTCCTCGAACAGGGCGACGGCCTGGTCTACTTCAGCCGCAGCTTCCATCGCCTGCAATGCCCCCGGCGGGCGGCCTGAACGGCGCCTCCAGGAATCCTCCGCCAGCGTTTCGAAGCCGCCGCCGAGAACCCGGCCAGGCCCTCAGCGGCGGTGCGCCGGCGGGATCGAGTAGGTGCCGACCACATGGGCGACCGGTTCCGCGTCGCCTTCGGAGAACAGCGAGACCTCGCCCATCGCCAGGGTCTTGCCGACCTTCATCAGGCGGCACTCGGCGACCACCCGGCGGTCCGCCGCGGGACGCCGCAGGAAGTTGATGGTCAGGCTGGTGGTCACCGCCAGCGGGACGATGCCGATCTCGCCCAGCACCGCCACGTACAGCGCGACATCGGCGATGGCCATCAGGGTCGGCCCGGAGACCGTGCCGCCGGGGCGCAGGTCGCTGGCGTCGACCGCCTGCCAGACCGTGGCGCTACGCTCGCCGACGGCTTCGACCACGACCCGGGTCTGGGGAAATTCGCGCTGGATGAAACGGGCGATCTGCTCTTTCTTGTCGGTCACGGAACGGGTCCTTGGCAGTAGGAGGAGGAAAGGTACGGTAGTCGGGTCTAGCGGCCACGCGCCTCGCTCGGCGTCATCCCGTAGCGCGCCTTGAAGGCCCGGGCGAAATGCGCCTGGCTGGAGAAGCCGTGGCGATAGGCGACCTCGGCGACATCCAGGCGCCGGCCCTGGGGCGAAGCGAGCAACTGGCGGGCCCGTTCCAGGCGCCGCTCCTGCAGGTAGCGCCCGGGCGAGCTGCCTTCCTGGGCGAACAGCCGCGCCAGGTGCCGGCTGGAGACGCCAGTGGCGGCGGCCACCCGCTCGCAGCTCAGGGCGGGTTCGTCGAGATGCTGCTGGATGTACTGCTTGGCCGCCAGCAGGTAGGACGCGCCCAGGGCGCTGGCACGGTGCTCGCCGGCATGGTCGCTGATGATGCTCGCCAGCAGGTCGTAGGCTTCCTCCTGGTAGCGCTCGGCATCCTCGCCATGGGGGCTGTCGAGGAAATCCCGGGTACGCTCGCCGAGGGTCCGCACCAGCAGGCGCTGCACCGGGCTTTCCGCGCCGATCTTCAGCGGTCCCTTGAAGTCGCGCAGGCAGCGCTCGGCGAAATCGTCCTGGGGAATGTCGAAGATGAACTGCCGCATCGGTCCGGAAAAACCGAACAGGTAGGGCTTGTCGGTCCGGTAGATAACCAGCTCGCCCGGTTGCAGGAGGTTGCAGCCGTTGTCCTGGTAGAAGAACGACTGGCTGCCCTGCACCAGGGAGACGAAGATCGACTCCTTGGGCACTGCGCGGATCATCGAGCGGTCGCGCTCCACCACGTGCTCGTTGCCGCCGATGCGGGCCAGCCGCAGGCGTTCGAGGCAGAGGTTGTCCTGGGTCGCGGCGAAGCCGGCCTGGGAATACGACGAACATTTCAGGCCAACCAGGATGGAAGCGTTGTAGTCCTCCCAGAACGCCAGCCGCTGCTCCAGGGGAATGTCCTGGGTGCTGGCCCGCCGGGTTTCGAGCAAGGCATGTGCGGGCATTTTTATTCTTCTCGTCGAACGCTGCGTGGACCTCCCGGACCTCAGGCAAGGCCTCCGGGGCCAGGCGCCGGGCCGCTCCGCCGACCTGTCGCGGTCGGTCGGCGAGGCGCCTGGCACCCCGTCATTAACATCTGAATCCTTTCCTCCGTCAATCGCCCTCCAGCCGGCTCCGACGCTGGGCAGGCCAGCTTGGCGGCGCGTCGCGGGTCGCGCCAGGCCATGTCCGAAAAGCGCAAGCTTCCTGGCCGCCAGGGTCAAACCCGGAGGCCCGCCCATGGCTAGAGTCGGCTCGACGATAACAACGACAGAGGCCGCCCCATGCCCGAACTCGCCACCCGTGAATTCTGGAAAGACCTGCAACCGATTCCCGACTGCTTCAAGCCGGACGCCAAGCCCGAGGTCTACCTGCGCAACGCGCCGACCGAGGACGAGCGCCTCTACGTGCCCTTCACCGAGACCGTGAAGTCGCGTCCGCTGTGGATCTCGCCAAGCGAAAACCGCTGGTGCGACATCCTGATGGCGACGAGCGCCGGCCTGGTCAACCGCCACTACCACCCGCACGAGGTGTTCGCCTACACCATCAGCGGCAAGTGGGGCTACCTGGAGCACGACTGGACCGCCACCGCCGGCGACTTCGTCTACGAGACGCCCGGCGAGGGCCACACCCTGGTGGCCTACGAGCACGAGCAGCCGATGCGTGCATTCTTCATCGTCAAGGGACCGCTGGTCTGGCTCGACGAGAAGGGCAACGCGGACGGCATCTTCGACGTCCACGACTACATCGCGATGTGCCGTGAGCACTACGACAAGATCGGCGTCGGCGCCGCCTACATCGACTCCCTGTTCCGCTGACCCCGGGCGCGCGCCGCCCTGGCGGACGCGCGCCTCCCCGCCGGCCGGCCCGCCCGGCCTGGAGACCGACATGGCGCATAACAACAATTCCGCCAGTTACGAAAACGTCCTGCTCTGCGTGCTGTTCCTGACCTTCGGCTTCGTCTTCTTCGACCGCCTGGCGCTGTCCTTCCTGTTTCCCTTCATGGAACAGGAGCTGCAACTGAGCAACAGCCACCTGGGCATGCTCTCCTCGGTGCTGGCCCTGGCCTGGGCGGTATCCGGCGCGCTGGTCGGCGCCTGGTCCGACCGCCGCGGGCAGCGCAAGCCGCTGCTGATCGTGGCGGTGATCCTGTTCTCGCTGTGCTCGGCGCTGTCCGGGCTGGTCGGCGGCTTCCTCAGCCTGCTGCTGTTCCGCGGCATCATGGGCCTGGCCGAGGGGCCGATCCTGCCGCTCTCGCAATCGCTGATGGTCGAGGCCTCCTCGCCACATCGCCGCGGCCTCAACATGGGTCTGCTACAGGGCTCGGCGGCCGGCCTGCTCGGCGCGGTGATCGGCCCGCCGCTGCTGGTGGCCCTGGCCGAAACCCTCGGCTGGCGTCACGCCTTCATCGTCTCGTTGCTGCCGGGCCTGCTGATCGCCTGGTTGATCTGGCGCCATGTGCGTCCCGACCCGCCCCGCGCGCAGCGCCCGGCGCCGCGCGCAGAAGAAGCGAAAGGCAAGCGCCTGGCACTGCTGAAGAGCCGCAACATCCTGCTCTGCACCCTGATCAGTTGCGTATTCGTCACCTGGTTCATCGTGCTGATTTCCTTTACCCCGACCTTCCTGGTCAACGCCCGCGGCTTCAGCCCGGCGACCATGGGCAGGCTGATGAGCTGCCTGGGCGTCGCCTGGGTGGTCTGGGGCTTCGCCGTACCGGCGATATCCGATCGCATCGGCCGTCGACCGACCCTGGTGGCGTTCTCCCTGCTCGCCGCGTGTTGCCCGCTGGCGCTGCTCTATGCGCCGAACGCGACCAGCCTCGGCCTGCTGTTGCTGCTGACCTACACCGGGCTCGGCTGCTTCACCCTGTTCATGGCAACCATCCCGGCGGAGACCGTCTCGCGCGGCGTCATCGCCACCGCCCTCGGCCTGATCATGGGCCTCGGCGAACTGGTCGGCGGTTTCCTCGCGCCGACCGTGGCCGGCTTCGCCGCCGACCGCTTCGGCCTGTCCATCGTCATGTGGATGTCCTGCGGCGGCGCCCTGCTCGCCGCGTTCCTCTCGCTGTTCCTGCGCGAAACCGCGCCCGCCGTGCTGGCGCGCCAGCGCAGCGCGCCTACCTCCGTCCTGCAAGGAAACCAACCATGAAAGCACTGCGCTGGCACGCTGCCCGCGACCTCCGCCTGAGCGAACTGGAACGCCAGGCGCCGCGGCCCGGCGAAGTCGAACTGGAAGTCGCCTACTGCGGCATCTGCGGCAGCGACCTGCACGAATACCAGAGCGGCCCGCACTCGATTCCCCAGGCCGAGGCGCACCCGCTGTCCGGTTGCCGCGCGCCGCTGACCCTCGGCCATGAGTTCTGCGGCGTGGTCGCCGCGCTCGGCCCTGGCGTGGAGGGACTGCGCATCGGCGACCGCGTCGCGGTGGAGCCGGAATACCGCTGCGGCGAATGCCGCTACTGCCGGGAAGGCCGCTACAACCTCTGCGAGTCGATGGGCTTCATCGGCCTGATGGGCGACGGCGGCTTCGCCGAGCGCGCGCGGGTGCCGGCCTACATGCTGCACCGCCTGCCGGACGCGGTGGGCTTCCGCCAGGCCGCCGTGCTCGAACCGGCCGCCGTGGCCCTGCACGCGCTGCGCCGCAGCAGCCTGGCGCCGGGCCAGCGCTGCGCGGTGTTCGGGCTCGGCCCGATCGGCCTGCTGCTGGTGATGCTCGCCCGCCTGCGCGGAATCGAGGACATCGTCGCGATCGACGTCAGTCCCGAGCGCCTCGCCCTGGCCGGGGAGTTCGGCGCCAGCCGGGCGCTCGACGCCCGCGACGGCGACACGGCGGCGCGCCTGCGCGAGGGCGGCGCGCTCGACTGCGCCTTCGAGGCCGCCGGCAGCCAGGCCAGCCTCGACGCCGCCCTGGCCAGCCTGCGCAAGGGTGGCGAGCTGGTGCTGGTGAGCCTGATGGGCGAGGTCCGGCTGGACGCCTTCGACCTGGTCAACCGCGAACTGCGCCTGCTCGGCAGCGTCGGCTACCGCGACGCCTACCCGGAGCTGATCGCCCTGCTCGCCGACGGCCGCCTCGACCTGGCCCGCGCAGTGACCCGCAGCGTGCCCCTGGAGCAGGCTGTCGAGCACGGTTTCGAGGCCCTGCTGCGCGACAAGTCGCAGGTCAAGGTGCTGGTCAATCCCAACCCGGCCCTGGCCGACGCCTGAAGGAACGATCGCCGATGGTTTTCCAACACGATATCTACGCCGGCCAGCAGGTGCTGGTCACTGGCGGCAGCTCCGGCATCGGCGCGGCCATCGCCATGCAGTTCGCCGAACTCGGCGCCGAAGTCGTCGCCCTCGGCCTGGACGCCGACGGCGTGCACGCACCGCGTCATCCGCGGATTCGCCGGGAAGAACTGGACATCACCGACAGCCAGCGCCTGCAACGGCTGTTCGAAGCGCTGCCGCGCCTGGATGTGCTGGTGAACAACGCCGGCATCAGCCGCGACCGCGAGGAATACGACCTGGCTACCTTCGAACGGGTGCTGCGCCTCAACCTGAGCGCCGCCATGCTCGCCAGCCAACTGGCCCGGCCGCTGCTGGCGCAGCGCGGCGGCAGCATCCTCAACATCGCCTCGATGTACAGCACCTTCGGTTCCGCCGACCGCCCGGCCTACAGCGCCAGCAAGGGCGCCATCGTCCAGCTCACCCGTTCCCTGGCCTGCGAGTATGCCGCCGAGCGCATCCGGGTCAACGCCATCGCCCCCGGCTGGATCGACACGCCGCTGGGCGCCGGGCTCAAGGCCGACGTCGAGGCCACCCGCCGGATCATGCAGCGCACGCCGCTGGCGCGCTGGGGCGAGGCGCCCGAGGTGGCCAGCGCCGCGGCCTTCCTCTGCGGTCCCGGCGCCAGCTTCGTCACCGGCGCCGTGCTGGCGGTGGACGGCGGCTATCTCTGCGCCTGAGCCGCCTTCGCTCCGGATGCACCTGTCCGCTTGGGGCGGACAGCGATTCGCACGACAGAACAACAACAAGACGAGTGCCTTGCCATGAAAACCCTCCGCACCTTGCCGGCGCTGCTCTGCGCCGGTTTCCTCGGTCTCTCCGCGCAGGCAGCCGAAGACAGCCGCAGCGGCCCGCTGGCCGGGTTCGGCGAACGACTCCAGCGCCACGGCGTGAAGACCCACGCGCAGTTCTGGAGCCTGTCGCTGAAGAACCTCGACACCGGCCCGCGCCAGCACAGCTTCGGCAACAGCGGCGACCTGTTCCTCGGCGCCGACCTCGACCTCGCCACCCTCGCCGGCCTGGACGGCGCCTCGCTGCACATCGAGGAAACCCTGTTCATCCTCGACCGCGGCACCGGTCAGCCCACCGGGCCGAGCTGGCAGGGCGCGGTGGGCAGCTACTTCGGCGGCGCGCCGCTGCACAACGACATCGGCGCCAACCAGCTGAGCCTGCTCACCTGGCAGCAGCAGTGGCTGGGCGGACGCCTCGACAGCCATCTCGGACGGACCAATGCGCGGCGCTATTTCCTGATCTACAACTGCGAGACCGTGGTCACCTGCAACGACCCGATCATCGACGCCTCCACCGGCATCCTGCCGCCGCCCTACGGCGCCTGGGGCGGCTACTTGAAGTACCGGGCGACCCCGACCCTGTACCTGCACGCCGGGGCCTTCGAGTCCAACCCGGTGGATTACCTGAAGAAGCGCCATGGCCTCGATTTCGGCACCGACGACGCCAGCGGCACCAGCCTGCTGCTGGGGATCGGCGACAAGCGCGAGGAAAGCCTCGATCCCTACCGCTCGCACTATGAACTCAACGCCTACCTGAACACCGCCAACCAGGTCGACCCGCTCACCGGCGCCAGCGACCACGGCAGCGCCGGCGGCTTCTTCAAGTTCCAGCAGCTGTTCTGGCGCGCCGACGGCGGCCGCCTCGATTCGCCGAGGGCGCTGGGGCTGTTCGGCTCGCTGTCGGTATCGGCCGACGACAAGCAGCCGTTCCGTCATTTCGCCGAGCTGGGCCTGACCTACCATGCGCCCTTCGACCGCACGCGGGACAAGCTCAACCTCAAGGCCAGCTACCTGCGCCTGAACGATCACCAGCTGGAGTTCCAGCGCCAGGCGCGGATCGCCGCTGGAGGCGATGCGAAACTCGGCCAGCGCGACGTGTACGCCCTGGAAACCAATGCGCACATCGCACTGACCCCGCACATCGCGCTGGAGCCGTCGGTGCAGTACATCTTCAACCCGGACAACTACTACAACCCCGGCGCTCGCGAACTGAGCGGAGACGGTTTCGTCGTCGGCCTGCAACTGATGGTCGACATGGGCTCGCTGCTGGGGCTTTAGCGCGCCGCCTGGCAGCCTCGGTCAACCCCGCCGGCAGGCTGGGACAAGCGGCCGGGCGCGCTTCCCCGTCCAATGGAGTAGCGTCGCGCCCATGGGCGCGGGGCGAAAAAGAACGTCGGGCGAGGCCCGGCAGCACACCCAGAAAGGTGCCGACATGACTTCCACTGCCCGCCGTTCGTTCGACTACATCGTGGTCGGCGCCGGCTCCGCCGGTTGCGTCCTGGCCAACCGTCTTTCCGCCGATCCCGCCGTCTCGGTCTGTCTGGTCGAGGCCGGCCCCAGCGACCGCACGCCGCTCCCCGCCGCCTACATCCGCACGCCGGCCGGGATCATCCGCCTGATCGCCAACCCGAAGTGGAACTGGATGCATCGCTTCGCCGCCCAGCCCGGCACCGCCAACCAGCCGATCGCCTGCCCGCGCGGCAAGGTCTGGGGCGGCTCCAGCGCGATCAACGGGATGATCTACATCCGCGGCGACCGCCACGACTACGACCGCTGGGCATCCCTCGGCAACCGTGGCTGGAGCTACGACGAGCTGCTGCCCTACTTTCGCCGCTCGGAACATTTCGAGCCGGGCGAATCGCCCTGGCACGGGCGCGGCGGCGAATTGAACGTCGCCGCGCAGCGCAGCCCGGGCCCGATCAACCAGGTGTTCTTCCAGGCCGCCGAGGAAATGGGCTGGCCGTACAACGCCGACTTCAACGGCGAGCGCCAGGAAGGCATCGGCCCGTTCCACGTCACCCAGGTCAACGGCGAACGCTGTAGCGCGGCGCGCGCCTTCCTGCACCCGGCCCTGGCGCGGCCCAACCTCACCGTGCTCAGCTCGGCGCTGACCCTGCGCGTGCTGCTGGAAGGTACCCGCGCCACCGGCGTGGAGATCAGCCAGGCTGGCGAGGTCGTGCAATTACAGGCACGCCGCGAAGTGATCCTCAGCGCCGGCTCGATCAACTCGCCGCAGCTCCTGTTGCTCTCCGGCATCGGCCCGGCGGCGGAACTGGCGCGCCACGGCATCGTCCAGCGCCATGAGTTGCCTGGGGTCGGCGAGAACCTGCAGGACCACCAGGACATCGTGCTGATGTACCGCACCGAGGCCAAGCTCGGCTACGGCCTGGGCTTCTCGCCGAAGGGCTGGCTGCCGCTGCTGCGCTCGCCCTGGCAGTACCTGTTCGGCCGGCGCGGGGCGCTGACCTCGAACACCGTCGAGTCCGGTGGCTTCCTCCGCCTCGACCCGCAGGCAGAGACCCCGGAGCTGGGTCTGATCGTCGCCCCCGCGCTGAAGAACCAGCCGCAGCGCCTCGTCCCCTTCGGCCACGGGGTCAGCCTGCACGTCGCGGTGATGCACCCGCAGAGCCGCGGGCGGGTCCGCCTGAACTCGCCGGACCCGCACGACCGGCCGCTGATCGAAGCCAACTTCCTCAGCCACCCTGCCGACCTCGATACCCTGGTCCGGGGTTTCCAACTGGTCCGCAAACTGGCCGCCAGCCGCAGCTTCGCCCGTCACCTCAAGGGCGAGCTGGTACCGGGCCCGCAGGTTTCCAGCCGCGGCCAGATCGAGGCCTGGATCCGCGCCAACCTGGGCACCGTGTTCCATCCGGTGGGCACCTGCAAGATGGGCCACGACCAGCTCGCGGTGGTCGACGACCAGTTGCGCGTGCACGGCCTGCAAGGCCTGCGGGTGGCCGATGCGTCGATCATGCCGACGCTGATCACCGGCAATACCAACGCCCCGGCGATCATGATCGGCGAGAAGGCCGCCGACCTGATCCTCGGCAAGCCGGCGCCCCATGCACCGCCCGCGCGACAACCGGCCGTGCAGGCTCTGGCCGGCGCCTGACTAGCCGCCCTGGCTGCAGGCGCTGGCGTACTTGCGGTAGGCCAGCGAATGCAGCTTGCCGGCGGAGTCTAGGTAGTCCATCCGTGCATCGACGATCTCGCAGGTGGTCGACGCCTGTTCCTGGGTCGCCACCACCTTGTGCACATCCAGCGGCATGCCGTAGCGGTAGCTTTCGGTCGGTACCGGTGCGGCGGCCTGGGCGGCGAACGCGGGAAGCGCAAGCGCGGCGAGCAGGGTGGTGGCGAGCAGAGTGCGAGTCATGGGGGATCTCCTGGCGGCAGGACCGCGTCGGTGGAAGGCGACATGCCTTCGTCGAGGCCTATTCCAGGCCGCGGAGTTGTCCCGGATGTGTCGCTGGAATGCCCGATTCGTCAGCCGCTGTATCGCCGCTGCCGGCCGATACATGGCCGTACATTCGCCGCCCCGCTCCCGCCGGACGAATCGCGCCCGGCGCCATCCGTCGTCTCCCCCGTTCGCGACAGCGACAACCGGGCTTTTTTGCACGCCCCGGTATTCGCCCCGGCTCCGGATACAGTGCAATACAAACCCCGGCAGGCAAGCGCCGCGGGCGCGGATACACTGCTTGCAAGCACACCAACCGCCACGGGAGCCAGGCAATGGAGCATGTCGATCACATCCTGATCGTCGACGATGACCGCGAGATTCGCGAGCTGGTAGGCAACTACCTGAAGAAGAACGGCCTGCGCACCACCATCGTCGCCGATGGCCGGCAGATGCGCGCGTTCCTCGAAGCCAACACGGTGGACCTGATCGTCCTCGACATCATGATGCCCGGCGACGACGGCCTGCTGCTCTGCCGCGAGCTGCGCGTCGGCAAGCACAAGGCCACGCCGGTGCTGATGCTCACCGCGCGCAACGACGAGACCGACCGCATCATCGGCCTGGAGATGGGCGCCGACGACTACCTGACCAAGCCCTTCTCCGCCCGCGAACTGCTTGCCCGGATCAACGCCGTGCTGCGGCGTACGCGGATGCTGCCGCCGAACCTCACCGTGAGCGAGAGCAGCCGGCTGATCGGCTTCGGCCAGTGGCAACTGGACACCAGCGCCCGCCACCTGCTCGACGACGCCGGCACCGTGGTCGCCCTCAGCGGCGCCGAGTACCGCCTGCTGCGGGTGTTCCTCGATCATCCGCAACGGGTACTCAGTCGCGACCAGTTGCTCAACCTGACCCAGGGCCGCGAGGCGGACATCTTCGACCGTTCCATCGACCTGCTGGTCAGCCGCCTGCGCCAACGCCTCGGCGACGACGCCCGCGAACCGGAGTACATCAAGACCGTGCGCAGCGAGGGCTATGTGTTCTCGCTGCCGGTGCGACTGGTCGAGGCCCATCCATGAAGCTCGCCGTGCCGCGCCCGCGCAGCCTCGCCGCGCGCCTGGCGCTGATCCTCTTCGCCGGGCTGGTGCTGGCCTACGGGCTGTCCTTCGCCTCGCAGTTCTACGAGCGCTACCAGACCGCGAAGCACATGATGCTCGACAGCCTCGAACAGGACGTGGCGATCTCGGTAGCCATGCTCGACCGCCTGACGCCCGCCGAGCGCGAGGCCTGGCTGCCGCGCCTGGAACGACGCACCTACCGCTATCGCCTCGACGCCGGCGAGCCCGGCCAGCCGCTGGCGCTGGCCGACGCGCCGGTTGCCGCGCACTCCATCGAACGCGCCCTCGACGGTCAATATCCGCTGACCCTGCGCAAGGTGGCCGACAGCCGTCCGCACTTCCAGGTCCTCCTGCGCCTGCGCGACGGCAGCCCGCTGACCATCGACGTCACGCCGGCCCCGGTGCCGCTGTCCGGCTGGCTGCCGCTGGTGCTGCTGGTGCAGTTGTTCCTGCTGCTGCTCTGCACCGGCCTCGCGGTGCGCACCGCCATCGGCCCGCTGACCCGGCTGGTGAAGGCCGTGGAACATCTCGATCCGAATCGTCCGGCACAGCCTCTCGCGGAAACCGGCCCACGCGAAGTGGCGCATGCGGCGGCGGCCTTCAACGCCATGCAGGCGCGCATCGCCGACTACCTCAAGGAGCGCATGCAATTGCTCGCGGCGATTTCCCACGACCTGCAGACGCCGATCACGCGGATGAAGCTGCGCGTCGAGTTCATGGACGCCTCCAGCGACAGGGACAAGCTGTGGAACGATCTCGAAGAGATGCAGCACCTGGTCCGCGAAGGCGTGGCCTATGCCCGCAGCATGCACGGCAGCACCGAGACCAGTTGCCGGGTGGACCTCGACGCCTTCCTCGACAGCCTGGTCTTCGACTACCAGGACAGCGGCAAGCAGGTACAACTCGACGGCCGTACCGGCGCGGTGATCGACACCCGTCCGCACGCCCTGCGCCGGGTGCTGGTGAACCTGGTCGACAATGCGCTGAAGTTCGCCGGCGCCGCGCGCCTGGAAGTGGAACGCCGTACCGATGGCGGCACGCGAATCCAGGTGCTGGACAATGGCCCGGGGATTCCCGCCGAGGAACTCGACGAGGTGCTCAAGCCCTTCTACCGGGTGGAAAACTCGCGCAATCGCGACACCGGTGGCACCGGCCTCGGCCTGGCCATCGCGCAGCAGCTGAGCCTGGCCCTCGGCGGCCGCCTGACCCTGGCCAACCGCGCCGGCGGCGGGCTTTGCGCGCGCATCGAGCTGGACCCCTGAGGCGCCCGTACAGAGCGATACATAACCGCCCTCGGCGGACACACTGCGGATAAACCCGCTTGCAACACTCCTGGCCACGGGAAGCGGCGGCACATCGCCGAGCCGCTCCCGGCAACCAGGAGCCCCACCATGACCGTCCCAACCTCTCAATCCGCCTGGCACGGCTGGCGACTGTTCGCCGTCCTCGCCGTCGCCGTGCTGTGCATGACCGCCCTCGTCCTGGCTCTCCAGGCGCAACCGGTGGAGGGCCTGCGCAGCGCCATCCGCGCCACCGCGCGCAGTTCCTTCGCGCTGTTCCTCGCCGCTTTCCTCGCGTCCTCGCTGGCGACCCTGGTGCCCGGCCCGGGGACCCGCGCGCTGCTCCGTGAAAGGCGCTATCTGGGCCTGGCCTTCGCCTTCTCCCACGCAGTACACGCCTTGCTGATCCTGGCCTACTGGAAGCTGTTCCCCGAGACATTCTGGAGCGGCCGCTCGGTCGCGGCGAACATCCCCGGCTCGATCGGCTACCTGTTCATCCTGCTGCTCACCCTCACCTCCTTCCGCACCCCGGCCCGACTGCTCGGCCCACGCGCCTGGAAAGCCCTGCACTCGACCGGCACCTGGGTGCTGGCGGGCATCTTCTGTCTGTCGTTCTTCAAACGCATCCCCATGGGCGGCTGGTACGTACTGGCGTTCGCCACGATCTTCTCCGCCATCGTCCTCAAGCTCACCGCCAAGCTCGCCGTGCGCTTGCGTCGTCGCGACGTACAGCCGGCCTGACCCATCCACCGCCCTCAACGAGACATCGATCATGCAAGCATCCGACCTGCGCGCCTGGCGCCGACCCTTCGCCCTGCTCGACCGCTGCGGCGGCTGGAGCGCCGACCTGTCCCTGCGACTGTTCCTGGCCTGGGAGTTCTTCGAGTCCGGTTGGGAAAAGTGGAACGGCGAGAACTGGTTCGGCGATATCCAGTCGGCTTTCCCCTTTCCCTTCGACCGCCTGCCCGCCGCCTTCAACTGGGAACTGTCGCTGTGGGCCGAACTGCTCGGCGCGCTGTTCCTCCTGCTCGGCCTCGGTACCCGCCTGACCGCCCTGGTGCTGATCGTCGTCACTCTGGTGGCGACCGCCGCCGTACACTGGCCGGCGGAGTGGTCGAGCCTGGCGGAACTGGCCCGCGGCTACTCGATCACCGACCACGGCTTCGGCAATTTCAAGCTCCCGGCGATCTACCTGGCGGCGCTGCTGCCGCTGCTGTTGGCGGGGGCGGGGAAGCTGAGCCTGGACCACTGGCTCGGGCGGCGCCTGGGCCTGTCCCGCTAGGATTCGGCCAGCCACGGAAAAACCCCGGAACGCGATCGCCTCCGGGGTTTTTCACAGCAAGCCAGAACCATCCCACCCACCGCGTAGGGCGAATAGCGCCAACGGCGCTATTCGCCGATACACCGGACCCACCCCGGCGGATAACCGCAAGCGGTTATCCGCCCTACACCAAGACCGTCCCACCCACCACGTAGGGCGGATAGCGCCAACGGCGCTATCCGCCGATGCATCGACTCCACAAGGGCTGCGTCGTCATCCGCCCGCCCAATCGCGTTCCAGGGTTCCGAGCACGACACCCTGGGTCCGCAACGCTGCCAGCAACTCCAGCCCCGCCGCGTCGAGCGCTCCGGGCGCACTCCGCGCCTCGAGCGCCAGCGCCGCCAGGTGCTCGCGCCCTCTCAGGCGCCGTCTCGCCAGCGACTCCAGCAGGCGGTAGGCCAGCGGAGTCAGGCGCGCGGTATGCACGCGATGCGAGGAATCGCGGTGCATCAACAGCAGGGTCGGTTCCGCAGGCGCTTCGGCGAGCGCGACGTCCTCTTCGAGCCGATGCACCGGCCAGCGATAGCCCAGCGGCAGCGCCAGGCTCGACAGCAGCGGCACCCCGTCGAGCAGGTCGCCTTCACGCCGATACGGCGGATCGTCGGGCTCGGCCAGGTAGAGGCGCGTTTCGCTCCATTCGAAGTGGGCCAACTCGGCTTGCCACGCCGGCCGATACTCGCCCCGCTGCCGCAGGTAGTCGACGAAGACCCCGGCGATACGGGTGAACAGGGGGGTATGGCTTCTCTCCTCGCGATAGAACTCGCGCACCAGGCCATGCCACTGCTGCTCGCCAAGCAGCCCGCGCAAGCGCGGGAAGCCGCTGGCAAGGAGGCCTTCGATGGCGTTGTAGAACAGCTCGCGGTAGACCCGCAGGCGACGTTCTTCGATGTCCGGCGGCGGCGCATTGCCAAGCGGGTCGCGCAGGTGCCGGGCGAGGCTGAACTGCTGTTGGCGCAGGCGCTCATCCATGACGGCGTCCCTCGTCGCGTTGCCATTGGCGGATCTGCTCCACTTCCAGCAGCAGTTCGCCCAGCGGCGGATAGTTGAAGTCCCGCTCGAGCAGGGTCGGGCGCACGCCGAAGCGACGATAGGCGGCTCCAAGCAAGGCCCAGACGCCGGGCTTCACGGCGGCACCATGGGTGTCGATCTTCAGGTCCGGCGCCTCGTCGTAGTGCCCCGCCACATGGTAGACGGCGACCCGCCCGGGCGGCAGCCGGGCGAGGAAGTCGAGGGCGTCGTAGCCGTGGTTGCAGGCGTTGACGAACAGGTTGTTGACGTCCAGCAACAGGTCGCAGTCGGCCTCGTCGAGTACCGCGTTGACGAACTCGATCTCGCTCATCTCCCGGTACGGCGCTGCATAGTAGGAAATGTTCTCCACCGCGATGCGCCGCTCCAGGCGTTCCTGCGCCTCGCGGATGCGCGCCGCGACGTGACGCACCGCGGCCTCGGTGAACGGCAGCGGCAACAGATCATAGAGATGGCCATCGTCGGAACAGTAACTGAGGTGCTCGCTGTACAACGCGACCCGGTGGCGGACGAGGAAGCGTCGGGTCTGCTCGATGAAGGCGGCATCCAGCGGTGTGGAGCCGCCGAGGGACAGCGAGAGACCGTGGCAGGTCAGTGGAAAGCGCTCCACCAGGCGCTCCAGGTCGGCACCGAAGGCACCGCCGACGCCGATCCAGTTGTCCGGCGCGCATTCGAGGAAGTCCACCGCGCCGGGCGCCATCGCCAGCAGTTGCGGAAGCAGGCCGCGCCTCAGGCCGAGGCCGGCGGCGTTGTCGATCAGGGTCATGGGATAGCTCCGGAAACGGCGACGCCCCCGCTTTCCCAGGGGAAAGAGAGGGCGCCGCCAGGGTGTGGAAAGGCTCAGTGCCGGCCTTGCTCCAGCTTGCTGAACAGCCCGGCGGGCATCGGCTTGCCGTTGGCCTCGTAGGTCTTGCGCAGGTGTTCGTAGGCCTCGGCTTCGGAAATGAAGCCGTCATGGTCGCTATCGATGCTGTCGAACTCACCGGCACGGTCCTTGGCCACCGCGAGGAACTCGGCGCGCGAGACCTTGCCATCGTGATCGGTGTCGGTTCGGGCAAAGGAGGCGTCGCCGCACTTGCCCTCCCCGCACTTGCCCTCGGCGCCGGCCTTGGTCGGGGTCTTCGCGGAGCCGCCGCTACCACACTTGCCTTCTCCGCACTTGCCTTCGCCGGCGCTCGCCGCCGCCACTTGCAGCCCCTGGCCCAGCGGCTCGACGGCGAACGCCGAACCGCCGAGCAGCATTCCCCCCACCAGTACGGCACCGAGCAGGCTGGCGGAAGTCTTTTGACGCGAATCGAAAACGGACATGCTTCTTCTCCACAGTAAACGCGGCCGGGCCGCAGGCGCGGCGCTGGTGGGCGCCGGTACGAACCGGGCGGCGGGACCTTCTGGGGTCGTCCCGGGCGCCGCGGTTCGGATGTGGCCATTTCGCCTGGGAGATGTATCGGGGGTGTATCGCCCGACACGTGGATTTGTACGCCGGAGGTATCGAAACCGCGCATGGATACAAAGCGATACGCAATCGAGCGCGGGCATGCCGACGAAGTGCCGGGCATCTCTCACTCCCGCCGGCCCATCTCGGCTACCGTTAGGAGACAGCCACCTGGCCCAGTCTCGAGGTCGAGCCCATCGTGCTGAAACGCATTCCGGTAACCCAGCTTCGCCTCGGTATGTTCGTCCAGAGCCTTTGCGGCTCGTGGCTGGACCACCCGTTCTGGAAAAGAGGTGGCTTCCTGCTCGACAGCCAGGCCGACCTGCAGCGCCTGCGCGAAAGCGCCGTGAAGGAAGTCTGGATCGATGCCAGCAAGGGCCTCGACCTCCCGGAGGAAGCGGCGGTCTCGGCCGCTGCGGTCCTGCCGGTCACCATGCCGGCCGGCCCTTCGCCGGCGCGGGTCGCCCTGGAGGAGGAAATCCGCCACGCCGCCCTGCTCTGCAGCCGTGCCAAGGCCGCCGTGGTCAGCATGTTCCGCGACGCGCGCATGGGCCAGGCCATCGATACCGCGCATGCATCGGACCTGGTGGACGAAATCTCCGCCTCGGTGCTGCGCCATCCCAACGCGCTGCTCAGCCTGGTACGGCTGAAGACCTCGGATGAATACACCTACATGCATTCGGTGGCGGTCTGTGCGCTGATGATCGCCCTCGCCCGCCAGCTCGAACTGCCCGACCCGCTGGTACGCGAGGCGGGGCTGGCCGGGCTGCTGCACGACATCGGCAAGATGGCGGTGCCCGATCCGATCCTGAACAAGCCCGGCAAGCTCACCGACCCGGAGTTCGGCCTGGTTCGCCGGCATCCGCAGAACGGCGCGCGGATGCTGCTCGATTGCCGCCAGGTCAGCGCCCTGGTGGTGGATGTCTGCCTGCACCACCACGAGCGCATCGACGGCACCGGCTACCCCTTCGGCCTGGCGCAGGAGCAGATCAGCCTGCTGGCGCGAATGGGCGCGGTGTGCGACGTCTACGACGCGATCACCTCCGACCGTCCCTACAAGAAGGGCTGGAACGCCGCCGAGGCGATCCGGCGCATGGCCGAATGGAACGGGCACTTCGACCCGCAGGTGTTCCGCGCCTTCGTCAAGGCAGTGGGCATCTACCCGGTCGGCGCGCTGGTCAGGCTGGAAAGCGGGCGCCTCGGCGTGGTCCTCGAGCAACACGGCCGCTCGCTGCTGACGCCACGGGTCAAGGTATTCTTCTCGGCCCGCTCGAAGGTGCCGATCCCGCAGCAGGTGATAGACCTGGGTAGGGCCGGACAGACCGACCGAATCGTCGGCTTCGAGCCGGCGGAGGCCTGGAACTTCCGCAATCTCGACGAGATGTGGACGGGACTGCCGAGCAACGGCGGATCGTATTTCGACGCGGGAACCGAAAAGCCGTAGCCTTCCGCCGGCAACGCCGGGCACCGCTCCCGTAGGGCGCATAACGCGAAGCGTTATCCGCCGTTTCGCCACAATCTCCGCCTGCTCCGCATTGCTTTAAGCGCACCATCGTCGATACTGCTGGCAATCCACCGACAGTTTTCAAGAGGCCATATGAGTCCGCTCCTGGAGACAATCGAAGAGCGCAGCAGAAATGGCTGTGCTCCATCCAAAGCGCTGCTTGCCCTGTGGTCCGCAGGCGCCGACCTGAGGGTTTCCCCGAGGAAGGCTGGCCGCCTATGCGAACTTGCCGTCGTTGCCGCAGCAGGGAAAGCAGGCATGCTCGAGAGCGAGATCGTTGCGGCACGCCGGGCCTATGCCGCCAGCCTGGGAGTGACGCTTAGCGGAGCGATCAGCAACGCCGACGAGCCGGTCCATATCCACCACGCCGTCAGCAATTCCAATCACAACCCCAACGCCTCAAACCGTATCAACCTTGGGAGAGCCCGAGCGTATAAAGAAAGGCGCGAGGAAGGTGATTACTTCTTCATCGACACTTGAATCGCCTGCATAACCGTTATCTCCCCCGCGCCTCAACGGCAGCCCTCTCCAGCAACCACTCCCTGAACGCCAGCATCGCGCTGGTCTCCCCCCGCGACTGCAAGCGCGTCAGCCAGTAGCTGCCGGTACTCACTTCGGTGGCGAACGGACGCCGGATGCTCTCGCTGGCCAGTTGCCGGGCAAACATCGCCGCCGGCGCCAGGGCCACGCCGACACCCTGGCGGGCCGCCTCGAGCATGGCCAGCGAGGTGTCGAAGACGATGCTCCGGGTCAGTGGCGCGTGCGCCGGCAGTCCGGCCGCCTGGAACCACAGCGGCCACTCGTCGGCGCGGTAGGAGCGCAGCAGGGTGTGCTGCAGCAGGTCGGCGGGACTGTGCAACTGGGCGGCGACCTCCGGGCAGCAGAGCACCGTCAGCGGCGCCTCGAACAACGCCAGCGCCTCGGTGCCGTGCCAGGCGCCGCCGCCGAAGCGGATCGCGTAGTCGAGCCCCTCGGCGGCGATGTCGACGCGGTTGTTGTGGGTGGACAGGCGCAGATCGATGAAGGGATGGCGCGCCTGGAAGTCCTCCAGCCGCGGCAGCAGCCAACCGACCGTGAAGGTTCCGACCGCGCCGACGGTGAGCACGTCCCGGTAGTGGCCACCCTCGAAACGTTCCAGCAGGCCGGCGATGCGGTCGAAGGAGTCACACAGCACCGGCAGCAGGCTCTCGCCCTCGTGGGTCAGCATGAGGCCGCGCGGCAGACGCTTGAACAGGGCCACGCCGAGACGCTCCTCGAGGCTCTTCACCTGGTGGCTGACCGCCGCCTGGGTCACGCACAGCTCGATGGCCGCGCGGGTGAAGCTCAGGTGCCGGGCCGAAGCTTCGAAGGCGCGCAGGGCGTTCAGCGGCAAATGGGGTCGAACCAATCTCTGCTCCAAATTTTTCTAATGGCTGCCGCGAGTATTCGTCGTTTGCCGCAAATCCTGCGCAAGCCTAGATTTTCCCCGCCCGCCGATCAAGGAGCGCTCCCGGGGCGGTTTCTCATGCAGCCAACGACAAAGGACGCTAATCCTCATGCGCGATACCAGATTCCCCTGCCTGTGCGGCATCGCCGCTTCCACACTGCTGTTCGCCACCACCCCGGCCATTGCCGGCGAGGCCCCGGCGGATCGCCTGAAGGCACTGGTCGACGCCGCCGTACAACCGGTGATGAAGGCCAATGACATTCCGGGCCTGGCCGTAGCCATCAGCCTGAAAGGAGAACCGCATTACTTCAGCTATGGGCTGGCCTCGAAAGAGGACGGCCGCCAGGTGACGCCGGAGACCCTGTTCGAGATCGGCTCGGTGAGCAAGACCTTCACCGCCACCCTCGCCGGCTATGCCCTGGCCCAGGACAAGATGCGCCTCGACGACCGCGCCAGCCAGCACTGGCCGGCACTGCAGGGCAGCCGCTTCGACGGCATCAGCCTGCTCGACCTCGCGACCTATACCGCCGGCGGCTTGCCGCTGCAGTTCCCCGACTCGGTGCAGAAGGACCAGGCACAGATCCGCGACTACTACCGCCAGTGGCAGCCGACCTACGCGCCGGGCAGCCAGCGCCTCTATTCCAACCCGAGCATCGGCCTGTTCGGCTATCTCGCCGCGCGCAGCCTGGGCCAGCCGTTCGAACGACTCATGGAGCAGCAAGTGTTCCCGGCACTGGGCCTCGAACAGACCCACCTCGACGTGCCCGAGGCGGCGCTGGCGCAGTACGCCCAGGGCTACGGCAAGGACGACCGCCCGCTACGGGTCGGTCCCGGCCCGCTGGATGCCGAAGGCTACGGGGTGAAGACCAGCGCGGCCGACCTGCTGCGCTTCGTCGATGCCAACCTGCATCCGGAGCGCCTGGACAGGCCCTGGGCGCAGGCGCTCGATGCCACCCATCGCGGTTACTACAAGGTCGGCGACATGACCCAGGGCCTGGGCTGGGAAGCCTACGACTGGCCGATCTCCCTGAAGCGCCTGCAGGCCGGCAACTCGACGCCGATGGCGCTGCAACCGCACAGGATCGCCAGGCTGCCCGCGCCACAGGCGCTGGAGGGCCAGCGCCTGCTGAACAAGACCGGCTCCACCAACGGCTTCGGCGCCTACGTGGCGTTCGTCCCGGGCCGCGACCTGGGACTGGTGATCCTGGCCAACCGCAACTATCCCAATGCCGAGCGGGTGAAGATCGCCTACGCCATCCTCAGCGGCCTGGAGCAGCAGGGCAAGGTGCCGCTGAAGCGCTGAAGCGCGCTCGCGAGGGCGACGGAGCGTAGCGGCGCGGGACGCCGGTCCTGGCTATGATGGTGCCATGAGCGCTTCCCCGCCCCTCCGCCAGCCCTGCCCGCCCGGCGCCTGCGTCTGCGAACGCGAGCGCCTGGAGGCGCCCGGCGCGGACCGTCGCATCCTCCTCCTGACCCGCCAGGAAGAGCAGCGCCTGGCCGCTCGCCTGGAAGCCCTGCGCAGCCTGGAAGACCTGGAACACCTGCTGCGGCGCATGGAGGAACAACTGGGCATCCGCCTGCGGATCGCCCCGGCCTTCGGCGAGGTGCGCAGCATGCGCGGCATCCGCATGCGCTTCGAGGAGCAGCCGGGGCTCTGCCGCAAGACCCGCCAGGCGATTCCCGCCGCCATCCGCCGCGGCCTGGAGAAGCGCCCGGAAGTCGCCTACGCCCTGCTCAACGCCCATGACCTGCTGCGCGACGCCTGAAGGTACTGAACGACAGGAAGAGGATGTCGCTCAAGACCTGGGCGGGCTTCAGGAGTATCGGCGGATAACGCCCATGGCGTTATTCGCCCTACAGGCCGCAGCGGATGCAGGCGAGCCCCGGGTCCGCCTGAATCCTTGGCGGGACTGGCCACCGCGCCGGGGTTCAGCTCGCCGACTCCGCCTGCACGTCGCCGAACATCGCCTGCAGGCGGAGCAGGCAGGCATCGCACAGGGTGCGCAGTTCGTCGAGGCGGATGCCGGCGAGGATTTCCATGCCGCGCAGCGGATCGGCGCGGCGCAGGGCCTGCTCCAGCTCGCTGGCACGGCCGGCCAGGGCGCTGGCGCCAACGGTGGAAGCGCTGCCCTTGATGGTATGCAGGGTCGCGGCGCTGCCCTGGACATCGCCCTCGCCGAGCTGGCGTTCGAGCTGGGCGAAGAGGTCCTGCATGTCCGGAACGAAGCGCCGCAACACCTGGACGATCAGCTCCAGGCTGCCGCCGAAACGCCCGACGATATCGCCCCGCGCCTCGACCAGTTCGCCCGCGTCCGCTGCCGTTGCCGGCGCGCCCCTGGCGCCGCTCCTGCCGAGATGACCGAGCAGGCAAAGCACCAGGCGCTCCTTGTCGATCGGCTTCGCCACATGGTCGTTCATGCCCGCCGCCAGGCAGGCTTCGCGGTCGGCCAGCGAGGCGTTGGCGGTCATGGCCAGGATCGGCAGCCCGGCGAAGCGCCCGTCGGCGCGGATTCTCCGGGTCGCCTCGAGACCATCGATATCCGGCATCTGCATGTCCATCAGCACCGCGTCGAACGGCACGCTCGCCTCCAGCACCTGCTGAACGCCCGCCAGCCCGCCGTCGGCGAGGGCCACCCGGGCGCCCTCGCTGCTCAACAGCTCGGCGGCGACCTGGCGGTTCAGCGCGTTGTCCTCCACTACCAGCAGACGCACGCCCCGCAACCGCTGGGTGCGCTCCACCGGGCGCGGCGGCGGGTTGGCCGGGGCGCCCTGTTCGCCGTGCAACGCATGCAGCACCGAGTCGGCCAGTTGCTTGGGCGTGACCGGCTTGGTGAGAAAATCGACGAAGGGCGGCGCGCTGTGGTCGCGCGCATCGGCCAGCACCTCGCGGCCATAGGCGGTGATCATGATCACCATGGGCGGCGGCAGGTCGCCCTGCAACTGGCGGATCAGTTGCGCCGCGCTGAGGCCGTCGAGATCGGGCATGCGCCAATCCATCAGCACCACGTCGTAGCGACGGCCCTCGGCCATCGCCGCCTGGACCCGCGCCACCGCCTCGCTGCCGCTGCCGACGCAGTCGGCGCGCCAGCCGAGGGCGCCGACCGTGCGTTCGAGCAGCTCGCCGGCTACCAGGTTGTCGTCCGCCACCAGCAGCCGCAGCGGTTCGCCGGCCCCGGGGCAGGCCGCACGCAGCGGTTGGTCGTGGGCGACGTCGAGGTCCAGGTCGAACCAGAACCGGCTACCGCTGCCCGGCGCGCTCTCGACCCGCAATTCACCGCCCATCAGGTCGACCAGGCGTTTGCATATGAACAGGCCGAGGCCGGTGCCGCCGAAGCGTCGCGAGGTGGACGCCTCGGCCTGGGTGAAACCTTCGAAGATGCGCTGCTGCTGTTCCGCGCTGATGCCGATGCCGGTGTCCGCCACCAGCACCCGCAGGCGCACCAGGTGGGCGTCGTGCGCCAGACGCCGCAAGCTCACCAGGACGTGCCCGCGGGCGGTGAACTTCAGTGCGTTGCCGGCCAGGTTGATGAGGATCTGCTGCAGGCGCAGGCGGTCGCCGACCACCGCGCTGGGCAGCTCGGGATCGATGTCGAAGATCACCTCGACGTCCTTGTCGCCCTGGTTGCCGGAGAGCACCACGGCCAGGTCCTGCATCAGCGGCTCCAGCTCGAAGGGGAGCATTTCCAGGACCAGTTTGCCGGCCTCGATCTTCGAGTAGTCGAGGATGTCGTTGAGCAGGCCGAGCAACGAGGTTGCCGCCGAGCTGGCCTTGTCCAGGTAGTCGCGCTGGCGTTCGTTGAGATCGGTCTGCCGGGCCAGTTGCAGCATGCCCAGCACGGCATTCATCGGCGTGCGGATCTCGTGGCTCATGTTCGCCAGGAACGACGACTTCGCCGCGCTGGCGGCGTCCGCCTGCTCCTTGGCCTCGCGCAGGCGCGCCTGCAGTTGCTGGTCGCTGGTGATATCGATATTGATCCCGGTGACCTGCAGCGGGTTGCCGTCGGCGTCGCGCTCGACCTGCGCGCCGGCCTGGATGAAGCGGATGCCGCCGTCGGGCAGCACCACGCGGAAGATCACATCGTAGTTGCCGCGCCCCTCCACCGCCGCGCGCAGGCTGGCCTCGGTGCGCTCGAGGTCTTCCGGATGCAGGCGGCTGCGCCAATGCTCGTAGACCAGGCCGCCGTCGCGCAACGCCAGCGGCTGGCCATACAGCTCGCACATGCGCTCGTTCCACTGCAGGCTGTCGTCGGCCAGGTTCCAGCGCCAGATGCCCAGGCGCGCCACGTCGGCGGCCATTTGCAACTGGTCGCGCGCCGCGGCCATCTCGCGCTCGGCGTTGCGCCATTCGGTGACATCGACGGCGATGCCCAGGTAGCCGTTGATCGCCCCAGCCTCGTCGCGCAGGACGGTAACCGAAAGCGTCACGCTGAGCGGCGAGCCGTCCTTGCGCAGATAGGTCCATTCGCGGGTCTCGGCGCCCTCCTGTTCGGCCCGCGCCACCAGCACGCGGAAACCCTCCTCGCCCAGCTCCTGGCCGCGGGCGAGCAACTCCCGCTCGCTGTGCAGCAGGGTCGGCGAGGCCTTGCCGACCACCTCGTCGGCGCGGTAGCCGAGCATCCGCTCGGCACCGAGATTGAAGCCGCTGATGATGCCGTCGCGGTCGAGGGTGATGATCGACACCTCGGACGCCGCCTGCAGCACGCTGCCGAGCAGTACGTTCAACCGACGCAGTTCGGCGGTACGCTCGGCGATCTGGTGCTCCAGGCCGGTATTGAGCTCGCGGATGCGGGCCTCGGCGGCCTTCTTCGCGGAGATGTCGCGTACGGTCTTCGAGGCGCCGACCACGCCGCCGTCCGGACCGAGGATCGGCGAGACGGTCACCGCCACGTCGAGCAGGTGGCCATCCTGGTGCCGGCGCACGGTATCGAAGCTGACCACCTGTTCTTTACGGGCGATGCGGGCGAGGATGTCGAGTTCCTCGTTCTCCTTGGATGGCGGCACCAGCAGGTCCACCACCCGCCGCCCGACCGCCTGCTCCTCGCGGTAGCCGAACAACGCCTCGGCCCCGCGATTCCAGTCGCTGATGACGCCGTCGAGGCCGACGCCGATGATGCCGTCCGCCGAATTGCCGACGATCGCCGCCAGCCGCGCCTGGGTCGCCGCCTCCCGACGCCGGCGCTGGCGGCCGAGGGCGCTGGCGTTGACCAGCGCCGCCAGCAACAGGCTGACCAGGCTGCCGGCCAGGAACAGGATGCGCGGCGAAGGCTGGTGCAGGCGCTGGACGAACAGCGGCAGTGCGCTGAACGCCATCTGCCAGTGCCGACCGTAGATCTCCCGCCGCAGCATGTGGCCGAACAGGCGTTGAGCCGGCGCCGCGGCGCCGTTGACGAAGAAGGGTACGGCAGCGCCGTCGCCGGTGACGTCGCTGAGTTCGAGGTGGATCGCCGCATTGTCGATGGGCAACCCGGCCAGCACCTCGCCGGTCAGCAGCGGCGCATAGCTCCAGCCGAAGCCTTCGAGTTCGCGCTGGGGCCCCGGCGGTGGAGTGATGCCGCTGCGGTAGATCGGCATCAGGATGAGGAACGATTGCTGGCGCAAGCCGCTGGCCTGGACCAGGGTGATCGGCCCCGTCAGGCGCACCTGCCCGGTCTCCAGGGCGGCGCGGGCGGCCTCCCGGCGATTGGCTTCCGAGGCGATGTCCAGGCCCAACGCCTGGCCGTTGCGCGCCACCGGCTCGATGTACTGGATGACGTAGCGCTCGCCATCGTGCGGAGTCAGTTGCTGGATGCGGAACTCCGGCTGGCCGTCGGCCCGCGCCTGGCGCAGGAACCCGGCCTCGTCGGCGGCCGCCACCCGGCGTATGAAGCCGAAGCCGCGGGCGCCGGGAAACTCGCGGTCGATGTCGCGGGTCAGGCTGTAGCGGCGGAACAGTTCGCGGTCGATGTGCGCCTCGCCCGCCGTCAGCAAGGCACCGCGCACCCCACGCAAGCCATACTGGTAGAGTTCCACGCGGCGGGTCACCGCCTCGGCCAGCAGTTCCGCCTCGCGTTCCAGCGCCATCCGCGCCTGTTGCTCGTTGACCAGCGCCAGCCCCCAGGCGCCCAGCCCGGACAGCAGCAGTCCGAGCGCCAGTGTCGCGCCCGCCCAGCGGCTCAGCCTGAACTTGCTCTGTTGTACGTTCACCCGATATTCCGTCCCTGCGCCGGCCCGGCGCGGGGCAATCCCGCACTCCCTGCGCCTTTTCGTCACAGAAGACTAGATCAAGCGGGCGGATTCCTCCGCCGAATCATCCGACCCCAGGTATGACCGCTCACAACGACGTGCTTTTCAGCGCCTCCGCGTAGCGCAGTGCGGCGAACAGGGCGAGCAGCAGGCCGGCCAGCGCCAGCACGGCGCCGACGTTGCCGATCGAGGCCAGGCCCATGCGTTCGCTGACCACGCTGCCGAGCAGCGCGCCGGCGCCGATGCCGACGTTGTACAGGCCGGAGAACAGCGCCATGGCCACGTCGGTGGCGTCCGAGGCGAGGCGCAGGACGCGGGACTGCTGGGCCAGGCCGAAGCACATGATCGACATGCCCCAGAGCAGGCTGAGCGCCATCAGCCAGGTCGGCTGCGCGGACAGCGGCAGCAGCAGCGCCAGGCTGCTGCCCAAGGCGAGGATCGCGGCCAGCAGGAAGCCTCGCGGGAAAGCCTCGCTGTAGCGGCTGAAGAGGATCGAACCGAAGATCCCGGCGCCGCCGAACAACAGCAGCAGCAGGGTGGTCGCCTCGCCGCTCATCCGCGCCACCTGCTTGGCGAAGGGCTCGATGTAGCTGTAGGCGGTGAACTGGGCGCTGATCACCACCACGGTCAGCACGTACAGGCAAACCAGCGCCGGGCGTCGGAACAGCATCGGCAGGCTGCGCAGGGAACCGGAGTTCTGGCTTGGCAGCAGCGGCAGGGAGCGCGCCAGGTAGAGCAGGGTCAGCACCGAGAGTCCGGCGATGGCCATGAAGGTGGTACGCCAGCCCAGGGCCTCGCCAACCACCCGCCCCAGCGGGATGCCCAGGACCATCGCCAGGGTGGTGCCGGTGGCCAGCAGCCCTAGCGCCTTGGCCTGCTGTCCCGGCGGCGCCACGCGCACCGCCAGCGAAGCGGTGATGGCCCAGAACACCGCGTGGGCGAAGGCAATGCCGATCCGGCTGAGCATCAGCACCTGGAAGCTCCAGGCCAGCCCGGACAGCACGTGGCTGGCGATGAACAGCAGGAATACCCCGACCAGCAGCTTGCGCCGCTCGATATTGCGGGTCAGCAGCATCATCGGCAACGAGGCCAGCGACACCACCCAGGCATAGATGGTCAACATCAGGCCGACCTGCGAGGTAGGCATCTCGAAGCTGTGGCCGATGTCGCTGAGCAGGCCGACCGGGACGAACTCCGTGGTGTTGAAGATGAAGGCGGCCAGGGCCAGGGCGATCACGCTCAGCCAGCTGCCGCTGCGGGTTTCGGAGGTGCTGTCCATGGGGCGTTCGGTTCCGGAGCAGGGGGCGGACGGGCAGGTCCCGCGACCCTCGCCACGCGACGGAAAACGCCCCGGACGCAAGGGTCCGGGGCGGCGATGTGCGTTGGATGGTCGTTATAGGTATTGGAGGGAACTGCCGAATCCCGCGATTCTACGCCGGGACGCCGTGCGCTGCACGCCCGCCCGGCGCTCCGGCGACCTTCCCGGAGCGATGGGACGGCTCCGGCAGCATCAGGCAGGCCATCGTCTCGCCCCAGGGCGCGAGGCCCTGTTCGACGAAGCCGGCATCCCGATAAAGCTGGCGGGCCACATCGTTGTCGACGGCGTAGGCGACCATCAGGCGATCGCTGCGCCGCCTCGTCCGGCGCACGCTGGCGATGATCCGTTGCAGGGCGGCGCGGCCATGCCCCTTGCCCTGGTAGCGGCGGTCGATCATCAGGCGGTAGAGCAAGTAGTGGCCGTCGTCGGCGTCGGGGCCGTAGAGGGCGAAGCCGACCATGCGCCCGCCGTGGTGGATGCCGACCGCGCGGAACCCCGGCAGGAAGCGGCTCTGGGCCAGCGAATAGAGGTTGGAAGCGACGAAGTGCGCCTGGTGGCGGGCGACCTTCAGGTCAATGCAGGTTTCCCAGTCGTCGCGGGTGATGGTTCTGAGTTCGATCATGGATGACAGGCTCTTGGAAAAAGGAGGAAAGAAAGTCGCTAGGTACGCTGCTGGACTGTTCATACGACATGCTTCGTTCCTCCCTTCGACTGGCCGAGCATCCGGCGGAAACGCAACGATATCAGGAGAAGAGTCGATTATCCCAGCCGATGCCGGATTTTTTCGCCCATGGCTAGTGGCAGGATTTCCCCGGTGCCAGGCCGGCGACAGATAAATTCGAGATTTTCCTTGTCAGATCAGTCAGGTTCTCGCTATTACATTTAACCAAGACCCTGGAGCCAAGCCCCAGCGCACGGTTGCCTCGTCGCCCCACTCCGACGGCTGATCGCCCTCTCCCCCGGCACGCAACCTGCCCGGCGCTCCCTTATCCGGATGCGGCGGTTCTTCTACGCCGCCGCGTCCCCTGCATGGAATCGCACATGTCTCATCGCCCTGTGATCAACGCCTCGGTCAGTCCGAAAGGCACGCTGGAAACCCTCTCCCAACGCGAAGTGCAACAACTGAGCGAAACCGCCAACGGCAAGACCTACCAACTGTTCCGCCAGTGCGCCCTGGCGATCCTCAATACCGGCGCCCACAGCGACAACGCCAAGACCATCCTCGACGCCTACAAGGACTTCGAGGTGCGTATCCACCAGCAGGACCGAGGCGTGCGCCTGGAGCTGATCAACGCGCCGGCCGACGCCTTCGTCGATGGCGAGATGATCGCCAGCACCCGCGAGATGCTGTTCAGCGCCCTGCGCGACATCGTCTACACCCAGAGCGGGCTGGACAGCCAGCACGTCGACCTGGACAGCTCCCAGGGCCTCACCGACTACGTCTTCCAGCTGCTGCGCAACGCCCGTACGCTGCGCCCCGGCGTCGAGCCGAAGATCGTCGTGTGCTGGGGCGGCCACTCGATCAGCAGCGAGGAATACAAGTACACCAAGAGGGTCGGCCACGAACTCGGCCTGCGCAGCCTGGATGTCTGCACCGGCTGCGGACCGGGGGTGATGAAGGGGCCGATGAAGGGCGCCACCATCAGCCACGCCAAGCAGCGCATCGTCGGCGGCCGCTACCTGGGCCTGACCGAGCCGGGGATCATCGCCGCCGAGGCGCCGAACCCGATCGTCAACGAACTGGTGATCCTGCCGGACATCGAGAAGCGCCTGGAAGCCTTCGTCCGCGTCGGCCACGGGGTCATCATCTTCCCCGGCGGCGCCGGGACCGCGGAGGAGTTCCTCTACCTGCTGGGCATCCTCATGCACCCGGACAACCAGGACCTGCCCTTCCCGGTCATCCTCACCGGTCCCCGCAGCGCCGAAGCCTACCTGCAGCAGCTCCATGAATTCGTCGGGGCGACCCTCGGCCATGCGGCGCAGCGCCACTACCGGATCGTCATCGACGACCCGGCCGAGGTGGCCAAGCAGATGGCCCAGGGCCTGAAGGAAGTGAAGCAGTTCCGCCGCGAGCGCAACGACGCCTTCCACTTCAACTGGATGCTGAAGATCGATGAAAGCTTCCAGCGCCCGTTCGAGCCGACCCACGAGAACATGGCCAGCCTCCAGCTCAGCCGGAGCCTGCCGCCCCACGAACTGGCGGCCAACCTGCGCCGCGCGTTTTCCGGGATCGTCGCCGGCAACGTCAAGGACAACGGCATCCGCATGATCGAGCAATACGGGCCCTACGAGATCCACGGCGACCCGGCGGTGATGCTGCCGCTGGACCGCCTGCTGCAGGCCTTCGTCAAGCAGCACCGGATGAAGCTGCCCGGCGGCGCGGCCTACGTCCCCTGCTACCGGGTGGTGCAGACCGAGGCGGCCTGAGCGCGCCCGCTCCGGCATCCCTGCGCCGCGCGCGGGGATGCCCATTTATTCCGAGCCGGGCGTACGGCTTCCTGCTACTCTTTTCCGTTCATGCCTCGAATCGCTGGCCCTGACCTCATGTCCCCATCTCCATCGCCAGCCCTCGCCGCACTCCGCGACGCCACCCGTGACCTGCACGCAGAACTGGACCGCCGTTCGCCGTTGGGCGACGACGATCTCGACGACCGCGCCTACCTCGACCATGCCGGACGTATCCTTGGCTGGCTGGAGCCTCTGGAGCGCGCGCTGCGCGACAACCGCAGCGGCTGGCCGGCGGCGCTGCGGGCCGACGCGCGGCTGGTCAAGAGCGCCTGGCTGGAAAGCGACCTGCTGGCCGGCGGCATGAGCCGCGCGCAGGTGGAGGCGCTACCGCGCTGCGCCGACCTGCCGAATGCGACACGGGCCGCGGAGGTCTTCGGGGTGGCCTACGTGATGGAAGGCGCGACGCTGGGCGGCGCGTATCTCTACAAACGACTAGCTCCACGCCTGCCCGGTCTGCCGCTACAGTGGTTGCGGGGCTACGGCCAGGCAACCGGGGTGCGCTGGCAGGAGTTTCTCGAACAGCTCGCCCGGCAGATCGACAGCCCCGAAGCCATCGGCCTTGCGCAGGATGCGGCACAGGCTACATTCCTTTCGTTTCGTCGATGGGTTCTCGACGAAGCCTGACTGCCTGGAGACCAGGCTGGACGATAGATGACGAGCATCACCCCGGTTACCCTGGCGAACTGCGAGGACGAACCCATCCACGTGCCTGGCGCGATCCAGCCGCACGGGGCGCTGATCGCCCTGCGCGCGGACGGCATGGTCCTCGCGGCAAGCGAGAACATCCAGGCGCTACTGGGTTTCGTCGCCTCGCCGGGTTCCTACCTGACGCCGGAGCAGGTGGGGCCGGAGGTCCTGCGCATGCTCGAAGAGGGACTGACCGGCAACGGCCCATGGTCGAACAGCGTCGAGACGCGGATCGGCGAACACCTGTTCGACGTGATCGGCCACAGCTACAAGGAAGTGTTCTACCTGGAGTTCGAGATCCGCACCGCGGACACGCTGTCGATCACCTCCTTCACCCTCAACGCCCAGCGCATCATCGCCCAGGTCCAGTTGCACAACGACACCGCCAGCCTGCTCAGCAACGTCACCGACGAACTGCGCCGGATGACCGGCTACGACCGGGTGATGGCCTACCGTTTCCGTCATGACGACTCCGGCGAGGTGGTCGCCGAGAGCCGTCGCGAAGACCTCGAAAGCTACCTGGGACAACGCTACCCGGCCTCGGACATCCCGGCCCAGGCGCGTCGCCTGTACATCCAGAACCCGATCAGGCTGATCGCCGACGTGGCCTATACGCCGATGCGCGTGTTTCCCGCGCTGAACCCGGAGACCAACGAATCGTTCGATCTCAGCTACAGCGTGCTGCGCAGCGTTTCGCCGATCCACTGCGAATACCTGACCAACATGGGCGTGCGCGCCTCGATGAGCATCTCCATCGTGGTCGGCGGCAAGCTCTGGGGACTGTTCTCCTGCCATCACATGTCGCCCAAACTGATTCCCTACCCGGTGCGCATGTCGTTCCAGATCTTCTCCCAGGTCTGCAGCGCCATCGTCGAGCGCCTGGAGCAGGGGCGTATCGCCGAACTGCTGCGCGTGTCCACCGAGCGCAGGCTGGCCCTGGCTCGCCGCGCGCGGGACGCCGACGACCTGTTCGGCGCACTGGCCCACCCGGACGATGGCATCGCCGCACTGATTCCCTGCGACGGCGCCCTGGTCATGCTCGGCGGCCGCACCTTGAGCATCCGCGGCGACTTCGAGCGCCAGGCCGGGAATGTCCTGCAACGCCTGCAGCGCGACCCGGAACGGGACATCTACCACACCGACAACTGGCCGCAGCCCAGCGAGGACTCTCCGGACGGCGGCGACTGCTGCGGTGTGCTGGCGATCCGTTTCCACCGCCAGGAATCGGGCTGGATCTTCTGGTTCCGCCACGAGGAAGTGCACCGCATCCGCTGGGGCGGCAAGCCGGAAAAGCTGTTGACCATCGGCC
Organism: Pseudomonas aeruginosa; assembly: GCF_001457615.1. GTDB lineage: Bacteria > Pseudomonadota > Gammaproteobacteria > Pseudomonadales > Pseudomonadaceae > Pseudomonas > Pseudomonas aeruginosa. Next base: position 884,286 of record NZ_LN831024.1, on the reverse strand, counting down.
CCTCCGGCCCGCGGCTGACCCCGCGCGGCTCGTTCGAGGCCTGGGAGGAAGTGGTCCGCGGCCACTCCACGCCCTGGAGCGAAACCGACCTGGCGATCGCCGAAAAGCTGCGCCTGGACCTGATGGAACTGTGCCTCAACCATGCGGCCGAGGTCGACCGCATGCGCCAGCGCCTGATCGCGGTGCTCGGCCACGACCTGCGCAACCCGTTGCAGTCGATCTCCATGGCGGCGGCCCTGCTGTCCTCCAGCGACACCCGCACCACCGAACTGCGCCAACACATTTCCGCGTCCAGCAGCCGCATGGAACGGCTGGTCAGCCAGATCCTCGACATGAGCCGCCTGCAATCGGGCATCGGCCTCACCGTGAACCCGGTCGACACCGACGTCTCGCAACTGGTGCAGCAGATCGTCTGCGAAACCGACGTCGCCTATCCCGGCCTGGTGATCGAGATCGCCATCGACCCGCAGGTTCGTGCCGTGGTCGACCCGGACCGCTACGCCCAGGTCGCCGCCAACCTGCTGAGCAACGCCCGTCATCACGGCCTGCCCGGCCGGCCGGTGCTGGTAACCCTGACCCGCCAGGGCGACGAGGTGTGCCTGAGCGTGCTCAACGAAACCAGCGGCCTCTCCGAAGCGCAGCTGGCCAACCTGTTCGAACCGTTCAAGCGCGAGTCGGCGGACAACCAGCGCAACCGCAACGGCCTCGGTATCGGCCTGTACATCTCCCAGGCCATCGCCCAGGCCCACCAGGGGCGTATCGACGTGGACTGCCGCGACGACGTCATCACCTTCTGCCTGCGCCTGCCGGTGCGCCAGGCGGAGACCGGCTCCTCGTCCTGACGACGAGGACCGTGCACAATGCAACGCTTGCAGGTATCTTCGGCAGCCATCGCCGTCTGACAGGATCGCCCCGTTCCATGCCCCGCCTCCGCCTCCGGACCGTCCTCGCCTGCCTCGCCGTGTTCTGCGCGACTCCCGCACTGGCCAGGGTCGAAGTGCATTCGCTGCAACACAAGAGCATGGGGCGGGTGCTGACGGTCCGCGTCTCGGAGGAGATCGCGCCGGGCGACTACGAAACGCTGCTCAAGGGTTTGCGCAACAATCCGGGAACCTACTCGCGCAAGCTGCTCCTGCTGAACAGCATCGGCGGCAGCGTGCCGGAGGCGATCCGCATGGGCCGCCTGCTGCGCGAATCCGGCTTCGACGCGCTGGTGCCGTCGAGCAGCGTCTGCCAGGGCACCTGCGTCTACCTGCTGGCGGCCGGCAAGCGCAAGACCGTACGCGGCTACGTCGGCCTGCACCGTCCCTACTACGCCCACGGCGACTCGCTGCACTCGCGCTCGGCCAACGGCATGCGCTACGACTCCGCCGCCTACTTCCGCGAAATGGATATCCCCAGCACCTTGGTACAGGCCATGCAAAGCACCGATCCCAAACGGATGCGCGTGCTTTCGGCGAAGGAACTGGCGCAGTACCGGCTGAACTGAACCGGCGACTCCGCGGAACGAGCGAGGGCGCGCGGTGGCGTTGGCGATAGTGGCCGATGCCGTTGTACCTCGTTTTCGTGCAACGGCAGGCCGAATCCAGTCCGGACCCGAACCGGCCCTACTCTAGAAGAACTCGTCCAATAGCCTGAAGTACGCCAGCCGTTCGCCGTCGATATCGCCGCCGTATTCGACGAGGAAGGCCTCGGCCCAGGCCGCGCCGAGTTCGGCCTCGATGTCCCGCGCGGCCAGGGCCAGGTCCTGGTGGCGGTCGGCGACGCCGAGCCGCCCGCAATCGATGAAGCCGCTGAAGCGCCGCCCCTCCGCCAGCAGATTTGGCAGGCAGGCGTCGCCATGGGCGACCACCAGGTCTTCGACCGCCGGACGCCGGTCGAGCAGCAGGCGGTACAGCTCCGTGGCGCTGCGACCGCGATGGTCGTCGTCGAAGTCCGCCTCGTCCACCAGCCCGGCCTCGACCCGCTGGCGCACGGTGTCCAGGCGCCGTTCCAGGCGATGGTCGAAGGGGCAGGCGGCCGGATCGAGATCGTGCAGCCGGCGCAGGGCGGCGGCCACCAGGCGCACCAGGCGCTCGGGCTCCAGCTCGCCGCGCTGCGCCAGCGCGGACAGCGTGTCCCCCGGCACGGCGCTCATCAGCAGCCATTGCCGGCCGTCGCTCTGGGTTTCGTTCAGCACCTGCGGGCAATCGATGCCGGCACCGTGCAGCCAGCGCAGGCGGGCGATTTCGGCGGGCAGCTCGGCATGTGCGGACAGCACTTCCTGCTTGACGAACAGGGTCGGCCGCCGCTCAGCCTCCAGGCGGTGGACCGTGGCCGCGGAACACCCTTCGCCCTGCCCTCGCCAGCGGTAGCCGGCAAGGTAGTCGGCCCAGGTTGAGGGAGCCTGCGGCATGGAGGTGGCTGCATCATGCATGGAGAAACGCTTCCTGTTCGAGTGGGAGCGCGAGTATACCCGCCCACCCGCTCAGCGACGGGACTCCCCGTCGGCCTGTCGCTGGCGGTAAGCGCTGGGGGTGAGCCCCGCGTAACGCACGAAGAAACGACTGAAGTAGGCCGGGTCCTTGAAGCCGAGCTGGTAGCAGATCTCGTTCACCGAGCCGCCGGTGAACAGCAGCAGGCGCTTGGACTCCTGCATAAGCCGTTCGTACACCAGGCGCTTCGACGGCAGGTCGGCGATGCGCCGGCAGACGTCGTTGAGGCGCGCCTCGGTGACGCCGATGCGGCTGGCGTAGAGCGACAGCGGCCAGTGCTCGGCATAGCGCTCCTCGATCAGCGCGTTGAAGCGCTGGAAGATCTGCAGGTCTTCGTGGCGCATCGGCCGCGCAGCCACCGAATTGGCCGAGAGACGCAGCAGGCTGATCATGACCAGGCGGGTCAGCGCCAGCAGCGTCTGCTGGCGGCCGGGACGGCTGGCCATCGACTCGCTGCGCAACTGCTCGAAGAGCAGCGCCAGGCGCGCCGCCTCCTCGGCCGCGCCGCCCTCCAGGTTGCCCAGCGCCACGCAGGCCGGCGCCACCTGCGGGCCGGGCGCCAGGCCCGGCTCGGCCTCGGTGAGGCTCCACACCAGTTGCTGGCGCACGGTCAGCACATGGCCATCGGCGTCCGCCTCGGTGACGAAGGCGTGCGGCACGGTCGGCGGGGTGAGGAAGAACATCGGCCCCGACTCAAGGTACTGGCGCTCGTCGAGATAGACCCGCACCGCGCCGTTCTTCACGTAGTGCACCTGGAAGAAACGGTCGTGCCGGTGCGCCGGCATGTTACGGCCGAAGAATCCGGCCAGGTTGCCCAGCGCATCGTAGTGCACCTCGGCGTCGGCATAGCGCTGGTCGTAGACCTGCCCAATGTTGATGTTGGGGATCGGCTGGCGCTCTGGCATGGCGATCTTCTCTTTGTTGTTCTTCCCGGCTGCGCACGCAAGCCGTCGCGGGCATCCGTATACCGCAGACGGCGCCTCTTGCCACCTCCCCGGGACGAATGGCGCAGCAACCGGGGTTGACGATCATTAACATGTTAAATATAACGTTAACACATTAACGAGTTTTCGCCAGGACGGCCCCCTCGCCGTTCGCTTATCGCGCCAGGAGACACCACCACAATGAGCCGCGCACTGAATGACGTCGCCGCCGGCACCCTGTTCGGCGTCGCGCTGAACTACAAGGGCCTGCTCGACAGCCGCCTGCCGGAGTTCCAGCAGCCGCCCTACCAGAAGCCGCCAGTGAAGCCGGTGTTGTTCATCAAGACACCGAATACCCGCAACGAGCACGACGCCCCGGTGCTCTTCCCGCGCGGCGTCGAGCGCCTGCAACCGGGCCCGGCGCTGGGCGTGGTGATCGCTCGCGACGCAAGCCGGGTGAATGAGGAAGAGGCCATGGCGCATGTCGCCGGCTACGTGATCGTCAACGAGTTCAGCCTGCCGGAAGACAGCTACTACCGCCCGGCGGTGAAAGCCAAGTGCCGCGACGGCTTCTGCCCGCTCGGTCCACAACTGGTGCCGGCGCAAGAGATCGTCGATCCCCATGCGCTGGAGCTGAAGCTGTACGTCAACGGCGAACTGCGCCAGCGCAACAACACCGCCAACCTGGTGCGCGACATCCCGCGGCTGATCGCCGAGATCAGCGAGTTCATGACCCTGCACGCCGGCGACGTGCTGATCACCGGCACCCCCGAAGGGCGCGTCGACGTGCATCCCGGCGACCGCGTCGAGGTCGAGATCGACGGCCTCGGCCGCCTCGCCAACAGCATCGTCGCGGAATGAGGAACCGACCATGAAACACGCACGCATCCGCTACCAGGGCCGGGTTCACCAGGTCACCGTGGAAGACGCCAACGCCGTCCGCCTGGCCGACGGCACCCTGCTCGCCGAGGACCGGGTGGAGTGGCTGCCGCCGGCCACCGGGAGCATGTTCGCCCTCGGCCTGAACTACGCCGACCATGCCGCCGAACTGTCGTTCAAGGCGCCCAGCGAACCGCTGGCGTTCATCAAGTCGCCGGGCACCTACACCGGCCACCGCCAGGTCAGTTGGCGTCCGGACAACGTCGACTACATGCACTACGAGTGCGAACTGGTGGCGGTGATCGGCAAGCCGGCGCGCAACGTCCGCCGCGAGGACGCCCTCGGCTACCTGGCCGGCTACACGGTGTGCAACGACTACGCGATCCGCGACTACCTGGAGAACTACTACCGGCCCAACCTGCGGGTGAAGAACCGCGACGCCACCACCCCGGTGGGGCCGTGGATCGTCGACGCGGCCGAGGTTCCCGAGCCGAACCGGCTGGTCCTGCGCACCTGGGTCAACGGCGAGCTGCGCCAGGAAGGCAGCACCGCGGACATGATCTTCGACATTCCCTACCTGATCGAATACTTCTCCAGCTTCATGACCCTGCAGCCGGGCGACATGATCGCCACCGGCACCCCGGAAGGCCTGTCCGACGTGGTCCCCGGCGACGAAGTGGTGGTGGAGGTGGAAGGCGTCGGTCGCCTGGTCAACCGAATCGTCAGCGAGGCCGAATTCTTCCGCGCCCGCGCACAGGAGCACGCAGAATGATCAAACACTGGATCAATGGCCGCGAGGTCGAAAGCAAGGACGTCTTCGAGAACTACAACCCGGCCACCGGCGAGCTGATCGGCGAGGTTGCCAGCGGCGGCGCGGCGGAAATCGACGCGGCGGTGGCGGCGGCCCGGGAAGCCTTCCCGAAATGGGCCAATACCCCGGCCAAGGAGCGCGCGCGCCTGATGCGCCGGCTCGGCGAGCTGATCGACCGGAACGTGCCGCACCTGGCGGAACTTGAGACCCTCGACACCGGCCTGCCGATCCACCAGACGAAGAACGTACTGATCCCGCGCGCCTCGCACAACTTCGAGTTCTTCGCCGAAGTCTGCACGCGGATGAACGGGCACAGCTATCCGGTCGACGACCAGATGCTCAACTACACCCTGTACCAGCCGGTGGGCGTCTGCGGCCTGGTCTCGCCGTGGAACGTACCGTTCATGACCGCCACCTGGAAGACCGCGCCGTGCCTGGCGCTGGGCAACACGGCGGTGCTGAAGATGTCCGAGCTGTCGCCGCTGACCGCCAACGAGCTGGGCCGCCTGGTGCACGAGGCGGGCATTCCGCCGGGGGTGTTCAACGTGGTCCAGGGCTACGGCGCCAGCGCCGGCGACGCGCTGGTTCGCCACCGCGACGTGCGCGCGGTGTCCTTCACCGGCGGCACCGCCACCGGGCGACGGATCATGGAGGCGGCCGGGATCAAGAAATACTCGATGGAACTGGGCGGCAAGTCGCCGGTGCTGGTCTTCGAAGACGCCGACCTCGAGCGGGCGCTGGACGCCGCTCTGTTCACCATCTTCTCGCTGAACGGCGAGCGCTGCACCGCCGGCAGTCGCATCTTCGTCCAGGAAAGCGTCTACCCGCAGTTCGTCGCCGAGTTCTCCGCGCGCGCCAGGCGCCTGATCGTCGGCGATCCGCAGGACCCGAAGACCCAGGTCGGCTCGATGATCACCCAGGCCCACTACGACAAGGTCACCGGCTACATCCGCATCGGCCTCGAGGAAGGCGCCACCCTGGTGGCCGGCGGCCTGGAGCGTCCGGCCGGCCTGCCGGCGCACCTGAGCAAGGGGCAGTTCATCCAGCCCACGGTGTTCGCCGACGTGGACAACCGCATGCGCATCGCCCAGGAGGAGATCTTCGGCCCGGTGGTCTGCCTGATCCCGTTCAAGGACGAAGCCGAGGCGCTGCGCCTGGCCAACGACGTGGAATACGGCCTGGCCTCCTACATCTGGACCCAGGACATCGGCAAGGCCCATCGCCTGGCACGCGGCATCGAGGCCGGGATGGTCTTCATCAACAGCCAGAACGTGCGCGACCTGCGCCAGCCGTTCGGCGGGGTGAAGGCCTCGGGCACCGGACGCGAAGGCGGGGAATACAGCTTCGAGGTATTCGCCGAGATCAAGAACGTGTGTATATCCATGGGCAGCCATCACATCCCCCGCTGGGGCGTGTAGGGCGCGCTCGTGCAGAGCGGCCGCCCGAGGCCGCCAGCAGCGCCGGCGTGCAGACACAATCAGAAGAATCCGGGCCAGCCGCCAACGGCCGCGCCCGCTGCCAGGCCCAACGGGCCACCAGGAGAATCGTCATGGGCAAAGTCGCTCTGGCTGCCAAGATCACCCACGTACCCTCGCTGTACCTGTCCGAGCTGCCCGGCCCGCGCCACGGCTGCCGCCAGCCGGCGATCGACGGGCACCGCGAGATCGGCCGGCGCTGCCGCGAACTGGGGGTCGACACCATCGTGGTGTTCGACACCCACTGGCTGGTCAACGCCGGCTACCACATCAACTGCGCGCCGCACTTCGAGGGGCTCTACACCAGCAACGAGTTGCCGCACTTCATCGCCAACATGGAGTACGGCTTCCCCGGCAACCCGGAGCTGGGCCGCATCCTCGCCGAGGGCTGCAACGCGCTCGGCGTGGAGACCCTGGCCCACGACGCCACCACCCTCGGCCCGGAGTACGGCACCCTGGTACCGATGCGCTACATGAACCAGGACCGCCACTTCAAGGTGGTCTCGGTCTCCGCCCTGTGCACCGTGCATTACCTGAACGACAGCGCGCGCCTGGGCTGGGCCATGCGCAAGGCGGTGGAAGAGCACTACGACGGCACGGTGGCGTTCCTCGCCAGCGGCTCGCTGTCCCACCGCTTCGCCCAGAACGGCCAGGCGCCGGACTTCTCCGACCGCATCTGGAGCCCGTTCCTCGAGGTTCTCGATCATGAAGTCGTGCAGATGTGGCAGGAGGGCCGCTGGGCCGAGTTCTGCGGGATGCTCCCCGAGTACGCCTCCAAGGGCCATGGCGAAGGCTTCATGCACGACACCGCGATGCTCCTCGGCGCCCTCGGCTGGTCGGCCTACGACGGCAAGGCGGAGGTCGTGACGCCCTACTTCGGCTCCTCCGGCACCGGGCAGATCAACGCGGTATTCCCGGTCACCGCCCAGGACGGCTCGGCGATCCCCGCCGCCCAGGCCGGCAACCCGGCCGGCGCCAGTTGCGCCAGCCGCCTCTGAGGACGCCACCATGCCGCACTTCATCGCCGAATACACCGACAACATCGAAGCCGAAGCCGACCTGCCCGGCCTGTTCGAGAAGGTCCACGCCTGCCTCGGCGCCAGCGGCGTTTTCCCGCTCGGCGGCATCCGCAGCCGCGGCGTGCGCCTGGACACCTGGCGCATGGCCGACGGCAGGCACGACTACGCCTTCGTCCACATGACCCTGAAAGTCGGCGCCGGTCGCGACCTGGAGACTCGCCGGCAAGTCGCCGAGGCACTTTTCGAGGTGATCACCGCGCACTTCGCCGAGCTCCAGGCGCGACGCCTGCTGGCGCTGTCCTTCGAACTCACCGAACTGGACGCGGAGCTGAACTACAAGCGCAACAACGTGCATGAATTCCTGAACAACCCGGCGGACTGACCAGCCCGCCATAACGCTGCACTCACCCAGCTCGCCTCCCGGCCACCGACAGGTCGCCGGGACGTCCGGGCGCTCACAAAAAGTACAAGATCATGAGCACAGCCAGCACCCTGAACAGCACCACCCTGCCTCTCAGCGACAGCACCCACGACCGCGTCACCTGGCGGCTGATGCCGCTGCTGCTGGTGTGCTACGTCTTCGCCCATCTGGACCGCATCAACATCGGTTTCGCCAAGTTGCAGATGAGCGCCGACCTGCACTTCAGCGACACCGTCTACGGTCTCGGCGCCGGGCTGTTCTTCATCGCCTATGCGCTGTTCGGCCTGCCCAGCAACCTGATGCTGGAACGGATCGGCCCGCGCCGCTGGATCGCCTGCCTGATGCTGGTCTGGGGCTGTCTCTCCACCGCCATGCTGCTGGTGGAGACCGCGCGCGGCTTCTACCTGCTGCGCTTTCTCCTGGGGGTCGCCGAGGCCGGCTTCTTCCCCGGTATCCTGGTCTACCTGAACCGTTGGTTCCCGGCGCGCCGACGCGGGCAGATCACCGCTCTGTTCGCCATCGCCGTGCCCATGGCCGGGGTGATCGGCGGACCGCTTTCGGGCTGGATCCTAGAAGGCTTCCATGATGCCCTCGGACTGCGCGGCTGGCAGTGGATGTTCCTGATCGAAGGCCTGCCGGTTGTGTTGCTCGGCGTGGTGGTCTGGTGCTCGCTGCCGGAAAGCTTCGAACGGGTGACGTGGCTCAGCGACGAACAGAAGCACCTGCTGCGCGAGGAACTGGCCGGCGAGGAGCAGCGCAAGACCATCACCTCCTTCTCCGGCATCTTCAGCAATCCGCAGGTGTGGCTGCTGGTGGCGATCTATTTCGCGGTGATGCTGGCGGTGAACACCATCGCGTTCTGGATGCCGAGCCTGATCCATGGCGCCGGCATCGCCCAGGACAGCCGCATCGGCATGCTCAGCGCGGTGCCCTATCTCGCCGGCTGCGCCTTCATGATCTTCATCGGCCGTTCCTCCGACCGCCTGCGCGAGCGCCGCTGGCACCTGGGCATTCCGTTGCTGATGGCCGCCGCCGGGCTCAGCCTGGCGGCCCTGGCGCCGACCAGCGCCTGGCTGGTGATGGGCGGCCTGGTGATCGCCGGGATGGGCGCCAGCGCCGCCCTGCCGATGTTCTGGCAACTGCCGCCGGCCTTCCTTTCCAGCGCCACCCTGGCCGCCGGAATCGCCCTGATCAGTTCCTTCGGCAGCATCGCCGCCTTCCTCGCGCCCTACCTGATCGGCTGGATGCGCGACACCACCCAGAGCGCCAGCCTGGCCCTGTACCTGCTGGCCATCCTCATCGCCCTCGGCGCCGGCCTGGTCCTGCGGACCCCCGCCGCCGTGGTCAACCCACGCTGAACCGAGAGACCCCGACCATGCTCGATCCCCGTCTGATCCAGGAAGCCGCCAACCGCCTCGACGCCGCCGAACGCTCGCGCCAGCAGGTAAGGCAGTTCTCCCTCGACTACCCGGACATCGCCATCGAGGACGCCTACGCCATCCAGCGCGCCTGGGTCGAGCGCAAGATCGCCGACGGGCGCGTGCTCAAGGGCCACAAGATCGGCCTGACCTCGCGCGCCATGCAGGTCTCGTCGAACATCAGCGAGCCGGACTACGGCGCCTTGCTCGACGACATGTTCTTCGAGGAGGGCAGCGACATCCCCTTCCAGCGCTTCATCGTGCCGCGGGTCGAGGTGGAGCTGGCGTTCATCCTCGGCAAGCCGCTGAAGGGACCGGGCTGCACCCTGTTCGACGTGCTCGAGGCCACCGAGTGGGTGATCCCGGCGCTGGAAATCATCGATGCGCGCATCCAGCAGGTCGACCCGCAAACGAAAGTCACGCGCAAGGTCTTCGACACCATCTCCGACAACGCCGCCAACGCCGGCGTGGTGATGGGCGGCCGGGCCGTGCGGCCAGGCGATATCGACCTGCGGCGGGTACCGGCGATCCTCTACCGCAATGGCGTGATCGAGGAGTCTGGCGTCTCCGCCGCGGTGCTCAACCACCCGGCCAAGGGCGTCGCCTGGCTGGCCAACAAGCTGGCGCCCTACGGCGTCTGCCTGGAGGCCGGCCAGGTGATCCTCGGCGGCTCCTTCACCCGCCCGGTGGCGGCCGCGCCGGGGGACACCTTCCACGTCGACTACGACCTGCTCGGCAGCATCTCCTGCCGTTTCGTCTGAGGAGGCATTTCCATGGACCTGCCCGTCAATCGCTTCAAGCAACGCCTGCGCAGCGGCGAGGCGCAGATCGGCCTGTGGCTCGGCCTGGCCGATCCCTACTGCGCGGAGCTGGCCGCCAACGCCGGCTTCGACTGGCTGCTGCTGGACGGCGAGCACGCGCCCAACGACCTGCGCAGCCTGCTCGGCCAGTTGCAGGCGCTGGCGCCCTACCCCGGCCAGCCGGTGATCCGCCCGGTGCAGGGCGACACTGCGCTGATCAAGCAATTGCTCGACATCGGCGCGCAGACCCTGCTGGTACCGATGGTCGACAGCGCCGCCCAGGCCGAAGGGCTGGTGCGCGCCGTGCGCTATCCGCCGGCGGGCGTACGCGGGGTCGGCAGTGCGCTGGCCCGGGCCTCGCGCTGGAACAGCGTGGCGGAGTACCTGAACCACGCCGACGAGCAGATGTGCCTGCTGGTCCAGGTGGAAAACCTGGAGGGCCTGGCCAACCTCGACGCGATCGCCGCCGTCGAGGGCGTCGACGGCGTGTTCATCGGTCCGGCCGACCTCAGCGCAGCCATGGGCCATCGCGGCAATCCAGGCCATCCCGAGGTGCAGGCGGCCATAGAGGACGCCATCCACCGCATCCGCACGGCCGGCAAGGCCGCCGGCATCCTCTCCGCCGACGAGACACTGGCGCGGCGCTACCTGGAGCTGGGCTGCGCGTTCGTCGCGGTGGGCGTGGACACCAGCCTGCTGATGCGTTCGCTGCGCGAGCTGGCGGGGCGCTTCAAGGGCGGCGCGCCGGCGCCGTCCGCCAGTTCCTCGGTCTACGGCTGAGGGGTGCGCCCCGCTCCCGCTGCGGGAGAGGGGCCAGGTCGGCGTTGCGGCAGGTATCGGCGTCGGTCCGGGGGCGTATGCCTAGCGTCGGCGGAACAACGGTCGCGGCTCGATCGCCGAGCGGCCGTAGAGCACGCTCAAGCCCGCCAGCCCCTTGAGCGCATCCTCGACGTTCTTGTCCTCGCGCACCGCGAAGGCATCGAAGCCGCACTGGCGCATATGGCTGAGCTGGTCGCGCAACACGTCGCCCACTGCGCGCAACTCGCCGCTCCACCCCAGGCGCACGCGCAGCAGGTAGGCCAGGCTGTAGCCACGACCGTCGCGGAAGCTGGGGAAGTCGACGGCGATCAGCGGCAGCTCGGCGAAGTGCGGCAGCAAGGCCTCCACCTCATCGTCCGGCGCCAGCCAGGGCGCGGCGGCTCCGGCCTCGCCGCGGCGCTCCAGCCAGGCCGCCAGAGGCAGCAGCAACGGCCCCGGCGGCAGCGCGTCGGGCAACTCGCGCAGGAGTTGCCAGGGATCGTCGCGGCAGACCTCGGCGACGCCATCGCGCAAACGGATCAGGTTGTTCATGCCGGTTCCTCCATCCTGGCGTAGACCCGGGCCTTGAACGGCTCCAGGCCGACCCGGTTGAAGGTGTCGATGAAACGTTCCGGGCCGACCCGCAGGTCGGTGAAGGTTTCGACGATCCGTTCGATCACCGCCGGCACCTCGGCAGCGCTGAACGATGGCCCGATCACCTTGCCCAGCGCGCTGTCCTTGCCCTGGGCGCCGCCGAGGGTGACCTGGTACCACTCGCTGCCGTTCTTGTCGACGCCGAGGATGCCGATGTTGCCGATGTGGTGGTGGCCGCAGGCGTTCATGCAGCCGGAGATGTTCAGGCTAAGCTCGCCGATGTCGTGCAGGTGGTCGAGGTCCTCGAAGCGCTGCTGGATACCCTGGGCGATGGGGATCGACTTGGCGTTGGCCAGCGCGCAGTAGTCGCCGCCGGGACAGGCGATGATGTCGCTGAGCAGGCCTTGGTTAGGCGTGCCGAGGCCGGCTGCGCAGGCCTCGCGCCACAGCGCGTGGAGGTTCTCCAGGCGCACGTCGGGGAGCACCAGGTTCTGTTCGTGGGCCACACGGATCTCGCCGAAACCGTAGCGCTCGGCCCAGTCGGCGACACGTTCCATCTGCTCCGCGGTGACGTCGCCCGGCGGCGCGCTGGCGCCGGGCTTGGTCGACAGCACCACCGAGGCGTAGCCCGGCACCTTGTGCGCCTGGACGTTGCGCGAGGCCCAGCGGGCGAAGGCCGGATCGGCCGCACGGGCGCTGCCGTAGGCCAGCTCGCCGCCGGCCGGCGGCAGGTAGCGCGGCAATACGAAGCGCTCGGCGACCCGCTGGCACTCCTCGGCAGTCAGTTGCGCCGGGCCGTCGCGCAGGTGCTGCCACTCTTCCTCCACCTCGCGGGCGAAAGCCTCGATGCCCAGCGCCTTGACCAGGATCTTGATCCGCGCCTTGTACTTGTTGTCGCGCCGGCCGTAGCGGTTGTAGACCCGCAGGATCGCCTCGACGTAGGACAACAGGTGCTGCCAGGGCAGGTCGTCGCGGATCACCTGGCCGAGCATCGGCGTGCGTCCCAGGCCGCCGCCGACCAGGACCCGCAGGCGCAACTCGCCGGCGTCGGGGTGGCGGTAAAGGTACAGGCCGATGTCGTGCATCTGCACCGCGGCGCGGTCTTCCACCGCCGAACTGAGGGCGATCTTGAACTTGCGCGGGAGGAACAGGAACTCCGGGTTCACCGTCGACCACTGGCGCAGGATCTCGGCCAGCGGCCGGGGGTCGGTCCATTCGTCCGCGGCGACCCCGGCGAAGGCTTCGGTGGTGATGTTGCGCACGCAGTTGCCGGAGGTCTGGATCGCATGCATCTGCGCGCCGGCGAGGTGTTCGAGGATATCGCCGACCTGCTCCAGTTCGATCCAGTTGAACTGGATGTTCTGCCGCGTGGTGAAGTGCCCGTAGCCGCGGTCGTAGTGCCGGGCGACGTGCGCCAAGGCGCGCAGTTGCGGCGACGAGAGGGTGCCGTAGGGAATCGCCACGCGCAGCATGTAGGCGTGCTTCTGCAGGTACAGGCCGTTCTGCAGGCGCAGCGGGAGGAACTCCTCCTCGCTCAGTTCGCCGTCGAGGCGGCGGGCGATCTGGTCGCGGAACTGCGCCACCCGCTCGCTCACCAGCGCCTGGTCGTATTCGTCGTACTGGTACATCGCAAAGCCCTCATCGACAGGGTTTCTCCACCGATGACGGGCAGGGTGCGTGGCGAAGAAACCGGGGACCGGCTGCGCCCCTGTTTCTGGCGACAGGATGGGCCGGTGTTCACTGGCACCCACTATCGCCCGCGTACAGACAGCGAAACAGCGGCAGATTCCGCCGAAAAAAACACATCAGATGGCCGACGGCGGCGAATTCGTGCCGCCTGCGACCGGTTGCCACGGGGCGCATATCTGTACTGCCCGAGGTCGCCCGGCAACCCGCGGCAATGCTGGGCCGCTGCTTTCCGGAGGCATCTGATACGGTTTTTCCCGCTCGATCTGCCGCTGTTTCGCCCATCAGCCGGTTCCTATAGTCGCAACCGCCTCTCCAGCCTGATGGGCCTACGAAAAATGAGCGAAAGAATTCCCGCGATCCAGGTCGAGCCCGCCGCACCGGCCGCTCCGTCGAAACAGCCGCCCGCGCCCGGCAAGCTGCCGTCGGCGGTGAACGGCCCGATCTACACCCGCAGCTTCACCGGTCTGTTCCGCAACTTCCGCCGCCTCGGCGGCGGCCTGCTGTTCCTGCTGTTCTTCGGCACCCTGTGGCTGAACTGGAACGGCCGCCAGGCGGTGCTCTGGGACCTGCCCGAACGCAAGTTCTACATTTTCGGCGCGACCTTCTGGCCGCAGGACTTCATCCTGCTCTCGGCGCTGCTGATCATCGCCGCCTTCGGCCTGTTCTTCATCACCGTGTTCGCCGGCCGCGTCTGGTGCGGCTATACCTGCCCGCAGAGCGTGTGGACCTGGGTGTTCATGTGGTGCGAGAAGGTCACCGAGGGCGACCGCAATGCGCGGATCAAGCTCGACCAGGGTCCGGCGAGCGCCGCCAAGCTCTTGCGCAAAACGGCCAAGCACGCGCTGTGGCTGGGTGTGAGCCTGGTCACGGCGATCACCTTCATCGGCTACTTCACTCCGGTGCGGCCGCTGGTGGCCGACCTGTTCAGCTTCCAGCTGGACCTGGAAAGCCTGTTCTGGGTGCTGTTCTTCACCGCCGCCACCTATGTCAACGCCGGCTGGCTGCGCGAGCAGGTGTGCATCCACATGTGCCCCTACTCGCGCTTCCAGAGCGTGATGTTCGACAAGGACACCCTGATCGTGTCCTACGATGCCGCCCGCGGCGAGTCCCGCGGCGCCCGCAAGAAAGGCAGCGATCCGCGCGCCCAGGGGCTCGGCGACTGCATCGACTGCCAGCAGTGCGTGCAGGTCTGCCCCACCGGCATCGACATCCGCGACGGCCTGCAGATCGCCTGCATCGGCTGCGCCGCCTGCGTCGACGCCTGCGACTCGATCATGGACAAGATGGGCTATGAACGCGGCCTGGTGCGCTACACCTCGGAACGCGCCCTGGAAGGTGGCCAGACCCGCTTCCTGCGTCCACGCCTGGTCGGCTACGCGGCGGTGATGCTGGCGATGATCGGCGCCTTCGTCGTCGCCCTGGATGCCCGCCCGCTGGCCTCGCTGGACGTGACCCGCGACCGTGGGCTGTTCCGCGAGAACGCCGCCGGGCAGATCGAGAACATCTACACCCTCAAGGTCATCAACAAGACCCAGCAGCCGCAGCGCTATCGCCTGCAACTCGACGACGCGCCGGAGTTCCGCCTGCAGGGCGAGCACACCCTGAGCCTGAAGCCCGGCGAGATCCTCGACTTCCCGGTGTCGGTGGCCTCTACCGCCGAACGCGCCAGGGCCGGCTCGCAACCGCTGGCGTTCAGCCTGCGCGGCATCGACGACCCGAGCCTGGCGGTCGGCAGCACCAGCACCTTCGTTTCGCCGGCGCGCTGAGGAGGCCGCGATGAGGCATGACAACACGGTCCCGGCGCGCATAGAGTGGGCGCCAGCGGCCGTGCCCACGGCCAGCCAGGACAGCGGCCAGGACAAGATGAAGCGCTACGAGAAATTCGCCGACGAGATTGCCGAGCTGATCCGCACCGGCGTCCTCGCCCCCGGGCAGAAGGTGCCCTCGGTACGGCACGCCAGTCGTACCTACGGGGTCAGCGCTTCCACCGTGTTCCAGGCCTACTACCTGCTGGAAAGCCGTGGGCTGATCATGGCCCGCGCACGCTCCGGCTACTTCGTCTGCCAGCACGTGCAGCGGCCGCTGCCGGAACCGGAGATCAGCCCGCGCCAGGCCGACGCCACCGAGGTCGACGTCAGCGAGCTGGTGTTCTCCGTACTCAGTTCGATCAAGGACCCGGACACCGTGCCCTTCGGCTCGGCGTTCCCCAGCCCGCAACTGTTTCCCCTGCCGCGCCTGGCGCGCTCGATGGCCCACGCGGTGCGCGACATGGACCCGCAGTCGGTGGTCGCCGACATGACGCCGGGCAACCATGGCCTGCGCCGGCAGATCGCCCTGCGCTACATGGTCGGCGGCCTGCTGCTGCCGGTGGAAGAACTGGTCATCAGCAACGGCGCGCTGGAGGCACTCAACCTCTGCCTGCAGGTGGTCACCCGTCCCGGCGACCTGGTGGCCATCGAGGCGCCGGCGTTCTACGCCACCCTGCAGGTGCTGGAACGGTTGAAGCTGAAGGCGGTGGAAATCCCCGTGCATCCGCGCGAAGGCATCGACCTGGAAGTGCTCGCCGACAGCCTGGAGCGCCTGCCGATCAAGGCCTGCTGGTTCATGAGCAACTTCCAGAACCCGATGGGCGCGAGCATGGACGACGAGAAGAAACGCGCCCTCGCCGAGCTGCTGGCGCGCCACCAGGTGCCGATGATCGAGGATGACGTCTACGCCGAGCTGTACTTCGGCCAGCAGGCGCCGAAACCGGTCAAGGCCTACGACCAGGAAGGCCTGGTGATGCACTGCAGTTCCTTCTCCAAGAGCCTGGCGCCGGGCTACCGGGTCGGCTGGGTGGCCGGCGGACGCTACGCCGAGCAGATCGAGCGACTGAAGCTGATGACCAGCCTGTCGGCGTCGATCCCGGCCCAGGCGGCCATCGCCGACTATCTCCAGCACGGCGGCTACGACCGCCACCTGCGCAAGCTGCGCTACGCCCTGGAGACCCAGCAGAACGCCATGCTCGCGGCGGTGGCGCGTTACTTCCCCGAGCAGACCCGGGTCAGCCGTCCCAGCGGCGGCTACTTCCTCTGGCTGGAGTTGCCCGAGGCGGTCGACTCGCTGCGCCTGTTCCAACTGGCCCTGGCCCAGGGCATCAGCCTCGCCCCGGGGCCGATCTTCTCCGCCACCCGCCGCTTCGCCCATTGCGCCCGGCTCAACTACGGGCACCCGTGGAGCGCGCGGCAGGAGAAGGCGATGGAGACACTCGGGCGGATCGCCCAGTCGCTGGCGGGATGACGCCCCGCAGACGGAAAGCCACCCCGGCGTAGGGCGGATAACCGCGCGCGGTCATCCGCCATGATCGGCTCGCGTCCCCCATCCCGGTATGCGCCGCCGCCCTGCACGAACGCCTTCCCCCGCCCCATCTGATACCCAAATTCCATATCGACCTGAAGCTGTTTTACCCCCGCCCCAGCCCTTAGATTGCAGGCTCCGGCCGGCGCCCCGTCTCCCCCCTCGACGGCGGTCGCCGGCTGTTCATTTCTTTCGGGACTGTACAGATGAACAAAGCAACGACGGAACCTGCCTACAACTACAAGGTGGTTCGCCAGTTCGCCATCATGACCGTGGTATGGGGCGTGATCGGCATGGGGTTGGGCGTACTGATCGCCTCGCAACTGGTCTGGCCCCAGATGAACTTCGACCTGCCCTGGACCAGCTTCGGCCGCCTGCGGCCGCTGCATACCAACCTGGTGATCTTCGCCTTCGGCGGCTGCGCGCTGTTCGCCACCAGCTACTACACGGTGCAGCGTACCTGCCAGGTGCGACTGTTCTCCGACACCCTGGCCGCCTTCACCTTCTGGGGCTGGCAGGCGGTGGCGGTGATCCTGCTGGTCAGCCTGCCGCTGGGCAACACCACCACCAAGGAATACGCCGAGATCGAGTTCACCGGCGCGATCTGGCTGGCGATCGTCTGGGTCGCCTACGCGGTGGTGTTCTTCGGCACCCTGATCAAGCGCAAGGTCAAGCACATCTATGTCGGCAACTGGTTCTTCGGCTCGTTCATCCTGACCACCGCGATGCTGCACATCGTCAACCACATGTCGCTGCCGGTGAGCTGGTTCAAGTCCTACTCGATGTACTCCGGCGCCACCGATGCCATGGTCCAGTGGTGGTACGGGCACAACGCCGTAGGCTTCTTCCTGACCACCGGCTTCCTCGGCATGATGTACTACTTCGTGCCCAAGCAAGCCGGGCGCCCGGTCTACTCCTACCGGCTGTCCATCGTCCACTTCTGGGCGCTGATCACCCTGTACATCTGGGCCGGCCCGCACCACCTGCACTACACCGCGCTGCCGGACTGGGCGCAGTCGCTGGGCATGGTGATGTCGCTGATCCTCCTGGCGCCGAGCTGGGGCGGCATGATCAACGGCATGATGACCCTCTCCGGGGCCTGGCATAAGCTGCGCGACGACCCGATCCTGCGCTTCCTGGTGGTGTCCCTGGCGTTCTACGGCATGTCCACCTTCGAAGGCCCGATGATGGCGATCAAGACCGTCAACGCCCTCTCCCACTACACCGACTGGACCATCGGCCACGTCCACGCCGGCGCCCTCGGCTGGGTCGCGATGATCACCATCGGCTCGCTCTACCACCTGATTCCCAAGGTCTACGGGGTCGAGAAGATGCACAGCGTCGGCCTGATCAATGCGCACTTCTGGCTGGCCACCATCGGCACCGTGCTGTACATCGCCTCGCTGTGGGTCAACGGCATTACCCAGGGCCTGATGTGGCGCGCGGTCAACGAGGACGGCACGCTGACCTACTCCTTCGTCGAGTCGCTGGTGGCCAGCCATCCGGGCTTCATCGTGCGCCTGGTCGGTGGCGGGTTCTTCCTCACCGGCATGCTGCTGATGAGCTACAACACCTGGCGCACGGTACGCCAGGCGCGCCCGGAAGGAATCCTCGCGGCGGCCCGCATGGCCTGAGCCGCGACAGCGCGTCCCTTCCCTTCCCGAGCCTCGCCCGCCACGCTGCGGGCAAGGCTCGACAGCCGACGAGGAGAATCATCATGGAATTCAGCTGGAGCGAGATCCTGCTGGAGCTGCTGGCGGTCGCCGTGCTGTTCTTCGGCGTGCATTGGAGCCTGCGCCACGCCAAGACCCTGGACCAGGCGAGCATGCTGCCGTTCGCCGACGACGAGGAGGTGGCCCGCCGGGTCGAGCGGGAAACCGGCAGGAGCCGCACCGGCTGCGGCTGTCCCGGTCGCTGCCAGGGCGACTGCCGGCACTGGGACAAGAATTGGCCGGCATGACGCCGGCCAGTCGCTTCAGGGCTTTATCTTCTTCAGCTCGTTGAGCAGTTCCAGCAACTGCGCGAGCTTTTCCTCGCCGAACCGCTCCTGGATGCGCTGGTAGTTCTTCTCCATGTCGCCGCTCATGGAGACGAAGCACTGCTGGCCCTTTTCCGTCAGGTTCACGTAGACCCGCCGCTGGTCCTTGGGCGCCTTCCAGCGCCGGACGATGCCGTCGCGCTCCAGGCGCGCCAGCACGCCGGTCATGCTCGGGCGCAGGATGCAGGCCTGGTTGGCCAACTGGTAGCTCTCCATCTCGCCCTGCTGGCGCAGGATGCGGATCACCCGCCACTGCTGCTCGGTGAGACCGTGCTGGTTGAGGGAGGGGCGGAAGAAACTCATCGCGGCTTCGCGAGCCTGCAACAGGGTCAGGGTCAGGGAGGGTCTTGGCGTTGACATAGGGTCCGAGCTTGGATGACTGGTTTCGAAAGTGCAGAAGAGTAGCGGAAAAAACACAGGCTGCATGCGGGTATGCAGAAGGAAATCAACGGTTTCCGCCGTGCAGGGCCAAGCCCAGCGCGAGCAGGCTGCCGACGCCGCAGACGGCCATCACCAGCGCCATCGGCAGCACGCCGGGCAACGCCAGCCAGCCGACCGCCAGGCTGGCCAGGCAGCCGAGGCCGAACTGCCCGGACACCGCCACCGCCGAAGCCGCCCCGGCCTGTCCGGGATACAACGCCAGCAGGCTGGCGATGCAGTTGGCGCCGAGCAGGCCGGTGACGCTGACGAAGCACAGCAGCCCGGGCACCAGCGCCCACAACCCGCCCCGCTCGCCGAGCGCCGCATAGCCGAGGAGGAACAGCCCGGACACGCAGGCCAGCAGGCTGCCGGCCCGCAGCAGCGGCCGCGGACCGTGGCGGCGCACCAGGCGCGCGCTGCACCAGGTGGCGAGCATCACACCGAGGATGTTCAGGCCGAAGAACCAGCCGAAGCGCTCCGCGCGCACGCCGAAATGCTCGATGAACACGAAGGGCGCGGCGCTGATGTAGGCGAACATCCCGGCGAACGCCAGCCCCATGCACAGCACGTAGCCCAGCGCGCGACGGTCGCCGAGCAGCCGCCCATAGGCGAGAAAGGCCTGGGCCAGGCTGCCGCCGCGGCGCTCCGGCGGGTGGCTTTCGGCGACCCGCCAGACCGCCAGCAGGCAGAGCCCGGCGAACAGCGCCAGGACCACGAACAACGCGCGCCAGCCGGCCCAGAGCATCAGGTAGCCGCCGAGCAGCGGCGCGGCCAGCGGTGCCAGCATGGTCACCATGTGCATCAATGCCAGCATCCGGGCGGCCTCGCCCAACGGATAGAGGTCGCGCACCATGGCCCGCGCCAGCACCGACGCGGCGCCGCCGCCGAGGGCCTGGAGCACCCTCAGCAGGACCAGTTGCCCCGCGCTGTCGGCCAGCGCGCAGGCCAGGCTGCTGAACAGGTACAAGGCGATACCGGCCAGCAGCACCGGGCGCCGGCCGAAACGGTCGGACAAGGGGCCGTAGAACAGCATGCCGACGCAGAAGCCGACCAGGAAGCCGCTGATGCTCCGCTGCACCTGGGCATCGCTGGCGCCGAGATCGGCGGCGATCGCCGGCAGGCTCGGCAGGTACATGTCGATCGACAGCGGGCCGAATGCCACCAGCGCCGACAACAGCAGCAACAGGCGTCGTTCGCCGCTTCCGACCTGAATCCTCGATGCACTCGCAGGCACGCTCGCACTCCTCTTCTTCGCCTTTCGGTCCAGACGACACCGCCGTGCACGCGGATGCAAGTTCGCCGTCCGGGAAATCCCCACGACGCGACCTCGTTCACCCTGGCAGCGCGCGGGGCCTGGCTCCTTTCGCGGGCCGACAACGTTAACAGATTAACCAAATGCGCAGAAGGCGAAAGATTCCAGGTCGGTTTCGCTCTCCAGCGCCGTACCCTCCATGATCGGCAAGCATGGAAAGGGACAGAAGCTAGCGAAGCTTCCGGGAGGATCGCCAATACTTCATTAACAAGTTAACAATATGCTAAAACTCACCGTGCAATCGGCGTCACCCATACCTACAAGAACAACAACCAAGGGAAGAATCGATGATCACGGCATGCCCCCGCCCGTGCGCCTGGCGCAGCTATGCGCTTGGCCTCGGCCTCCTGCCCCTCGCCGCGCAAGCGGAATTCCTCGCGGACAGCAGCGCCCACCTCGACCTCCGCAACTTCTACCAGTTGCGCGACTACCGCCAGCACGATGCGCCCCAATCGCAGGCCGGCAACTGGTCGCAGGGCTTCGTCCTGCGCCTGCAATCCGGTTTCACCGGCGGCCCGCTCGGCTTCGGCCTGGATGCTACCGGGCTGCTCGGCGTCAAGCTCGACTCGGGACGCGGGCGTAGCAACGATGGCACGCTGCCGTTCGGAGCGAATTCGAAGGAGCCGGTGGACGACTACAGTCACCTCGGCCTGACCGCCAAGCTGCGCTATTCGCAGACCCAGCTACAGGTCGGCATCCTCATGCCGCAACTGCCGGTGGCGTTCCGCGACGACGTGCGCCTGTTGCCGCAGACCTTCGACGGCGCGCTGCTGACCTCCAGCGAGATCGAGGGTCTCACCCTCACCGCGGGGCAATTGTGGAAGTCGCGCACTCGCGAGTCGGCCGGCAGCGACGACATGTACATCATGGGCCGCGACAAGGCCCACGCCAGCGACGAGTTCAATCTCGCCGGCGCGACCTACGCCTTCACCCCTCGGCTCAGCGCCAGCTATTACTACGGCCAGCTCAAGGACATCTACCGGCAGCACTATCTCGGCCTGCTGCACACCCTGCCGCTGGGCGAAGGGCTGTCGCTGCGCAGCGACCTGCGCTACTTCGACAGCGGCGAAGACGGCGCGGCGATCTCCGGGCCGGTGGACAATCGCAACCTCAACGCCATGCTCACCCTGCGCGCCGGCGCCCATGCCTTCGGCATCGGTGTCCAGAAGATGATCGGCAACGACGCCTTTCCGGTGCTCAACGGCTACACCACGCCCTACGTGGCCAACCTCATGGCCTACCAGACCTTCACCCGACCGCAGGAGAAATCCTGGCAACTGCGCTACGACTACGACTTCGCCGGCCTCGGCCTGCCCGGCCTGAACCTCATGACCCGCTATGTACAGGGCCGCGACATCGACCGCGGCGCCGGCCGTGCCGACGACAGCGAATGGGAGCGCAACACCGACCTGTCCTACGTGATCCAGAGCGGACCGCTGAAGAGCGTCGCCTTGAAATGGCGCAACATCACCTACCGCAGCCGCTACGGTGCGGACCTGGACGAGAACCGCTTCATCGTCAATTACACGCTAAAGCTCTGGTGAAGCGCGGCCCCTTGGGGCCGCAGGCACCTCAATCCTCGAGTCGCAGGTGCAAATGCTGCTTCTTGCCCAGGCTCAAGCGCAGCCCGTCGACCTCGCCCGCCAGCGGCGCGTCCGGATCGCTGACCGGCGTGCCGTCCAGGCGCAGGCCGCCGCCGGCGGCGAGGCGGCGGACCGCGCTGCGGGAAGGCTGGATCGCGTGTTCCAGCAGCAGGTCGGTCAGCGACAGTCCCTGCGCCAGGCGCGCGCGGGATAGCTTCATCACCGGCAGGCCGCTGTCCCGCGTACCGTCGGCGAACACCCCGCGCGCGGCATCGGCGGCGGATCGCGCGGCGTGCTCGCCGTGCGCCAGGGCGGTGGCGGCATTGGCCAGGACCACCTTCGCTTCGTTCAGCTCGGCGCCCTGCAAGGCGCCCAGGCGGCGCACCTCATCCATCGGCAGTTCGCTGAACAGGGCGAGGAAGCGACCGACGTCGCGATCATCGCAGTTGCGCCAGAACTGCCAGAAGTCGAACGGCGCCAGGCGCTCGGCGTTGAGCCATACCGCACCCTGCGCCGACTTGCCCATCTTGCGCCCGTCACTGGTGGCCAGCAGCGGCATGGTCAGGCCGAACAGCTGGGCGCCGCCCTGGCGTCGCGACAGCTCCACGCCGTTGATGATGTTCGCCCACTGGTCGGCGCCGCCGAGTTGCAGGGTGCAGCCGCGCCGGCGCGACAGTTCGACGAAATCGTAGGCCTGCAGCAGGGTGTAGCCGAACTCGAGGAACGACAGCGAATGCTCGCGGTCCAGGCGCTGCCTGATGGCGTCGAAGGTCAGCAGGCGGTTGATCGAGAAGTGCCGGCCGACCCGGTCGAGGAACTCCAGGTAGCCGACGCCGTCCAGCCATTCGGCGTTGTTCACCAGGCTGTCGTCGTGCAGTTCGACGTAGCGCGAGAAAACCCGGGCGATGCCGTCGATATTGGCCTGGATCTGCGCCTCGGTGAGGATCGGCCGGCTCGAATCGCGGAAGCTCGGATCGCCGATCCGGGTGGTCGCGCCACCGATCAGCAGCAACGGGCGGTGCCCGGCCTTCTGTAGCCAGCGCATCAGCATCAGGCCCTGCAGGTGGCCGACGTGCAGGCTGTCGGCGGTGGCGTCGAAGCCCAGGTAGGCGGTTGCCGGACCGGCGGCCAGGTGCGCGGCGAGGCCGTCGCGGTCGGTGCACTGGTGGACGAAGCCACGCTCTTCGAGCAGGGCGATCAGGTCTTGCTGATGGGTCGGGACGGACACGGGTATCTCCTTTGGGACGGTGGATGCCCGAGGAGACAGGTTGGGAGGGAGTTCACCGGACCGCCGCCTCGGGCGGTTCGGGAATGCAGCGACGCATCTACCGCCTCAATGAGGGAGCAGATAGGCGTAGTAGCGCTTGAAGGTCAGGGCTGCACGATTCATGCGCGGCACTCTACGCGCCTGTGCCGGGCTGTCAAGACTGGAAAGCGCCTCGACACGAACCGAAGCACTTCCCCGCAACAGAAGCGCAGCCTGGGAAAGTTTGCCCGCCAGTTATCCGCACAAATTTATGACGCCGGTTTCTCTACTTTGAAAAACAACGCAAGACCGGACATGGACTTCAATAACTCGACCGGAAGAAACCTATCAGCAAGGCAGTTGAATTTTTTCCGAAAGCAATAATTCGATACTTTTCTGGATTGGCGCATCATCTCGTAAAAATAGCGAACCGCTTCCCAGTACCCACGAATATCAATGGATCAGCAATATCAAGATGCTTATCGCGGCATTCGAAAAAACATCGACCAATTCCACTGACAGAATATCGGCGTCATTTGCCTAGCATGGATATTCCAGGTTCACCCTATCAACTTCCCAGATTGACACTCTCGCCGGCAGATCAGTAATTTTCAGCGACCAGCCGGCAAAGTACTTTTCCAGAGCGGCTGGCAACCGATAGTCACTCTATCTTCGCAAACCGATGTTTATGCGAGAGGGCCGGCTATCGCTCAAAACTTGATTGATGAAGGAATAGCGCCATGCAACTCGCCACACTTCAGGAACTGAGCTTCGATGAAATCGACCAGGTATCGGGCGCCGGACTCTTCAGCTTCGTCGGCGATGCCATCGTCGATGTGGTCAAGGTGTCCAACGACCTGCTCAACACGTCGGTCATCTCTTCGGTCGGCAAGGTGTTCAACGCCGTCGGCCTGACCCCCATCCATCAACTGGCCGACACCCTCGGCTACGGCGTGTTCAAGGGCGTCGCCGCGGTCGGCGGCCTGCTCGGCGGCGACACCAGCCGCATCGATTACCACTACGACACCGAGTGGACCTGATCCCAGGACCTCGGCCCGCTCCCGTCGCGGAGCGGGCCTCCACCGTCGCCGGAGACCCGGACGCCCCCGGCGGCGACCTAGGACCCGGCAACCGGGAAGGGGCGACCAGCGCCCCGATCAGGAGAACCGCCATGCACGACCTCATCCAGCACGCCGACGCCTTCGTCGGCGATCCCGACCAGGAATCCGGCGGCCTGTCGCGCCGCAGCTTCCTCGGCAAGAGTGCCACGCTCGGCGCGGTCGGCCTGGTGGCCGGCTGGACCCCGGCTTTCGTCATCCAGCCCGCCGAAGCCGCCGCCAGCAGTTGTCCGGCGCCGGCAGGCTTTCCGGCCGGCCTCGAACTTTATCGGCGGGCGTTCCGCAACTGGTCGGGGGAAATCGCCGCCGACGACCTCTGGAGCTGCGCCCCGCGCACCAACGAAGAGGTTCTCGCGGTGGTCAACTGGGCCTGGCAGAACGGCTTCAAGGTGCGCCCGCGCGGCATGGGTCACAACTGGTCCCCGCTGCTGCTGAAAGGCGGCGAGAACTGCGAGAGCCGCATCATGCTGGTGGAAACCAGCCGTTACCTGACCCGCGTACGGATCGACACCCAGGGCGAGTTCGGCCTGTTCAGCGCGCAGACCGGCGTCACCATGGAAGCCCTGCTGAAACAACTGGAGCGGGTCAAGCTCGGCTTCGTCGCCACGCCGGCGCCGGGCGACCTGACCCTCGGCGGGGTGCTCGCCATCGACGGCCACGGCACCGGCATCCCGGCGCAGGGCGAAAGCCGCCTGCCGGGGCAGAGCTACGGCTCCCTGAGCAACAGCATCGTGGCGCTGACCGCGGTGGTCTGGGACGGCGCCGCCGGACAATACGTGCTGAAGACCTTCCGCCGCGACGATCCGGCCTGCGCGCCGTTCCTCGTCCACCTCGGACGCGCCTTCATCGTCGAGGCGACCCTCCAGGCCGGGGTCAACAAGCGCATGCGCTGCCAGAGCTACGTGAACATCCCGGCGAGCGAGATGTTCGCCGCGGCCGGCAGCGGCGGAAGGACCTTCGACAGCTTCCTGCAGAAAAGCGGACGCGCCGAGGCCATCTGGTTCCCCTTCACCGACAAGCCCTGGCTGAAGGTCTGGACGCCGACCCCGCGCTGCCCGTTCGGCGCCCGTGCGGTCAACGGCCCGTTCAACTACCCCTTCTCCGACAACATTCCCAAGGCGCTGTCCGACCTGCTGGCGGCGATCAACACCGGCCACCCGGAACTCACCCCGCTGCTCGGCAAGCTGCAGTACGACCTGGTAGTGGGCGGCATGGCGCTGACCCTGGGCTACGACCTGTGGGGCTGGAGCAAGGACCTGCTGCTGTACATCAAGCCCAGCACCCTTCGCGTCACCGCCAACGGCTACGCGGTGCTGACCCGGCGTCGCGACGTGCAGCGGGTGATCAACGAGTTCTACCTGCAGTACCAGACGATGGTCGCCGCCTACCGCGCCAACGGCCACTACCCCATGAACGGCCCGGTGGAGATTCGCGTCAGCGGGCTCGACCAGCCCGGCGAGTCGATCGTTCCCGGCGCCCAGGTGCCCAGCCTGTCGGCGATCCGTCCGCGCCCCGACCAACCGGAGTGGGACACGGCGATCTGGCTGGACATCCTCAGCCTGCCCGGTACCCCGCAGGCCAATGCCTTCTACCACGAGTTCGAGGCCTGGCTGTTCGACCACTTCAGCGGCGACTACGCCTCGCTGCGGGTGGAGTGGAGCAAGGGCTGGGGCTACAGCCCCGCCGCCGCCTGGGACGAGCCGACGGTGGTCGACCAGTTGGTGGCGCAGTCGCTACGCCAGGGCCTGGTCGCAGACAACGATTGGGACAGCGCGGTGCGCCAGTTGAACGAAGCCGATCCGCATCGGCTGTTCAGCTCGCCGCTGCTCGACCGGCTGATGCCATGAAATGCCGCTATGCGAGGCCGTACTGACTCGGACGAAGAGCGGTTGGCCGGAGCCGATATGAATGAGCCCTCGATACGGCGTTGACTTGTTCAACAGGTCTTATCGAGGTGTCGCACGAACCGGCCTTAATCATTCGCAAAGTTTACCCGGAGTGGCAAACCTTCATCCGCCGAATATTGAAACTCATTGTCAAACGAATTATCGATCCCATGAAAAACCGCTAATCCTGGCAGTTCATCCCACTCTTTCGGATTAGTACCATCGAATGGCTTTCCAGACTCACGGAAAGCCTAAAGGAGATATATGAAATGAAAGAACTCAATGACATTGAAGTCACCTGCGTTTCGGGTGGAACTCTTTCCGGCATGATCGTAGGCGCCGTCGACGGCGCCGCGACGGGCATGGCAATCGGCGGGAAATGGGGCGGTGCCGGCGGCTTCGGCTTCGGCGCTCTTTCCCAGTTGGTCGGCCTGATCGTGCCAACCGCCATGGGTGCTATTGCCGGGGGCACGGTCGGTCTCTTCACCAATGCAGAGACGGCTGTCGGTTACTTGGGCCAATACCGGGAAAACTTCGGTCCCGGTGATGTAGGCCGCACCACCATCTAATTAGAAAAGTCGCACTCCGGCACTTCATGCGTTTGAACTTTCGCAAGGGTGTCGGAGTGTCATGCAAGTATTATTCGAATCCAGGATCCAGCCACCATGTTTCGCCAGGAAGCCCTCGACGCCCAGCATGCCGGCGGCCTGGGCGAGATCGTGCTGATCCGCCCGGTCTCCTTCACTTTTCTCACCCTGCTGGCCGCGGCGATGGCGCTGCTGGTGGTGGGCTTCTTCCTGTTCGGCAGCTACACCAAGCGCAGCACCGTCAGCGGCCAATTGGTGCCCGCCAGCGGCCAGGTCAAGGTGCACGCGCCGCAGGCCGGCATCGTGCTGCGCAAGTTCGTCCAGGAAGGCCAGGCGGTACGACGCGGCGAGCGCCTGATGGTGCTTTCCAGCGAACGCTACGGCAGCGATGCCGGCCCGGTGCAGGCCGGTATCAGCAGGCGCCTGGAACAACGCCGCGACTCCCTGCGCGACGAACTGGAAAAGCTTCGCCGCCTGCAAGACGACGAGCGCGACAGCCTGACCAGCAAGGTCGCCAGCCTGCAACGCGAACTCACCACCCTCGCCGCCCAGACCGACAGCCAGCAACGCCTGCTGGCGCTGGCCAGCGACGCCGCCGCGCGCTACCAGGGGCTGATGGACAAGGGCTACATCTCCATGGACCAGTTGCAGCAGCGCCAGGCCGAGCTGCTCGGCCAGCGCCAGACCCTGCAAGGCCTGGAGCGCGAACGCACGTCGCTGCGGCAGCAGTTGACCGAGCGCCGCAACGAACTCGCCGGGCTTTCCGCGCGCCAGGCCAACCAGCTCGCGGAAACCCGCCGCCAGCTCAGCGCGGTGGAGCAGGACCTGGCCGAAAGCGAAGCCAAGCGCACCTTGCTGGTCACCGCGCCGGAGAGCGGCATCGCCACCGCCGTGCTCGCCGAAGCCGGGCAGACCGTCGACAGCTCGCGTCCGCTGCTGAGCATCGTTCCCGCCGACACCCCGTTGCAGGCCGAACTCTACGCGCCGAGCAAGTCCATCGGTTTCATCCGGCCGGGCGACGCGGTGCTGATCCGCTACCAGGCCTATCCGTACCAGAAGTTCGGCCAGTACCACGGCAAGGTGCAGTCGATCTCCCGCGCCAGCGTCTCCTATGCCGAGCTTTCCAGCATGGTCGGCGGCGTACCGGGGCTCGGCCAGGATGGCGAGCAGCTGTACCGGCTGCGGGTAACCCTCGACGACCAGGCGGTGACCGCCTACGGCCAGCCGCGTCCGCTGCAGAGCGGCATGCTGCTGGACGCCGACATCCTCCAGGACACCCGGCGCCTCTACGAATGGGTGCTGGAACCGCTCTACAGCCTGACCGGCAAACTCTAGGAACGACCCATGGCCTTTCTCGACGCTCTCGCCCTGCGCCTGGGCCGCCGCCTGCCGCTGGTGCTGCAGACCGAAGCCACCGAATGCGGCCTGGCCTGCCTGGCGATGATCGCCGGCTACCACGGCCACCATACCGGCCTGATGGAACTGCGCCGGCGCTTCTCCGTATCGCTCAAGGGCATCTCCCTCAAGCAACTGATCCAGACCGCCCACCGCCTCGGCCTGGGCACCCGCGCGGTGAAGCTCGACCTCGGCGACCTCGGCAAGCTCAAGCTGCCCTGCGTGCTGCACTGGAACTTCAACCACTTCGTCGTGCTCAAGGCGGTCGACGGGCGCGGCGCGGTGCTCCACGACCCCGCCCACGGCCAGCGCCGGCTGGGCCTGGAGGAAGTCTCGCGGAGCTTCACCGGGGTAGCCCTGGAACTCTGGCCGGAGAGCGGCTTCGAGAAACAGGAGGCGCCGCCGCGGATCAAGCTGCTGGGCATGCTCGGCAAGGTCACCGGGCTGTACCGCTCGCTGGCCCAGGTGCTGCTGCTCGCCGGCGCGCTGGAAGTGTTCTCGCTGATCAGTCCGTTCTTCCTGCAATGGACCATCGACAACGTCATCGTCAGCGAAGACCGTGACCTGCTCAGCACCCTGGCCATCGGCTTCGGCCTGTTGCTGCTGATGCAGCAGGCGGTCAGCGGGGTGCGCGCCTGGGTGATGATGCACATGAGCACCCTGCTCGGCGTGCAGTGGCAGGCCAACGTCTTCAGCCACCTGCTGCGGCTGCCCGCGCAGTATTTCGAGAAGCGCCACCTGGGCGACGTGGTGTCGCGCTTCGGCGCGGTGAACAGCATCCAGCAGACCCTCACCGCGGCCTTCCTCTCGGCGGTGCTGGACGGCCTGATGACCGTCGCCACCCTCGGCATGATGCTGCTCTACAGTCCGCCACTGGCGGCCATCGCCATCGCCGCCATGAGCCTCTACGCCCTCGGCCGCTGGATCTGGTACCGGCCGTTGCGCAACGCCACCGAGGAGCAGATCGTCCACGCCGCGCGCCAGCAGAGCCACTTCCTCGAGACGGTGCGCGGCATCCGCCCGCTGAAGCTGTTCCAGCGCCAGGACGAGCGCCGCTCGGTATGGCTCGGCCTGCTGGTGGAACAGATCAACGCCGGCCTGCGTACGCAGAAGCTGCAACTGTTCTACCAGCAGCTCAACGGCCTGCTGTTCGGCGTGGAGAACCTGCTGGTGATCTGGCTCGGCGCGACCATGGTGATGGACGGCCAGTTCAGCGTCGGCATCCTGATGGCCTTCAACGCCTACAAGTCGCAGTTCGACAGCCGCGTCGGCAGCCTGATCGACAAGTTCTTCGAGCTGCGCATGCTCCAGTTGCAGGGCGAGCGCCTGGCCGACATCGTGCTCCAGGCCCCGGAGGTCAGCCACGGCGACATCCTCCCGGAGAACCTCCGCGAGCGCGAGGCGAGCATCGAGATCCAGGGCCTGCGCTACCGCTACGCGGAACAGGAGCCCTGGGTCCTCGACGGCCTCGACCTGCGCATCGCCGGCGGCGAGTCGGTGGCCATCGTCGGCCCCTCGGGCTGCGGCAAGAGCACCCTGTTCAACGTCCTGCTGGGCATCCTCCCGCCAGTGGAGGGACAGATCCGCATGGCCGGCCTGGACCTTGCGCAACTGGGCCTGGACGGCCTGCGCGAACTGGTCGGCACGGTGCTGCAGGACGACGTGCTGTTCGCCGGTTCGCTCAGCGACAACATCAGTTTCTTCGACCCGCAACCGGACATGCCCTGGCTGCTGCAGTGCGCGCAGATGGCTGCCATCCACGATGACATCCAGGCCATGCCGATGGGCTACAACACCCTGGTCGGCGACATGGGCACGGTGCTCTCCGGCGGCCAGAAGCA
This sequence comes from Pseudomonas aeruginosa, assembly GCF_001457615.1. Taxonomy (GTDB): domain Bacteria; phylum Pseudomonadota; class Gammaproteobacteria; order Pseudomonadales; family Pseudomonadaceae; genus Pseudomonas; species Pseudomonas aeruginosa. The sequence continues at coordinate 854,223 of NZ_LN831024.1, read as the reverse complement.
GCGGGTGATGCTGGCCCGGGCGCTGTACAAGAAGCCGCGCATCCTGTTCCTCGACGAAGCCACCAGCCACCTCGACGTACACTGCGAACAGCGGGTCAACGCCGCCATTCGCGCGCTGCGCATCACCCGCATCATGGTCGCCCATCGGCCCGAGACCATCGCCTCGGCGGACCGCGTGATAGTCCTCGGCCAGGGCAAGGTAAGCCTCGACGAAAGCACCGCGCGCCTGGCCGAACGCCAGGCCGCCGCGGCGCGGGAGCAGGCCTGATGCGTGCCCTCGCCGGCCTGTTGTGCGGCCTGCTCGGCCTGGTTCCCGGCGCCGCCGCCTACGAGCCGGACGTGTTCGGCACCGCCGGCCAGGTCGCCGGCCAGGCGGTCTACGACCTCGGCGGCAGCGGTTTGCCCTGCCGCGGCGGGCCGCCACCGACCGAGCTGAGCCTGGAGGAAGCCATCGAGCGGATCCTCTGCCACGACCCACAGACCCGCCTCGCCTGGGCCAATGCCAAGGCCCAGGCGGCCCAGGTCGGGATCGGCAAGTCCGCCTACCTGCCGCGCCTGGACGGCCGTCTCGACGCCAGTCGCGGCTACAGCGACATGGATTATCGCGATGCCCCCTACCTCTCCGGCGACGGCCATCGACACCGGCGTGGCGCCAGCCTCCAATTGAGCTGGGTGCTGTTCGACTTCGGCCGCCGCAGCGCCGCCCTGCGCAACGCCCAGCAGTTGCTGCTGGCGGCCAACGCCAGCCAGGACGCGACCCTGCAGAACACCTTCGCCCTCGCCGCCCAGGCCTACTACGACGCCCTCGCCGCCCAGCGCAGCCTGGCCGCCTCGCGGCAGGTCGCGGAGCTGGCGGCGCAGAACCTGGAAGCCGCCGACGCCAAGTACCGGGCCGGCGCCGCCGCCCTTTCCGATCGCCTGCAGGCGCAGACCGCGCTGTCCCAGGCGAGCCTCGCCCAGGTCCGCGACGAAGGCGCCCTGAGCAACGCCCTCGGCGTCATCGCCCTGCGCATGGGCCTGGCGCCGGATACCCCGCTGCGCCTCTCCGGCGAGCTGGAGGCGCAACCCGACACCGGCTTCGTCAAGGCCATCGACGAGATGCTCGCCGAAGCCCGCCGCGAGCATCCGGCGCTGCTCGCCGCCCAGGCGCGGCTGAAAGCCGCCGCCGCCTCGGTGGAGGAAAGCCGCGCCGCCGGCCGGCCGAGCCTGGCGCTGAGCGCCAACCTGGCACGCAGCCATAGCGACCAGGCGATGGCGTTCAACGGCGATACCCGCGAACGCGACCGCAGCATCGGCCTGCAACTGAACATCCCGTTGTTCGAAGGCTTCGAACGCACCTACCAGGTCCGCAACGCCCTGGCCCGCCGCGAAGCCAGCGAAGCGGAGCTGGCCGACACCGAGCAGCAGGTTTCGCTGGAGGTGTGGAACAACTACCAGTCGCTCAGCGTCGAGACCCGCAGCCTGGCGCGCACCCGCGAACTGGTCGAACAGTCGCGGCAAAGCCTGGAGGTGGTGCAGGGCCGCTACCGCTCAGGGGTCGGCAGCATGATCGAGCTGCTCAACGCCCTGACCGCCTACGCCAGCGCCGAGGACCAGCACATCCGCGCCCTCGGCAACTGGCAGACCTCGCGTCTGCGACTGGCGGCGAGCCTCGGTCGCCTGGGTTTCTGGAGCCTGCGCTGAAAAGCCCGGGAAGCGCCGCCGCTCTCTACCTCTCGCGCTTGTCCGGCTGGCCGCCATCGCGCAGGATGCACCCAGCCCCCGCGACGAGAGACCGCATGATCGACGACATCCGCTACCTGATCGTATTCGCCAAGATCGCCGAGACCGGCTCCGTCTCCGGCGGCGCCGAGGCGCTGGGCCTGAGCGCCGCGACCGCCAGCCTGCACCTGTCCAGGCTGGAACGGAACCTGGGCCGTGCGCTGCTCTACCGCAACAGCCGCAAGCTGTCGCTGACCCAGGACGGCACGCAGTTGCTGGACACCGCCCGCTCCATGCTGGAACTCTACGAGAAGGGCTTCATCGAGTTCCGCCAGCGCGCCGTCTCGACCCGCAACAGCCTGCGCATCTCGATGCCCGCGGTGTTCGTCAACGGCGACTTCACCCGTCACCTGGCAGCCTTCATCGAGGAGCATCCCGACCTCGACCTCGGCATCGCCTGCGACGACAGCCGCCACGACATCATCGGCGACGGCATCGACATCGCCTTCCGCATCGGCGACCTGCCGGACAGCTCGCTGAAGGCCCGTCACCTGTTCCTGCTGCCGCGCCAGGTAGTGGCGGCACCGGCATTCCTGGCCCGGCACGCGCCGCTGGAACACCCGCGCGACCTGCAGCGGCTGGAATGGATCGGGCTCGGCATGCGCCCCGACAGCCGGCTATTCCGTCATGCGCGGGACGACGAGGAGGTACGCGTCGACTACACCCCGCGGGTGCGCGTCGACAGCGTCGAAGCCTCCTGCCGCCTGGCCCGCCTCGGCGTCGGCCTGGCCGCGCCGCCGACCTACCTGAGCGACGAGCCGATCCGCCGCGGCGAGTTGCGCGCGGTGCTGCCGGAATGGCGCCTGGAGCCGTTGAAGGTGTATGCGGTGTGGCCGCCCAACGTACCCGCCAGCAGCATCGCCTATACCCTCATCAATCGCCTCTACGAGGCCTTCAATCCGGGCTAGCGGCGAGCTACAGGTAGAGCATGTAGCCAGCGGTCAGCACCAGGGTGCCGCCCATCGCCCGATTGAACAGGCGCACCCGCCGGGGGCTGTCGAGCAGCAGCGCCACGCGGTCACCGAGCAGTGCCCAGGCGGCCAGCGAGAGGTAGCAGACCACCAGGTAGATGGCCATGAAGACCAGCAGCGGCGCGTGCGTGCTCGGGCTGGCGAACAAGGCCACGCCGGAAGCGCAGGCGATCCAGGCCTTGGGATTGAGCCATTGCAGGAGCACGCCCTGGAAGAACCCGGGGACCCCGTTTTCCTCCAGGGCCAGGCGTGGATCCGCGGTGGCGATGCGGTAGCCCACATGAGCGATGAACGCCGCGCCGGCCATCCCCAGGTAGTCGAAGAAGCGCGGGTAGGCCTCGATCGCGCGGACGAACCAGAAGCCGACGAAGGCCAGCAGCAGGACGAAGCCGAGGGTGGCGCCGGTGACGAACGGCAGGGTCCGGCGGAAACCATGGTTGGCGCCGGAAGCGACGATGGTCAGGTTCACCGGACCGGGGGAAATCGACAGGCTCAGGGAGAACGCGCCCATGGCGAGCAGCAGGGCTAGCGGCATGGGTCGAACTCCCCGGTCGGATTGCGGGCTGGCTGGTGCGGGGCGGGCATGGGTTTCCTCCGTAGGCTCCTGGCGGGGCGCGACCGAACGGGTTGCGCCGCTGCCCGGAACGCTACAGGGAAAGCCCACCGGCATTAACGGGGCAAGGCTCAAGGCTGGTTTTGATTTTCCGCGCTTGACGACTGCGCCGGCCGCCGGCGCACCTCAGTCGTCCGCCTGGCCCGGCATGCGGATGCCATGCCGGCGCACCCGCCGATACAGGGTCGCTCGCGAGATACCCAGTTCCCGCGCCGCGGCCATGGGTTTCCAGCGATGCCGCACGAGGGCGTCGAGCAGGGCGTCGCGCTCCGGACCGCCGCCGCTCTCGCACGCACTGGCCGGTGTCCGGCCTTCGCCACGCAGCTCTGCCGGAAGGTCGGCGAGTTGCAGGGTGGCGCCGCCGCACAGCGCGCAGGCGTAGCGCAACACATGCCGCAACTGGCGGACATTGCCCGGCCAGCGATAGCCGAGCAGGCATTCCAGGGCTGCCTCGCCGAGTTCGATGCGTACGCCGCAGTGCGCGGTTTCCTCGTCGAGGATGCGCCGGATCAGCGCCAGCCGGTCGCTGCGTTCGCGTAGCGGCGGCAGTTCGAAGCGGGCGCCGCCGAGGCGGAAGTAGAGATCCTCGCGGAAGCCGCCGGCCGCCACCAGCGCCGCCAGGTCGCGGTGGGTGGCGCAGATCACCTGGATATCCACAGCCTGCCGGCGCGCAGCCCCCAGCGGCGCCACCTCGCCCTCGGCCAGCACGCGCAGCAGGCGGGTCTGCAGGCCCAGCGGCATGTCACCGATCTCGTCGAGGAACAGGGTACCGCCATCGGCCTGCTGCAGCAGGCCGCGCATCCCTTTCGCCGCCGCGCCGGTAAAGGCTCCGCCAACGTAGCCGAACAGCTCGCTCTCGATCAGGCTTTCGGGAATCGCCGCGCAGTTGAGCGCGACGAAGGGTTTGTCGCGACGGGCGCTGGCCTGGTGCAACTGGCGGGCGAAAACCTCCTTGCCGGCACCGGTCTCGCCCTGGATCAGCACCGGCAGGTTGCGGTCCTTGACCCGCACCGCCAGGCGCAGGCTTTCGGCGATGCGCGGGTCGAGCGCAGCGTCGTCGGGCACCTCGCGCTCCAGCCGCCGCGCCTTGGCCCGCGGCGCGCTGAGACGCACGTGCAGCTCGCCGGCCTGGCCGCGCAGCAGGCACGGCGCCTGGTCGGCGGCGGCGTGCAGGGCGTCGAGGTCGAACACCTCGCCGATGTGGCTCGGCACCTGCCCCAGGCGCTGCCGCAGGTAGTGCCGCGCCGCCGGGTTCAACGCCAGCAGGCGCCCATCGGCGTCCCAGGCGAACAGGTAGTCCGGCTGGCTGTCGACGTAGCCCGGCGCACGGTGCGCGCGCAGCACCCAATGGCCCTGGGCGCTGTGCATGAAGAAGGCGTTCTCGATCTCCCGCGCGCTCTGCGCCACCATCTGCCGGATCAGATGCTGGCTACGGCGGTCGTCCGGCGATTGCACGGCGGAAACGTCGAGCACACCGAGCAACTCGCCCTGCGGATCGAAGACCGGCGCCGCGGAACAGGTCAGGTCGATGAAGGCGGCGCGGAAGTGATCGCGCTTGTGCACCGTCACCGCAGTCCTGTCGGTGAGTACGGCGGCCACCCCGCAGGTGCCCTCCTCGCCTTCCGACCAGCAGGTGCCGAGGTACAGCCCGGCCTTGCGGCAGTCGTTGCGGATGGTCGACTCGACACGGTAGTCGATGGTCCGCCCCTGGGCATCGGTGAGCAGTACGCAGTAGTCGGCATCGCGCACCCGTCCATGCAGTCGCGCCACCTCTTCGCTGGCGATGCGCAGGAACAGTTCGGAACGCTCGCGACATTCGTCGAGGAGGGTCTGCGAGAGAATCCGCGGCCCTTGCAGGGACCCCGGGTCGAGACGGTGCTGCTCCATGGAGCGGCGCCAGGAGTCGAGGATCGGCGTCGGCACCGGCGCCTGCGGCAGGCGCGCGGCGTTCCTCAGGACACGGCTGACACAGTCCACATGGTCCTTCGAGTGTGCGGAAAGCATGGGGCCTCCGTTGCTCGGCATCTTGTTGTTGTGCCGCCCATTAAGCGCCCATCGGCGACCCTCGACAAGCGCCGGGCCGCCACAGCCGACGACTGAGACGGAGCGTCTCAGCGTCTCGCCGGGAACCCGTGCGCGATGACATGGGTTGTCTCGCCGGACGTCGCCCCGGCGGTCGCCGGCCTTCCCATGCCGGCGCTCTACGACGGGCCTTCCGGCCGCCACGCCGCAACCTGGCATCGGCCTTGCTCCAGCCACGGCGACGGCAGGGCGGACTGTCCGCTCCTCCCAACGCCCTGCCGCATACACCTACAAGAACAATCAGAGGTGAAGCATGCACGCTACGTCGTCCGACGATTTCTCCCTGTCTTCCCGGGTCGCGCTGGTGACCGGCGCCGGACGCGGCATCGGCCGGGGCATCGCCCTCGCCCTGGCGCGCGCCGGCGCCGACGTGGCGGTGGCCGACCTCGATCCGCAGGTCGCCGAGGAAACCGCCGCCGCGATCCGCAGCCTCGGTCGCCGCAGCCTGGCCCTTGGGGTCGACGTCAGCGACGGCGACAGCGTCCGGGCGATGGTCGAGCGGGTCGCCACGGAGTTCGGCCGGCTCGACGTGGCGGTGAACAATGCCGGGGTGATCAGCATCCGCAAGGTCGCCGAACTCAGCCTCGCCGACTGGGACCGGGTGATGAACGTCAACGCCCGCGGCGTGTTCCTCTGCTGCCAGGCCGAACTGCCGCTGATGCAGGCGCAGCGCTGGGGGCGGATCGTCAACCTGTCATCGATCGCCGGCAAGGTCGGTCTCCCCGACCTCGCCCACTACTGTGCCTCGAAGTTTGCCGTGATCGGTTTCAGCAATGCCCTGGCCAAGGAGGTCGCGCGCGACGGGGTGACGGTCAACGCGCTCTGCCCGGGAATCGTCGGCACCGGAATGTGGCGCGGCGAGGACGGCTTGTCGGGCCGCTGGCGGCAGGCCGGCGAAAGCGAGGCGCAGTCCTGGGAACGCCACCAGGCCAGCCTGCTGCCCCAGGGCGAGGCGCAGACCGTCGAAGACATGGGCCAGCTCGTCGTCTACCTGGCCTGCGCGCCGCACGTCACCGGCCAGGCCATCGCCGTCGACGGCGGATTCTCGCTATGACCCCGCCCTCGCCGATCGTCGGCATCATCGCCAACCCGGCCTCCGGTCGCGACCTGCGTCGCCTCACCGCCCATGCCGGGCTGCACTCCAGCACCGACAAGGCATCGGTGGTGCAACGCCTGCTCGCCGCCTTCGGCGCCACCGGCATCCGCCATGCGTTGCTGCCGCCGGACATGACCGGCATCGCCGCCGCCGTGCTCCGGGCCAGCCAGACCCGCCAGGCCCGCGACGGCCACTGGCCGTTCCTGGAGTTCCTCGACATGCCGCTGCGCCAGAGCGTCGAGGATACCCGCCTGGCGGCGCGGCGCATGGTCGAGCGCGGCGTGGCGCTGATCGCCGTGCTCGGCGGCGACGGCACGCACAAGGCAGTGGCCGCCGAGGTCGGCGACGTCCCCCTGCTGGCGCTGTCCACCGGGACCAACAACGCCTTCCCGGAGCTGCGCGAAGCCACCGGCGCGGGGCTCGCCGGCGGCCTCTGCGCCAGCAACCGGGTGCCGCCGGAGATCGGCCTGCGACGCAACAAGCGCCTGCTGGTGCGCGAGCCGCGCCGCGGGCTCTGCGAGTGGGCGCTGGTGGACGTCGCGGTGTCGCCGCAGCCGTTCATCGGCGCCCGCGCCATCAGTCGCGCCGAAGACCTCGCCGAAGTCTTCGTCAGCTTCGCCGAACCCCACGCCATCGGCCTTTCGGCGCTTTGCGGACTGTGGTCGCCGGTGAGCCGCGAGGAGCCCCACGGCGCCTGGATGCGCCTGCATCCGGACGCCCGCGAGAGCCTGCTGGTGCCGCTGGCGCCGGGCCTGCTGGTGGGCTGCGGGGTCTCTGCCGCCGGCTACCTGCAACCCGGCGTGACCCACGCACCGAGCCTGTCCAGCGGGACCCTGGCGCTGGACGGAGAGCGCGAGATCGAGTTCAGCGCCACCGACCGCCCGAGCATCACCCTCGACCCTTCCGGCCCGTTCAGCGTCGATGTGCCGGCCACCCTCGCCTACGCCGCCCGCCATCGCCTGCTGGCCGGCCAGCGAACCCCGATGACCCCGTGAAGACAACCTGGAGAACAACAAGATGTCCACTCTGAGCACCGACCAACTGCTCCATGCCTACCGCGTGATGCGCACCATCCGCGCCTTCGAGGAACGCCTGCACGTCGAGTTCGCCACGGGCGAGATACCCGGCTTCGTCCACCTCTACGCCGGCGAGGAAGCCTCCGCCGCCGGCGTGATGGCGCACCTGCGCGACGACGACTGCATCGCCTCCACCCATCGCGGCCACGGCCACTGCATCGCCAAGGGCGTAGACGTGCACGGCATGATGGCGGAAATCTATGGCAAGAAGACCGGGGTCTGCCAGGGCAAGGGCGGCTCCATGCATATCGCCGACCTGGAGAAAGGCATGCTCGGCGCCAACGGAATCGTCGGCGCCGGCGCGCCGCTGGCCGCCGGCGCCGCGCTGGCGGCCAAGCTGAAAGGCAGCGATGCGGTGGCGGTGGCCTTCTTCGGCGATGGCGGCTCCAACGAAGGCGCGGTGTTCGAGGCGATGAACCTGGCCGCGGTGTGGAACCTGCCGTGCCTGTTCGTCGCCGAGAACAACGGCTATGCCGAGGCCACCGCGGCCAACTGGTCGGTGGCCTGCGACCACATCGCCGACCGCGCCGCCGGTTTCGGCATGCCCGGGGTGACCGTCGACGGCTTCGACTTCTTCGCCGTCCACGAGGCTGCCGGCGCCGCCATCGAGCGCGCCCGCGCCGGCGAGGGGCCGTCGCTGATCGAAGTCAAGCTGACCCGCTACTACGGACACTTCGAGGGCGACGCACAGACCTACCGCGATCCCGACGAAGTAAAGCACTACCGGGAAACCCGCGACTGCCTCAAGCAGTTCCGCGAACGCACCTGCCACGCCGGCCTGCTCTCCGCCAGCGACCTGGACGCCATCGACGCCGAGGTCGAGGCGCGCATCGAGGATGCCGTGCAGCGCGCGAAGAACGATCCCAAGCCGGAGCCGGACGACCTGCTGCGCGACGTCTACGTGTCCTATCCCTGAGCCGCCCGAAAACAAGAACGAGGAGAACCATCATGGCGAGAAAGATCAGCTACCAGCAGGCCATCAACGAGGCGCTGGCCCAGGAAATGCGCCGCGACCCGAGCGTCTTCATCATGGGCGAAGACAATGCCGGCGGCGCCGGCGCGCCCGGCGAGGACGACGCCTGGGGCGGCGTGCTGGGGGTCACCAAGGGCCTCTACCACCAGTTCCCCGGCCGCGTGCTGGATACCCCGTTGTCAGAGATCGGCTATGTCGGCGCCGCGGTCGGCGCCGCCACCCGCGGCATGCGCCCGGTGTGCGAACTGATGTTCGTCGACTTCGCCGGTTGCTGCCTGGACCAGATCCTCAACCAGGCCGCCAAGTTCCGCTACATGTTCGGCGGCAAGGCGGTCACCCCGCTGGTGATCCGTACCATGGTCGGCGCCGGCCTGCGCGCCGCCGCCCAGCATTCGCAGATGCTCACTTCGCTATGGACCCACATCCCCGGCCTCAAGGTGGTCTGCCCGTCGTCGCCCTACGACGCCAAGGGCCTGCTGGTCCAGGCGATCCGCGACAACGACCCGGTGATCTTCTGCGAGCACAAGCTGCTCTATTCGATGCAGGGCGAGGTACCCGAGGAGCTGTACAGCGTACCCTTCGGCGAGGCGAACTTCCTCCGCGACGGCGACGACGTCACCCTGGTGACCTACGGCCGCATGGTCCACCTGGCGCTGGACGCCGCCGCCAGCCTGGCGCGCCAGGGCATCTCCTGCGAAGTACTGGACCTGCGCAGCACCAGCCCGCTGGACGAGGACAGCATTCTCGAAAGCGTGGAAAAGACCGGCCGCCTGGTGGTGGTCGACGAAGCCAACCCACGCTGCTCGATGGCCACCGACATCGCCGCGCTGGTCGCCGAACGGGCCTTCTCCGCGCTGCGCGCGCCGATCCGCCGGGTCACCGCGCCCCATACGCCGGTGCCTTTCTCCGACGCCCTGGAAGACCTCTACATCCCCGACGCGGCGAAGATCGAGGCAGCCGTGCGCCAGGCCCTGGAAGGGAGGGACGCGGCATGAGCCGGATCCATACACTGACCATGCCCAAGTGGGGCCTGTCGATGACCGAGGGTCGGGTGGACGCCTGGCTCAAGGAAGAGGGCGCGCATATCGAGAAAGGCGACGAGGTGCTCGACGTGGAGACCGACAAGATCTCCAGCAGCGTCGAGGCGCCCTTCTCGGGCGTGCTGCGGCGCAAGGTGGCGCGCGAGGACGAGACCCTGGCGGTCGGCGCGCTGCTCGGCGTGGTGGTCGAGGGCGAGGCGAGCGACGAGGAGATCGACGCACTGGTGCAACGCTTCCAGGCCGAATTCGTACCCGCCGACGAGGACGCTGGGGATAGCGGACCGGCACCGCGGAAAGTCGAGCTGGACGGGCGCCTCCTGCGCTATTTCGACCGCGGCGAGGGCGATCCGGCGCTACTGCTGATCCACGGTTTCGGTGGCGACCTGAACAACTGGTTGTTCAACCACGAGGCGCTGGCCGCCGAGCGGCGGGTGATCGCTCTAGACCTGCCGGGCCACGGCGAGTCCGGCAAGGCCCTGGTGCGCGGCGACCTCGATGAACTCAGCGGCAGCGTGCTGGCCCTGCTCGACCACCTCGACCTGGAACAGGTACACCTGGCCGGTCACTCCATGGGGGGAGCGGTGGCGCTGAACTGCGCGCGCCTGGCGCCGCAGCGGGTGCTGTCGCTGAGCCTGATCGGCAGCGCCGGCCTCGGCGAGGAGATCAACGGCGACTACCTGCGCGGCTTCGTCGAGGCGGCCAACCGCAACGCGTTGAAGCCGCAACTGGTGCAGTTGTTCTCCGACCCCGCGCTGGTCACCCGGCAGATGCTCGAGGACATGCTCCGCTACAAGCGCCTGGAAGGCGTCGATGCGGCCCTGCGCCAGTTGCTGGACAACCTGTTCGCCGACGGTCGCCAGCGCAACGACCTGCGTGCCGTGGCGAGCGAGGGCCGCCAGCCGGTCCTGGCGATCTGGGGCAGCGATGACGCGATCATCCCGGCGCGGCATGCCGAGGGCCTGCCAGCCCAGGTGGAGATCATTCCCGGACAGGCGCACATGGTGCAGATGGAAGCCGCCGAGCAGGTCAACCGCCTGCTGCTCGACTTCCTCCGCCAGCATTGAGGAGACGACCGACATGAACAGTTCCCCGCAAGCCAACGCGGCGATGCGCGCCGCCGTCTGGCACGGCCGCCACGATATCCGCGTGGAAGACGTGCCGCTCCCGGCCGAGCCGCCGCCCGGCTGGGTGCAGATCCGTGTGCACTGGTGCGGCATCTGCGGCTCCGACCTGCACGAATACCTGGCCGGCCCGGTATTCATCCCCGTGGAGGCGCCGCACCCGCTCACCGGCCTCAAGGATCAATGCATCCTCGGCCACGAGTTCAGCGGCGAAATCGTCCGCCTCGGCAACGGCGTGACCGGCTTCGCCGTCGGCCAGGCGGTCGCCGCAGACGCCTGCCAGCATTGCGGCACCTGCTACTACTGCCGGCATGGGCTGTACAACATCTGCGAGAACCTGGCCTTCACCGGGCTGATGAACAACGGCGCCTTCGCCGAATACGTCAACGTACCGGCCAACCTGCTCTACGCCCTGCCGGCCGGATTTCCCAGCGAGGCCGGCGCGCTGATCGAGCCGCTGGCGGTGGGCATGCACGCGGTGAAGAAGGCCGGCAGCCTGCTCGGGCAGAACGTGGTGGTGGTCGGCGCCGGCACCATCGGCCTGAGCACCATCATGTGCGCGCGCGCCGCCGGCGCGGCACAGGTGATCGCCCTGGAGATGTCCTCGGCGCGCAAGGCCAAGGCCCTGGAGGTCGGCGCCAGCCAGGTGCTCGACCCCTCGCGGTGCGACGCCCTAGGCGAAATCCGCGCCCTCACCGGCGGGCTTGGCGCCGACGTCAGCTTCGAATGCATCGGCAACAAGCACACCGCCAAGCTGGCCATCGATGCCATCCGCAAGGCCGGCAAATGCGTGCTTGTGGGAATCTTCGAGGAGCCCAGTGAATTCAATTTCTTCGAGCTGGTTTCCACCGAGAAGCAGTTGCTCGGGGCCCTCGCCTACAACGGCGAGTTCGCCGACGTGATCGCCTTCATAGCCGACGGCCGCCTCGACATCGCACCGCTGGTGACCGGTCGCATCGGCCTGGAAGAAATCGTCGAGCGCGGTTTCGAAGAGTTGGTGAACAACAAGGAGCACAACGTGAAGATCATCGTCTCGCCGGGCGGCTGACGCTTCAGCCCTTGTCGCGCTTGCGACACAGCCCCGCGGCCGGCGGGGCTTGCTTTACGAAACGCAGAGACGCGGGCGGAGGCTCAGAACCACTTGTCGTTGCGCTTGCGCCGCACCCTCAGCAGCGACGGCAGGATCAGCCCGGCGAACAGGCCGGCGCCGGCGATGCTGCCGCCGTAGACCATGTAGCGCATCAGCACCTGCTTGTTCTCGTCGCCCAGTTGCGCCTGCACCGCACGCAGGTCGGAGCGGGCCTTGCCGAGCTCGGCGTCCAGGTTGCTGCGCGCCGCCTGCAATTCGTCGATCAGCTTCTTGCGCGTGTCGAGGGTTTCCTGCATGCCCTGCACGCGGGTCTTCCAGGTGTCGTTGATGCCGTCCAGCTCGGCGGTCAGGGCGGCCACCTTCTGTTCCAGTTGCGGCAGGCGCTCGGCCTGGCCGGGAACCTCCTGCAAGTCGCGGCTGGGAATCCACACGGTGCTGCCGTTCTCGCCGCGCACCTGGCTGTAGTTGCCCTGGGTGCCAAGCAGCTCGACCTTCTGCCCGGAGGTGAGGGTGCCGACGATGCGATAGCCATCGGTGGGGCCGCTGCGCACGAAAGTGGTCAGGCTGTCGCTCACCCAGCGCGCGTTGCCGGTCGCCTCCTCGGCCTGCGCCGGGGCGCCGGCCGCCAGCAGGCCGCCGAGCAGGCAGGCTCCGATGACGCGGTTCTGGAACGGGGAAAGAGCGGCGGGGATGCGACGGGATAGGGACATGGCAATCTTCACATGGCGAGAGAACGAAACCCGCAAAGGGGAGCGAAAAAGCCGGCCAGTCGAATTGTTATGGACAAGCGCGCGACCGGGGCGGGGCTACCGCATGGCCAAGGGCCATGCGCCCGGCCCGGTTGGGCCGACGGCTGACAGACAGCGCTCGGGGCGATTGAGTTCACTCGTTTCCGCAGGAATGGATGGATGGTTGTAACAGCAGAATGCCAGGCCTGCCGACGGCCAGCGCTGCCCAGGCTGCGACCTGTCCGGATGATCCCCGGGGTACGACGGTATCTACGCCAAGGCAGAGGCTCCCTCGCCTGTACCACGTCCCACCGGTCGGATGGCGTGCTGCGATACAGCGGGCCCGTCAGGCGGCCAATCCGCAGGCGGTCACTCGCTCGCCATCGCCGCCAGGACGCGGCCGTCGCCGGCCCTTTCCATCATTCCTCTGCCAGGTGCCCGGCGAAGGTAGTGGCGCTGTAGCGCTCGCGGAACAGCCCCTTTTCCACCAGGCGCGGCACCACCTGTTCGAGGAACAGCCGCAGCGAGCCGACCGAGCCTCCCGGCGCGGCGATGAAACCGTCCATGGCGCCGGCGGCGGCCCAGTCGACGATCTGCTCGACGGCATCGTCCACCGTACCGATGACCTGCCAGTGCGCCGCGGAAACCACCTCGGGGCGCAGCAGCAACTGGTCCAGGCGTAACGTCTCGCGCTCGATCAGGCGCCGCAGCAGGTCGGTGTGGGTGCGGCTGCCGGGGTTGGCCACCGGCGGCGGCAGGTCGGCCGCGGAAATCGGCCGGTCCAGCGGCCAGTCGCTGAGGTCGAGGCCGAGCATCTGCCTGATCGTGGCGAACTTGCGCGCGCGGTCCAGGCGCGCGTGGGTCTGCATGAAGATTTCCCGCGCCTCCTCGCGGCTCTCCGCCAGGTACAGGCTGAAGCCCGGCAGCAGGCGCACGTCGCGCGGCGAGCGACCGTGGCGTTCGGCGCGGCGGGAAAGGTCGCGGCGCAGTTCCAGGGCAGCCTCCTTGTCCGGGGTCGGCGCGAACACCAGGTCGGCCACCGAGGCGGCGAAGTCGCGCCCGCTCTCGGAGGCGCCGGCCTGCACCAGGGGAATCCGCGCCTCGCCGAAGGCCGGCAGGTTGAGCGGTCCCTTGACCTTGAGGAATTCGCCGTCGTGGTCGACCGGGTGCACCCGGGAAACGTCGGCGTAGCGGCCGCTCTCGCGGTCGACCAGGAGTGCCTCGCGGGGGAAGCTGTCCCACAGGTCGTGCACCAGCCGGGTGAACTCGGCGGCGCGCGCGTAGCGCTGCTCCGCATCGGGCATCGCGTCCAGGCCGAAGTTCTCGTGGCCCTGCAGCGCGGTGACGATGTTCCAGCCGGCGCGGCCGTTGCTGATCCAGTGCAGCGATTGCAGCTGCCGGGCCACCACGTAGGGCGGATAGAACGTGGTGGAGACCGTCGACACCAGGCCGATCCGCGAGGTTTCGCGGGCGACCGCGGCAAGCAGTACGGTGGGATCCAGGCTGGCGAAGCCGGAGCCGGTCTCCAGCACGTCCAGTGGCAGGCTGCTGACGTCCGGGCGAAACACGAAGTCGAGGTGGGCGGCTTCGGAGCGCCTGGCGATGTCGACGGCGAAATCGCTGCCGAAGATGCCTTCGATATTGCTGTCGGGGCGCCGCCAGGCATCGCCGCTGAGCCAGGTGGGGGCCAGCGACATGCCGATGTGCAGGCGTTTCGGGGTACTCATCGTGCCAATCTCCTGTATGGGCTCTGGGGCTGGGCCGGCCCTGCGCGGGGCCGGCTTCTCGGGGCGCCTAGAAGGTGCCCTTGATGCCGATGCCGAGGGTCCGCGGCTGCGTCATGCTCGCCTCGATGCCGCCGATCCCCCGGTTTTCCTGCATGTAGGTGGGCGAGCGGTCGTCGAACACGTTCTTCACGTAGCCATAGAGCTGCACCTGGTCGTTGAAGCGGTAGCTGGCGCGGGCGTCGGTGAGGGTGTAGGCCTTGATCGAGTAGGCCTTGGTGTTGGCGGTGTCCGAGTAGTAGCCGTCCAGGTAGCGCACCTGGGCGTTCAGGTTGAGGCGCTCGGTGACGTCCCAGCTCGGTCCGAAGCTGAGGGTATAGCCCGGCGAGCGGGCGAACTCGTTGTGCTCGTAGCCGGTATTGCCGGACATCTCGTCGATCCGGGTGCGTAGCACGCCGGCGCTGGCCTTCAGCCGCAGGTCGTCGCGCAGGCGATAGTCGAGGTCCAGCTCCATGCCGTAGGCGTGGGCCTTCTCGGCGTTGATGGTGTACGACTGCGCCACCCCCGGCGAAACCACCACCGGGATGTTGTACTGGGCGTCCTTGAAATCCATGAAGAACAGGTTGCCGTTCAGCAGCAGGCGGCCGTCGAGCAGGCTGGCGCGGGTGAACAGTTCGTAGTTCCAGATGGTTTCTTCCTTGAAGTAGGCCCAGTTGCGGGTGGTCAGGTTGAGCGACACGCCGCCGGGGTTGTAGCCGCGGCTGACCAGGCCGCCGACGGTCCAGTCCGGGGTCGCGGCGAAGGCCAGGGAGACTTTCGGCAGGAAGGCCGAGAAGGTCTTCTGGTAGTCCAGCGGACGCGGCGCCAGCACCGAGTTGCCGCTGCGCTCGATGCGATCCTCCTGGTAGCGCAGGCCGGTGGTCAGGGTCCAGCGGTCGCTCAGGCGGTAGTTCAGCTCGCCGAACACACCGAGGTTCTTCTTCGTGTCGTCGAAGGCCGACAGCCCGCGCAGGTGCAGTGTCTCGTCGGTGCGGGTGCGGGCGTAGTAGACCCCGCCCATGCCACTGATCCGGTCCTCCTGCTCGCCGAAGCTGATCCGCGATTCGTTGGAGGCGTTCTTCTGGCGGATGTCGGCGTCGCCCTCGCCGCCCGCGCCGGTGGTGCGGTGCACCGAGGACAGCGAGTACTGCGCCTGGTTGAACAGGCGGATGCCGTTGTCGAGGTCATAGGCGACGTCGAGGATGCTGGTGTTGGTGTCCTGCTCCCAGCTGGGCATGGTGGTCGAGCGATGGTCGAGCTTGTCGAACGGGCGGGTCGCCGCTTCCTGGGTCGGACGGTTGCTGTCGTTGTGGGAGAAGGTGAACTTGCTCTCCAGGCCCGGAATTCCGCTGGGCAGCCAGAGCAGCTTGGCGCGCGCGTTGAGGGCGCGGAAGTCCTGGTCGGTGCCGCTGTCCTGGAACTTCGGGTTGTCGTAGTCGATGAAGGTGTCGCGGCCCGCGTAGTCCACCGCCAGGCGCCCGGCGAAGTCCTGCGCCAGCGGGCCGGACACTGCGATCGAGCTGCGCCGCGAATGGTAGCTGCCGATCTCCGCCTGGTAGGCAGCCTCGGGGCTGAAGGTCGGGTCCTTGGTGTTGACGATGATCGCCCCGGCGATGGCGTTGGCGCCCTGGGAGGTGGTCTGCGGGCCGCGGAACACCTCGATGCTGTCGACGTCCCAGACCGAGGTCGCGCCGAAGAACATCTCGTTGTAGTTCAGGTAGTGGCCATCGAGGTTGATCGTCGCCCGCGGCACTGTGCCGCCCCAGAACACGTTCTGCCCGTTGTTCGGGCCCTGGGTGTCCTGGCCGCGGATGATCGGCGCGCCCACCGAGTCGGTGTAGACCACGTTGGGACTGCCATTGATCACCTCGGCGACCGAGGCGTTGCCGGTCTGCTTGCGGTCGATGTCGCGGGCGCTGGTGAGCGATACCGAGGACGCCGTGTCCTTCAGCGAGCGTTCACGTTTCTCGCCGGTCACGACCAGCGCCTCGAGGGCGGCGGGTTCGTCCTCGGCGGGCGGGTTTTCCCGGGCCAGTGCCGATGGCGAGGCGAGCAGGGTGGACAGCGTGACGACGCCGATTCCCCGGTTGAGCGTGCGGTGCGTGCGGGCGTTCAAGGATCTTCTCCAAATGGGAATGACTCTCTTTTCCATTCAGGCTATCACGCCACCAGAACATTCCTCAATGGGGAATAGATTCCTCATTGCGAAATATGAAATCTCCTACACCCGTCCCTTCCGCGGCGCCCCACCGCCCCGGGGAATCGGTATCATGGGCGCCGCCCGCGCCACCGCAGCGCGGACCGAAGCCTATGGATCAACCGTGGTGAGGAGACCGAGCCGTTGAATACTTCGCAGCCCCCGGCGGACGAGATGCCGGACGCCCCGGGCGAAAAGCGCTCCGGCACCATCCAGTCGGTGTCCATCGCCGCGCGCTTCCTGAAGACCCTGGCCAACGCCGAAGGCGAACTGGCCCTCGGCGAAGTGGCCCGGCGCACCGGCACCGGCGGCTCCACCGCGCACCGCTACCTGCAGAGCCTGGTGAAGGAAGGCCTGGCCCGCCAGGACCCGCTCAGCGGTCTCTACGACCTCGGGCCGGCGGCGCTGAGCATCGGCATAGGCGCGCTGAAGCGGATCGACGCGGTGGATATCGCCGCCCGCCACATGAAGGCCCTGGCCCAACGGCATGCCGCCAGCGGCGGGGTGGCGATCTGGACCGAGCGCGGCCCGACCCTGGTGCGCTGGTACCGCAGCGCCTATTTCTCGATCAACCCGCTGGCCCTGGGCGATATCCTGCCCATCGACAATACCGCTTGCGGCCTGGTGTTCCAGGCCTTCCTGCCGAAGGCCGTGGTCGACGCCGCGCGCAAGCAGCAACCGGCGCACTTCCGCGGCAGCCCGCCGAGCCGCGCGCTGCTCGACGAGGTGCGTGAGCGCTGCTGGGCCGAACTGACCAGCCACCTGCTGTCGAATGTCACCGGCCAGGCGGCGCCGGTGTTCGACGCCCAGCAGGAGATCGTCTGCGCCATGACCACGGTGACCGATCTCGGCCAGTTGCAGTCGGCGGAAGACCGCGACGCGCTGTTCCACGAGGCGCTGCAGGTCAACCAGTCCACCGGTGGCCTGGTACTCCACCCCGGCATGCGGCCGCCGCCGCGCTGAGCCACCTCAGCCCGGCGCGTCGGCGGCGATCCCGCGCGGCACCAGCAGCGGCGTGCCGCTGACCGGGTCGGCGATGATCAACGAGCGCAAGCCGAACACCTCCTCCACCAGACGCTCGGTGAAGATATGCGCCGGCGCGCCCTCGGCGAGGATCGCGCCGTCACGCATGGCGATCAGGTGCGAGGCATAGCGGCAGGCCTGGTTGAGGTCGTGCAGCACGGCGACGATGGTGCGCCCCTGGCGATTCAGCTCGGCGAGCAGTTCGAGCAATTCGATCTGGTGGACGATATCCAGGTAGGTGGTTGGCTCGTCGAGCAGCAGCAACGGGGTTTCCTGCGCCAGCACCATGGCGATCCACACGCGTTGCCGCTGGCCGCCGGAGAGCGCATCGAGCGGTCGCTCGGCCAGGCCGTCTACCCGCGTGGCGCGTAACGCCGCCGCTACCGCGCGCTCATCCGCCGGCGACCACTGGCGCAGGAACGACTGGTGCGGATAGCGCCCGCGCGCCACCAGCTCGGCCACCGTGATGCCATCCGGCGCCAGCGCGCTCTGCGGCAGCAGGCCGAGACGCCGCGCCACTTCCCGTCCCGGCAGGCTGTGGATATCCCTGCCGTCCAGCACCACCCGGCCCTCGGCCGGCGCCAACAGGCGCGACAATGCCGCCAGCAGGGTCGACTTGCCGCAGGCGTTGGGCCCGACGATCACACTGAACGAACCCTCGGGGATGGCCAGCGAGAGATTCCGCGAAACGGTCCGCGCGTCGCGGCGCAAGGTCACGGCGTCCGCGTGCAGGCGATGGGTCATGGGAGGTTCCTGGATAAGAATGGCTCGAATATGTGGAATCGATTCTACATTATGGAATAGACTGCATGAGAAGCATTATCATATGAATCCGTCCGCCCGGCTTCCCCTACAGCGAAAACAGCCTTCATGCCGACCCGCCGCCGCTCCGCCCTGCCGTTACTCGCCCTCGCCCTGAGCCTGTTCGCCACCCTCGCCGCGGCCGGGGAGCCGAAGCCGGCGCGGATCGTCTCCACCACCCCGAGCGTCACCGGCATCCTGCTGGCGATGGACGCACCGCTGGTGGCCAGCGCCGCCACCACGCCCAGTCGCCTGACCGACGCCAAGGGCTTCTTCTCGCAATGGGCGAAGGTCGCCGACCAACGTGGCGTCGAGGTGCTCTACCGCAACCTGCGCTTCGACATCGAAGCGGTGATCGCCCAGGATCCGGACCTGCTGGTCGCCTCCGCCACCGGCGCCGACAGCGCCGCGCCATACCGTGCGGAGCTGGAGGCGCAGGGCGTACCGACGCTGGTGGTCGACTACTCGAAACACAGCTGGCAGGAACTGGCTACCGAGCTGGGCCGGCACACCGGCCTGGAACGCCAGGCGCAGGCCGCCATCCAGCGCTTCGACGCCTACACCGCCGAAGTCGCCGCGGCCATCGCGCCGCCGCAGGGCCCGGTCAGCGTGGTCGGCTACAACATCGCCGGCAGCTATTCCATCGGCCGCCAGGCCAGCCCCCAGGCACGCCTGCTCGAGGCCCTCGGCTTCCAGGTGGCGGAACTGCCGGAGGCGCTGGCGGGCAAGGTGACGCGCGCCTCGGACTTCCAGTTCATCTCGCGGGAAAACCTGCCCGCCGCCATCGCCGGCGACAGCGTGTTCCTGCTCGGCGCCAGCGACGACGACGTGCAGGCGTTCCTCGCCGACCCGGTGCTGGCCAACCTGTCGGCGGTCCGCGAAAAGCGCGTGTACGCCCTGGGCCCCAGTTCCTTCCGCATCGACTACTACTCGGGACGGCAGATGATCGACAACGTCGCCCGCCATTTCCGCTGAGCCATGCGCCCGTTCGCCGGAAGTCCGCTCATGCAGGCGTCCCCGATGCGCCGCCGGCGCCTGCGCGCCTGGGGCCTGCTCGCCGGCGCGCTGCTGCTCGCGCTGGCGGCCCTGGCCAGCCTGGCGCTGGGCTCGCGGCCGGTGCCCCTGGCGGTCACCCTGGACGCCCTGCAAGCCGTCGATCCGCACGATGATCGCCACCTGGTGGTACGCGAACTGCGCCTGCCACGCACCCTGGTGGCGCTGCTGGCCGGCGCGGCGCTGGGAGTGGCCGGCGCGCTGATGCAGGCGCTGACGCGCAATCCGCTGGCCGAACCCGGCCTGCTGGGGATCAACGCCGGCGCGGCGCTGGCGGTGATCGTCGGGGTCGCGCTGTTCGACCTGGCGAGCATGGGCCAGTACCTCGGTTGCGCCTTCCTCGGCGCCGGCCTGGCCGGCATCGCCGTATTCCTTCTCGGCCAGGCCCGCGAGACCGGCACCAACCCGGTGCGCCTGGTGCTGGCGGGTGCCGGCTTGTCAGTGATGCTCGCCTCGCTGACCGGGATCATCGTGCTGAACGCCCCGCCGGAAGTCTTCGACCGCTTCCGCCACTGGGCCGCCGGCTCGCTTTCCGGCAGCGGCTTCGCCCTGCTCGGATGGCCGGGCCTGGCCATCGGCGCCGGGCTGGCCGCCGCCTTCGCCCTCGCCGCCAGGCTCAATGCCCTGGCCCTGGGCCAGGAGATCGGCCGGGCGCTCGGCGTCGACCTGCGCCTGACCTGGCTGCTCGCCTGCCTGGCGGTGATGCTGCTGGCCGGCGCGGCGACCGCCCTGGCCGGGCCGATCGCCTTCGTCGGCCTGGTCGCCCCGCACCTCGCGCGACTGCTGGCCGGACCGGACCAGCGCTGGATCCTGCCTTTCTCGGCGCTGATCGCCGCCGGCCTGCTGCTCGGCGCCGACATCCTCGGGCGGCTGCTGGCGGCGCCGGCGGAGATCGCCGCCGGAATCGTCGCTTTGCTGCTCGGCGGACCGGCCTTCATCGTCCTGGTCAGGCGCTTCCGCCTGAGCCGCCTGTGAACGGTCTCCACGCCCTGCGCCTGGGCTCCCTGTCGCTGCGTTGGCGGCCACGGGCGGCGCTGGCCTGCGTGGTCCTCGCGGGGGTCGGGCTGGCGCTGGCGGCGGCGCTGCTGGGGACCGGCAGCCTGGCGCTGGGCCCGGCAGAGGTGTTCGCCAGCCTGCTCGGCCAGGGCCAGGACCCCACCGCCCAGCGCATCGTCCAGCGCGTACGCCTGCCACGGGTGCTCACCGCCTGCCTGGTCGGCGCCGCGCTGGGCATGGCCGGGGCGATCTTCCAGTCGATCTCGCGCAATCCGCTGGGCTCGCCCGACGTCATCGGTTTCACCACCGGCGCCGCCAGCGGCGCCATCGTGCAGATCATCCTGTTCGATGCCGGCCCGCTGGCCACCTCGCTGGCGGCGCTGGCCGCCGGCCTCTGCACGGCGCTGGCGGTGGTGCTGCTGGCGCGCCGGGGCGCCACCGCCGGCGGCTACCGCCTGGTGCTGGTGGGCATCGGTGTCGGCGCCAGCCTGTCGGGCCTGAACAGCCTGCTGCTGGTCACCGGCAACCTCGACCAGGCGATGTACGCCCAGCTCTGGCTGGCCGGCTCGCTGAACACCCGGACCTGGTCGCACGTCGTCCCGGCAGCGCTGGGCCTGCTCGCCAGCGTGCCGCTGGCGCTGTACCACGGTCGTCGCCTGGAAGTGCTGGAGCTGGGCGATGCCAGCGCCGCCCAGCTCGGCGTGGCGGTGGAGCGCGTGCGCTTGCAGATGGTCCTGGTCGCCGTCGGCATGACCGCCATCGCCACCGCCGCGGCCGGCCCCATCGCCTTCATCGCCCTGGCCGGCCCGCAACTGGCCCGGCGCCTGACCCGCTCGGCCGGGGTGCCGTTGCTGTCCGGCGCATTGATGGGCGCGGTCCTGCTGCTGGCCGCCGACCTGCTCGGCCAGCGCCTGGCATACGTCGCCAACCTGCCGATCGGCCTGATGACCGGCCTGCTCGGCGGTTTCTACCTGCTCTGGCTACTGCTGCGCAGCCGCCGGATCTGAGCCCCGGCCTCAACGACCGCCCAGGCTGCCGCCGCCGTCGACACCGATCACCTGGCCGGTGACGAACGAAGCGCCCTCGCTGAGCAGGAACTCGATCAGCGCGGCCACTTCGTCCGGCCGCCCGAGCCGCTGCATGGGGATGGTCGAGAGAATCCGCCGTTCCTCCTCGCCGCCGACCGGGCGGGTCTGGCGGAACAGCTCGGTCTCGATCGGCCCGGGCGCCACCGCGTTGACCGTGATGCCCAGCGGCGCCAGCTCCAGCGCCCAGGTGCGAGTCACCCCGACCAGCGCGCTCTTCGCCGCGGCGTAGGCGGTGCGTTCGCGGGCGCCGTGGATCGCCCGGCTGCACAGGTTGACGATGCGGCCCGCCGGCGAACGCTTGAGCCCCGGCAGGCAGGCCTGGGCAAGCTGCACGGCGACCCGCACGTTGAGGTCGAAGACCTGTTGCAGAGCGGCCAGGTCGAGGTTCTCCAGGCTTTGCGGCAAGGCGATCCCGGCGTTGTTGACCAAGGCATCCACGGCGCTTTCCGAGAGCAATCCGCGCAGCGTCTCGGCGGTTTGCGCAGGATCGGCCAGGTCGCAGCACAGCAGACGCCCAGGAAAGTCGTCGCTGGCATGGCGGGCGATGCCCACTACACTCCAGCCGGAGGCCGCCAAGCGCCTGGCCAGGGCCAGGCCGATGCCACGGGTGGCGCCGGTGACCAGCGCGGTACGATGATTCGTCATGACGATTCCCCTGTGTGAAATGGTCCCCCCGACGCCGCACCTTACGCCTCGCCGGCGGCCGGCGACAGCCCGCGGACGTTCTCCGACGCCGCGCTTCGGCGGCAACCCCAGACACTGGCCAGGACCTGCGAGGCCGTTGCCGCGCCCCGCCAGGGAAGCCGCGAGCGCCGGCCAGGATGTACACTGCATCCCCTGTATCGACCCGGCCGCCTCGCGGCCCCCGTCGCAGCAAGCAGAGAACAAGAGGAACGATGATGAGCGTCGCTAACGGTCTCCCCGTCTCCATTCGCCAGGCGGTGACAGCATGATCGAGGTCACCGAGGTTTCCATCGCCGAGCTGCGTGACGCGCTCGAGTCCGGTCGTACCACGGCGGTCGAACTGGTCCAGGCCTACCTGGCGCGGATCGACGCCTACGATGCACCCGGCACGCCCACCGCGCTGAACGCGGTGGTGGTGCGCAATCCCGATGCGCTGGCCGAAGCGCAGGCCTCCGACGCCCGACGGGCGCGTGGCGAGCCCCTCGGTCCGCTGGACGGCATTCCCTACACCGCCAAGGACAGCTACCTGGTCAAGGGCCTCACCGCGGCTTCCGGCAGCCCGGCGTTCAAGGACCTGGTGGCCCAGCGCGATGCCTTCACCGTCGAGCGCCTGCGCGCCGCCGGGGCGATCTGCCTGGGCAAGACCAACATGCCGCCCATGGCCAACGGCGGCATGCAGCGCGGCGTCTACGGCCGCGCGGAGAGCCCGTACAATGCCGCCTACCTCACCGCGCCCTTCGCCTCGGGGTCCTCCAATGGCGCCGGCACCGCCACCGCGGCCAGCTTCGCCGCCTTCGGCCTGGCCGAGGAAACCTGGTCGAGCGGGCGCGGCCCGGCGTCGAACAACGGCCTGTGCGCCTACACCCCTTCGCGCGGGGTGATCTCGGTGCGCGGCAACTGGCCGCTGACGCCGACCATGGACGTGGTGGTGCCCTATGCGCGGAGCATGGCCGACCTGCTGGAAATCCTCGACGTAGTGGTCGCCGACGATCCCGATACCCGCGGCGACCTCTGGCGCATGCAGCCCTGGGTGCCGATCCCCAAGGCCTCCGAGGTACGCCCGGCGAGCTACCCGGCCCTGGCCGCAGGCGCCGAGGCCCTGGCCGGCAAGCGCTTCGGCGTGCCGCGCATGTTCATCAACGCCGACCCCGATGCGGGCACCAGCGAGTCCCCCGGGATCGGCGGCCCGACCGGCCAGCGCATCCATACCCGGCCCTCGGTCATCGCCCTCTGGGAACAGGCGCGCAAGGCCCTGGAAGCCGCCGGCGCCGAAGTGATCGAGGTGGACTTCCCGCTGGTGTCGAACTGCGAAGGCGACCGACCCGGCGCGCCCACCGTGTTCAACCGCGGCCTGGTGTCGAAGGAATTCCTCCACGACGAGCTGTGGGAACTCTCGGCCTGGGGCTTCGACGACTTCCTGCGCGCCAATGGCGATCCGAAGCTGAACCGCCTGGCGGATGTCGACGGCCCGCAGATCTTCCCCCACGACCCCGGCACCCTGCCCAACCGCGAGGGCGACCTGGCCGCCGGCATGGACGAATACGTGCGGATGGCCGAGCGCGGCATCAAGCCCTGGGACCGGATCGCGACCCTCCCCGATGGCCTGCGCGGCCTCGAGGAAACCCGGCGGATCGACCTCGAGGAGTGGATGCGACGCCTGCGCCTGGACGCCGTGCTCTTCCCCACCGTCGCCGACGTCGGCCCGGCGGACGCCGACGTCAACCCGGCCTCGGCCGACATCGCCTGGAGCAACGGTGTCTGGGTCGCCAACGGCAACCTCGCCATCCGCCACCTCGGCGTGCCGACGGTCACCGTACCGATGGGGGTGATGGCCGACATCGGCATGCCGGTGGGCCTGACCTTCGCCGGCCGCGCCTACGACGACTCGGCGCTGCTGCGCTTCGCCGCGGCCTTCGAGTCGACCGGCTCGCGGCGTATCGTGCCGCCGCGTACTCCACCGCTGGCAAGCAAGTGAAAGGCGCGGGCGGAAGGCTTCGCGTCTTGCGCCCACGCTCTTCCGTTCAAGGGAGTTATCGATGCAGCGACTCTTCGTCTACGGCAGCCTCGGCCCCGGCCGTCCCAACGAACACCTGATGCAGAAGATCGGCGGGCAATGGCAGGCGGCCAGCCTCCGCGGTCGCCTGCTGGAAAAGGGCTGGGGTGCCGGGATGGGCTTTCCGGGCCTGGCGATCGACGCCGACGGCGAGGAAATCCACGGCCATGTGTTCGTCTCCGACCGCCTCGCCGAGCACTGGCCCGCGCTGGATGAATTCGAAGGCACCGAATACCGGCGCGTGGCGACCCGGGTAACGCTGGCCGACGGCGCCCAGGTCGATGCCTACGTCTACGCCCTGCGCGACTGAGCGCTTGCCGGCGGCCTAGGGATTCGCACGCAAACCGCGCAGGGTCTTCGCGAGGACCCCGACCGCCGCCTCCAGCTCGTCCGTGGTGTAGGCGGCGAAGCCCATCAGGAAACCCGCTCGCGGTGGCGCGGCGAGATGCAGGGCGCTGAGCCCGACCAGCTCGACACCGGCGCGGTATGCCGCCGCGATGGCGCGCGTTTCGTCGATTCCCGCGCAAAGCAGCCCGGGCATCTGTAGCCCGCCGGCCGGCACGCGCGGCTCGACCAGGCCGCCCAGACGCTTGCCCACCCGCTCCGCGAGGAATCCCAGGCGCTCGCCGTAGAGATTGCGCATGCCGCGCACATAGGCGCCGAAATGGCCGCCGGCGATGAAGCGCGCCAGGGTCAGTTGCGCCAGCGAGGCGTTGTGCCCGTCCTGCAGGGAGCGGGCGACGGTCATCGGCGCCACCAGCGCCGGCGGCAGGACCATGTAGCCGATGCGCAGGCCGGGAAACAGCGACTTGGTGAACGTGCCGATGTAGAGCGTCCGCTCGTGGGCGTCCAGGCCTTGCACGCAGGCGGTGGGCCGGCCGGCGTAGTGGAACTCGCTGTCGTAGTCGTCCTCGATGATCCATGCCTGCTGCCGCTGCGCCCATTCGATCAGCGCCAGGCGGCGCTCCAGCGACAGGGTCACGCCGGTCGGGTAATGGTGCGACGGGGTCAGGCACAGCGCCCGCGCCGCCTGCGGCTGGGCGAGGATCGGCTCGGGCCGCAGGCCCTGTTCGTCGACCGGGACCGGCAGGCACTCCAGGCCTGCGGCCTCGAAGGCCTTGCGCGCGCCGTAGTAGGCCGGGTCCTCGACGAATATCCGCTCGCCGGCGTCGAGCAGCACGCTGGCGCAAAGACCCAGCGCCTGTTGCGAACTGGTCAGCACCAGTACCCGGTCGGCCGTGGCCCGTGCGCCACGCTCCAGGTTGACGTAGTCGGCGATCGCCTGGCGCAGCGGTTCGGCACCCTGCGGGTCGCCATGGGTCAGGGCGCGCGCGCCGTATTCCTTGAGGACCTGGCGCTGCAGGCGCTCCCAGGTCGCCAGGGGAAAGGTGCGGGTCTCCGGCACGCCGGGAGCGAAGGGGCGCGGGACGAGCTGCTCGCGAACCCCGCCGCCAGCCTGCATCGCCTCGCCACGCCGGCTCAGTCGCGGCGCGCCGCCGCCCCGTCGTGGAGCGCCCGCGCCGCGCCGGCCGGGGGACAGCCGGGTAGCCGCGGCGACCACGCTGCCGCTGCCGACCCGACGCTCGATGAAGCCCTCGGCATGCAGGTGCGAATAGGCCGCTTCGACGGTGTCGCGGGATACCCCCAACGACTGCGCCAGCGCCCGCGAGGCCGGCAACGGATTGCCCGGCGCCAGCGCACCGTCGAGGATCAGTTGGCGGATCGCACGCTGGATTCGCGCATGCAGCGGCAGGGCCTGGAGCTGTGGATGGAGGAGGCGCGCCTTGACCGACTCGAGCAGTGACTGCCTGAACAAATGGTCTGCCCTCGATTATCTAATTGGTGGGGTATGGCAAGCCATTAGGCGGCTATAAAAACAGCCGGGTCAAGACCCTCGGTCCCGGCCTCCGCCGGATCGCCCCATCAAGCCAAAGAAGGAAGCACTGGATGCAATCCCTGCACACACTGGTATCGGTACGCCCCGTGGCACACGAGGACTTCGAGCAGTGGCTCGAATACTGGAAGGCCTACCAGGCGTTCTATGAAGTCGAACTCTCGGCACAGGCCACCGAGGCCACCTGGCGGCGCTTCTTCGACGAGGGCGAACCGATGCACTGCGCCGTGGCCACCGACGGTAGCCGCCTGCATGGCATCGTCAACTTCCTCTACCACCGCTCGACCTGGGCGGCACAGGACGTCTGCTACCTGGAAGACCTCTATGTCTCGCCCGACGTGCGCGGCCAGCAGATCGGCAAGCAGTTGATCGAGTACGTCCGCCGGCAGGCCGAGGAACGTCGCTGCGCGCGGCTCTACTGGCATACCCAGGAAAGCAACCACAGGGCGCAGCGCCTGTACGACTGGGTGGCGGACAAGCCGGGGGTGATCGAATACCGCATCGAGCTCTGAACCGGCCGCGCGACCGGAGCCTCGGCGCGGCGGACCCTCGACGCGGTTCTCAGTCCCAGGCCGGCGCCAGGCCCTGCGGACTGACCTCGCGGCCGTTACGCTCGAGGCCGGCGATGCGCGCCATGTCCTCGGCGTCCAGGCGCAGGTCGCGCGCCAGCAGGTTGCTGGCGAGGTTCTCGCGGCGGGTCGAGGACGGAATCACCGCGTAGCCCAGTTGCATCGCCCAGGCCAGCGCCACCTGGGCGACCGTGGCCCGGTGCCTGGCGGCTATCCCGGCCAGCGTCGGGTCCTTCAGCACCTTGCCGTAGGCCAGGGTCATGTACGAGGTGACCGCGATGCCCTGCTCCTCGAGGTAGGCGGTCAGCGCGCGGTTCTGCAAGTAAGGGCTGAGTTCGATCTGGTTGGTGGATATCTCGCCCGCACCGACCGCGGCGATGGCCTGGCGGGTCAGTTCGATGTTGAAGTTGGAGACGCCGATCCGCCGGGTCAGGCCCAGGGACTTGGCTTCCGCCAGCGCCGCCATGTACTCCGCCAGCTCGACGCCGTTGCCGGGTGCCGGCCAATGGATCAGGACCAGGTCCAACCGGTCGGTGCGCAGTTTCTCCAGACTCTCGCGCAGGCTGGCGAGCAGCTTTTCGCGGGCGTAGTTGTCGACCCAGACCTTGGTGGTGAGGAACAGCTCGGAACGCGGTACGCCGCTCTCGGCGATCGCGCGGCCGATATCCGCCTCGTTGCCGTAGATCTGCGCGGTATCGATGGCGCGATAGCCCAGTTCGAGGGCGCTGCGCACCGAGTCGACGACGACCTGGCCGGTAAGGCGGAAGGTGCCGAGACCGAAGGACGGGAGGGGGTGGATGGTGGACGACATGGCTGCGCTCCGTGGGCGGGATGGCTCGAATGAAGCGCAGTGTGGCGGCTTACATCTCTTCGATTAAGACCCGAATCGAGCAAATTCATTTGCGCTGGAGTCACGAATCCAGACGGCCTTCACGGGAGGTATCCAGCGGAAATCCCCGTCAGCCGCTGGCAGGACGCAGTTCATCGGATTCCTGCGAATACTGCTGATAACGATAATCTCTATCATTTACTCCATTTTTACATTTACATACACTTGCCCCGCCGCGAATTCCTACGCCGGTTTCCCACATAAACAAGAAACGCAGCCGGTCGCGCCAACGGCCTGCCTGCGCCGCCATCCAGGACACTGCAGATGAAACACGTCGTTTCCAGTGCGTTATTGCTCGGTCTCTCCTCGCTTTCCCTGGCCGCCCAGGCCGCTCCCATCGCCCTTGACCTTCCCGCCCAGCCCCTGGCCGCATCCCTCGAGCAATTGCAGGGCGCCAGCGGCCTGCGCATCCGTTTCGACCGCGCGGCCGTGGCCGACCGGCGCGCACCGGCCCTACGCGGCACGCTGGAGCCAAGCGAGGCACTGCAGCGTCTGCTCGCAGGTTCCGGACTGAGCGGGGAGGTACGGGGCGGCGACGCCTGGGTCGAGGCCGCGGCGACAGGTGCCGGCATCGCCCCCGGCGACAGCGTCGACCTCGGCGCGCTCAGCGTGGTCGCCACCCAGGACCCGGCCACCGCCGCCATCACCGAAGACAGCGGCTCCTACACCACGCGGGCGATGCGCACCTCGACCAAGCTGGCGATGTCGATCCGCGAGACCCCTCAGTCGGTCAGCGTGGTCACCCGCCAGCGCATGGACGACCAGGGCATGCGCGACCTCAACGACGCGGTGAAGGGCGTCACCGGCCTCACCGTGCAACAGTACGGGCCGGCCCGGGTGAAGTACGCGGCGCGCGGCTTCGACGTCGACAACATCATGTACGACGGCCTGCCGACGAGCATTTCCACCTATACCCAGGACGTCATTTCCGCCGCCGACCTGGCCATGTTCGACCGCGTCGAAGTGGTGCGCGGCGCCACCGGACTGATGCAGGGCGCAGGCAACCCGGCGGCGGCGATCAACATGGTGCGCAAGCGTCCGACCCAGGACTTCCGCGCCTCCCTGCAAGGCAGCGTCGGCACCTGGGACCGCTATCGCAGCGAGGCCGACGTTTCCGGCCCGCTGAACAGCGAAGGAACCCTGCGCGGCCGCGCGGTGGTCGCCTACCAGAAAGGCAACAGCTTCCAGGACCACGTCAGCAGCGAACGCGGCGTGTTCTACGGGATCGCCGAAGCCGACCTGAGCCCGGACACCACCTTCGCCATCGGCGCCTCGAACCAGAACGACAACCGCAACGACAACTGGGTAGGCCTGCCCAGCCCGCTGGGCGGCCGCCACCTGGACCTCAAGCGCTCGTCCTATTACGGCGCCGACTGGTCCTACTGGGATACCGACACCACCCACCTGTTCAGCGACCTGACCCACCGCTTCGCCAACGGTTGGCAGATGAAGCTGGCCGCCGACAAGCTGTGGGCGCGAATCAACATGCTCGGGCTGTACAACGACTGCTACTACTCGACCACCGGCTGCGCCAGCATGACCCAGAACCCCGGCGACTACAGCTACACCGACGACCACGACAGCTATGACGCCTATGCCAACGGTCCCTTCCAGTTGCTCGGCCGCGAGCACGAGCTGGTGGTCGGCGCCAGCTATCGCCAGGAACGCTTCGACGGCCACGGCGGCTGGGGCAGCCTGTTCAACAAGGACGGCACCCCCACCGGGCCGATGGACCCGACCCAGTGGGACCCGAGCTCGACTCTCAAGCCGAGGCTGAACACCAGCCTGTGGGGCATGAAGCTCGACCAGGAACAGAAAGGCGCCTACCTCACCACCCGGTTGAACCTCGCCGACCCGCTGAAAGTGATCCTCGGCGGGCGCCTGGACTGGTACAAGGCCGACGCCGATACCGACAGCTACAAGGTCACCCGCAACGTCACCCGCTATGCCGGGGTGATCTACGACCTGAACCAGACCTACTCGGTCTACGCCAGCTATACCGACATCTTCAAGCCGCAGAGCAACTTCGACGCCGGCGGCGGCCTGCTCGACCCGATCACCGGCAAGAACTACGAGATCGGCCTGAAGGGCGAACACTTCGGCGGCGCGCTCAATTCGCAGATCGCGCTGTTCCAGATCGACCAGGAAAACCGCGCCACCGAGGACGTCGGCGGCCCCTCGCCATGCCCCTTCAGCCCCACCTCGCGCTATTGCTCGCGCGCTTCGGGCAAGGTCCGCAGCCAGGGCGTCGACCTGGAGCTGAGCGGTGCGCTGAGCGACGACTGGCAGATGATGGCCGGCTATACCTACGTCGACGCCAAGTACAA
Organism: Pseudomonas aeruginosa; assembly: GCF_001457615.1. GTDB lineage: Bacteria > Pseudomonadota > Gammaproteobacteria > Pseudomonadales > Pseudomonadaceae > Pseudomonas > Pseudomonas aeruginosa. The sequence goes on along the minus strand of NZ_LN831024.1, from coordinate 824,335 downwards.
GCACGACAGCAACAAGGCCAACGAGGGCAAGCCATTCGACGCGGCCAAGCCACGCCACCTGTTCAAGCTCGCCACCAGCTATACGCTACCCGGCGAACTGCACAAATGGCGCGTCGGCGGCGACCTGGCCACCCAGAGCAAGACCGAGGACAGCAGCACCGGTTTCCAGCAGGGCGGCTACACCGTGGTCAACACCATGCTCGGCTACAAGGTCAACGAACGGATCGACACGCGGCTGAACTTCAACAACCTGTTCGACAAGTACTATTACAGCGGCATCGACTTCGGCAACCTCAACTACGGCGAGCCGCGCAACCTGATGTTCACGGTGAAGTACTCGCTCTGATCCCGGACCGCCGGCGTGCCTCCGCAGGCGCGGCGGCGGTGTCCGAACGGCCCTTCGAGGCGCCTCAGCAGGGCCGATAGCGGCGCTCGAACTCGCTCGCCAACTGCTCCAGCGTGACGCTCCCCAGGCGCTCCAGGAGCAACGCCTGCGCCGCCTCGAACGCCTCGCCGAGCGCTTCGTTGACCGCCTGCTCGACCAGGCATTCCGGATGATCGGTAGACAGGCCGATGGCGAAGATCGAGGACGCTCCCAGCGCCTGGTGGATATCCAGCAAGGTGATGTCCGCCAACGGCTTGGCCAGCCGCCAACCGCCGCGATGGCCCTTCTCCGAACTCACGTAGCCTTCGTTCTTCAGCAGCGCCATGGTCCGTCGCACCACCACCGGGTTGGTGCCGAGCATCTGCCCGATGGCTTCGGACGTCGCCGGCCCTTCGTGGCGGGCCATATGGATCAGCACATGGAGCATGCGCGAGAGGCGGGTGTCGTTTCTCATGAACGGCGGGCTCGTGACGGAAAGACCATGAGTATGTCTCGCTACAGAAAAAGTTACGAGAGCGTTGACAAGCGCATCTCATGAAACTTACGTTGTTTCGTGACTATCCGAATGGGAGATACGCCATGACTTTCGACGTGATCATCGTGGGTGGCAGCTACGCCGGCATCTCCGCGGGCATGCAACTGGCGCGGGCGCGGCGCAGGGTGCTGGTGATGGATACGGGACTGCGACGCAACCGCTTCGCCCGGGCCTCCCACGGCTTTCTCGGCCAGGACGGCCGCGATCCGGCGGCCATCGCCGATGACGCCCGCGCGCAGTTGCTGGCCTATCCCAGCGTCGAGTGGCTGTCCGAAGCCGCCGTCGCGGCGAAGAAGGAGGCGGACGGTTTCGTGGTGAAGGCCGCCAACGGAGAACGTTTCACCGCGCGCCGGCTGATCCTCGCCAGCGGGGTCGCCGACGAGCTGCCGGAGATCCCCGGTCTTGCCGAGCGCTGGGGACGGCACGTGTTCCATTGCCCGTATTGCCACGGCTACGAACTGGACGGCGGGCCGATTGGCGTACTGGCGGCCTCGCCGCTGGCCATCCACCACGCCCTGATGTTGCCCGACTGGGGAGCGACCACCTTTTTCCTCAACGGCGTCTTCGAACCGGATGCCGAGCAAATGTCCAGGCTGGACCGGCGCGGCGTGACGATCGAGCGCGAAGCCGTGGTCGCGCTGGGCGGCGCGCGCGCCGACGTGACCCTGGCCAGTGGCCGCACGATTACGCTCGCGGGGTTGTTCACCCAGCCGCGTACGCGCATGGCCAGCCCGCTGGCGGCGTTGCTCGGCTGCGAGTTCGAGGACGGCCCGAGCGGGCCGTTCATCAGGACCGACGGCATGCGCGAAACCAGCGTTCCCGGCGTCTTCGCCTGCGGCGACGCGGCGCTGCCGGCCGGCAACGTCGCCATCGCGGTGGGCGACGGCGCGCGCACCGGTGGCGCGGCGCATCATTCGCTGCTGTTCCGCTGACGCCGGAGGCTGACAGGCCAAGGATCCGGCCCACCGCCCGGCAAATCTTTCGAACTCCCCGGCGCTCCAGCTTTCCACTCTCCTGCATGTCACGCCACGGCGCCCGCCACGGGCGCCCCAGCAGAGGAGAAAACCATGAGCGCGAAGCTGCAAGGCAAGAACGTCCTGGTCATCACCGCCAACACCGGCATCGAGCGCGACGAGCTGCTCGAACCGCTGAAGACCCTGAAGCAACAGGGCGCCACGGTCACCCACGCGACCATCGAGGGCGGCGAAGCGCAGACCTGGGTGCACGACAGCGAGAAGGACCTGATCGTCAATTCCGACGCCAGGCTGCAAGGCCTGCGCGCCGAGGACTACGACTTGCTGCTGGTCCCCGGCGGCACGGTGAATGCCGACACCCTACGCCAGGACAGCGAGGCCCGGCGCCTGGTCAGGGAATTCAGCGACGCAGGCAAGACGGTCGCCGCCATCTGCCACGGCCCCTGGCTGCTGATCGACGCCGGTGTCGCCCGCGGCAAGACCCTGACCTCCTATTCCAGCGTGCGTATCGACCTGACCAACGCCGGCGCGGACTGGGTCGACACGCGGGTGAAAGTCTGCCCGGCGAACGGCTGGACCCTGATCACCTCGCGCAACCCGGGTGACTTGCAGGCGTTCAACGAAGCCATCGGCGAAGCCCTGCAGGCGGCCGCCTGATCGTCATTCGCGGAGGCGACCGGTGGACACCCTGAAGATCGCCACCTTCAACGTCAACGGCATCCAGACCCGGCTGGCCGCGCTGCTGGCCTGGCTGGAGCGGGAAGCGCCGGACATCGTCTGCCTGCAGGAACTGAAGACGCCCGACGCGCGCTTCCCCGCCGCGGCGCTGGAGAAGGCCGGATACGGCGCGATCTGGCAGGGCCAGTCGGCGTGGAACGGCGTCGCCATCCTCGCCCGCGACAGCCAGCCGCTGGAGGTACGCCGCGGCCTGCCGGGCAACGCCAGCGATCCCCACAGCCGCTACCTCGAAGCGGCCGTCGACGGCCTGCTGGTGGCCAGCCTGTACCTGCCCAATGGCAATCCCCAGCCGGGACCGAAGTTCGACTACAAGCTGGCCTGGTTCGAGCACCTCATCCGACACGCCGCCGAGCTGATGGAGAGCGGCCATCCGGTGGTGCTGGCCGGCGACTTCAACGTGGTGCCCAGCGACTTCGATATCTACGACACCCGCTCCTGGAAAAAGGACGCCCTGCTCCAGCCGGAGTCCCGCGAGTGCTTCGAGCGCCTCCTGCGGCAGGGCTGGGTGGACGCGCTACGCCAGCGTTTCCCCGACCGGCGCCTCTATACCTTCTGGGACTACTTCCGCCAGCACTGGCAACGCGACGCCGGGCTGCGCATCGACCACCTGCTGCTCAGCGCCAGCCTGGCGGACCACCTGGAAGACGCCGGGGTGGATCGCTGGGTGCGCGGCGAGGAGCACGCCAGCGACCACGCGCCGGCCTGGGTAAGCCTGCGGCGTCCCTCAGAGCCCCGGCGCTAGCCGAGCTGGCCCCGGCACTGCGCATCGGCTCTCACCGCCCCTCCGGCAACCTCGCCACCACCTTGATCTCGAAGCTGAAGCCATACAGCCAGTTCACCCCCACCGCCGTCAGCGTGGGGTACGGCGCCTCGCCCCAGTACTCCGGGACGATCTTCCAGATGCGCTCGAAGTTGGCCTCGGCGTCGACCATGAACACGGTGACGTCGAGCACATCGTCGAACCCGCAACCGGCCGCGGCGAGCACCGCATTCAGATTGTCGAAGGCGCGGCGGACCTGGGTCTCCAGCTCGGGTTCGGGAGAGCCGTCGTCGCGGCTGCCGACCTGGCCGGAGACGAACAGCAGGCCGTCGCTGCGGACCGCCGGGGAATAGCGGTTGCGCTCGTAGAGGGCCTGGCGGCCGGCGGGGAAAACCACGTCGCGTACAGTCATGCGATACCTCCATCCTGGGGCTCCCGGCCCCGTCATCGTCGATGGAAGAACGGTAAGGTCGTGCGCGCCGTGGATAAACGCGCAACCCTGGCCATGACTGTTTGTAGAATCCAAACAATCCCCGACGACCCGGAGTCCCGATGGACCGTTTCGATGCGATGCAGGCCTTTGCCCGTGTGGTGGAGACCGGCAGCTTCACCAAGGCGGCGGAGACGCTGCACATGAGCCGCACCAGCGTCACCCAGTTGGTCCAGCAACTGGAAGCGCGGCTGCGGGTACGCCTGCTCAACCGCACCACGCGCAAGCTCAACCTGACCGCCGACGGCGCCGCCTACTACGAGCGGGTGGTACGTCTGCTGGCGGAACTGGACGATGCCGAGACCAGCCTCTCCAGCGCCGCCCTGGCGCCCCGCGGGCGTCTCCGGATCGACGTACCGAGCCCGCTGGCGCGGCTGCTGCTGATCCCGGCGTTGCCCGAGTTCCATGCGCGCTATCCGGAGATCCAGATCGACCTGGGCGTGAGCGATCGGCTCGTCGACCTGATCGACGAGAACGTCGATTGCGTCATCCGCGGCGGCGAACTGCGCGACCAGTCGCTGATGGCGCGGCGGGTCGGCGACCTGCAACTGGGGGTCTACGCGGCACCGGCCTACTTGCAGCGCGCCGGCGTGCCGAGCCACCCGCGCGAACTGGAGGACAGCCACCAGCGTATCGTCGGCTTCCTCTGGGCGCGCACCGGCAAGGCCCTGCCCTACGCCATGCGCAGGGGCGAGGAATGCCTGCGGGTGGCGGGCCGTCATGTGCTGGCGGTGGACGACGGCAACGCCTACCTGGCGGCCGGGCTGGCCGGCCTGGGCATCCTCTGGCTGCCGCACTACATGGCGCGCGAGCCCCTCGCCCGCGGCGAGCTGCTGCCGCTGTTCGAGGACTGGAGCCTGGAGCCGATGCCGCTGTACCTGGCGTTCCCGCCGAACCGCCACGTCAGCGGCAAGCTGCGGGTGTTCATCGAGTGGGTCGCCGAACTGATCGCGCGGCATGCGCCGCCGTTGCATCCGCCGCTCTGAAACAAAGACGGAGGCGTATCCTGGAAAACCCTGGAGTAATGGTAAGCGGCCAGGGCTCTATATATGCCCCGCGATTATAAAGATGACTGATACGACCATAAGCCGGATATCCTGGAATTCAACCAAGCCGACATCGGAACGTTTTCCGAGCGATGAATAAAAGATTCACCCAGCCTTATATTCAGGACTGGTCAAACCGGATAACTTGAAAATCCGGATTTCGTTAACCCGATCACATCGACAGATGCACCAGCAAAGCACTCGCGCACTACACCCAGCACCTCTATGAAGCAAGCCGAAGGCTCTATAGCGGCACTCCAGACCAAACTTTAGTTGGTAGAGAGAGCACTCCAACATCAATGACAAGTGAGGGGAATAGCTATCTATTCTGCTATCCATAAACGCTTCTTCATATTTAATAGCTAGCAGAAACGAATATAAAAAATATTTGAACGACTCCGTCACCCCTGCATATCTTTCGCCACGCGAACGATTAAGGAAGTTGCCCTCCCCAAACTGAAGGAGTCGATTCATGCATAAGAGAACGTACCTGAATGCATGCCTGGTTCTCGCGCTGGCTGCGGGCGCGAGCCAGGCCTCGGCCGCGCCCGGTGCGAGCGAAATGGCTGGCGACGTCGCCGTGCTCCAGGCTTCTCCGGCGAGCACCGGCCACGCCCGCTTCGCCAACCCCAACGCGGCGACCTCGGCGGCCGGCATTCACTTCGCCGCGCCCCCCGCCCGCCGCGTGGCCCGCGCCGCGCCGCTGGCGCCGAAACCGGGTACGCCGCTGCAAGTAGGCGTGGGCCTGAAGACGGCGACTCCGGAAATCGACCTGGCAACCCTCGAATGGATCGACACCCCGGACGGGCGCCACACCGCGCGCTTCCCGATCAGCGCCGCGGGGGCCGCCAGCCTGCGCGCCGCGATTCGCCTGGAAACCCGCAGCGGCTCGCTGCCCGACGACGTGCTGCTGCACTTCGCCGGCGCCGGCAAGGAAATCTTCGAGGCCAGCGGCAAGGACCTCTCGCTCAACCGTCCCTACTGGAGCCCGGTCATCGAGGGCGATACCCTGACCGTCGAACTGGTGCTGCCGGCCAACCTGCAACCGGGCGACCTGCGCCTGTCGGTACCCCAGGTATCGTATTTCGCCGACTCCCTGTACAAGGCCGGCTACCGCGACGGCTTCGGCGCCAGCGGCAGCTGCGAGGTGGATGCGGTCTGCGCGACCCAGAGCGGCACACGGGCCTACGACAACGCCACCGCAGCGGTGGCGAAGATGGTCTTCACCAGCTCGGCGGACGGCGGCAGCTACATCTGCACCGGCACCCTGCTGAACAACGGCAACTCGCCCAAGCGCCAGTTGTTCTGGTCGGCCGCGCACTGCATCGAGGACCAGGCCACCGCCGCGACGCTGCAGACCATCTGGTTCTACAACACCACCCAGTGCTACGGCGACGCCTCGACCATCAACCAGAGCGTCACCGTGCTGACCGGCGGGGCGAATATCCTGCACCGCGACGCGAAGCGCGACACCCTGCTGCTGGAACTCAAGCGCACTCCGCCGGCCGGCGTGTTCTACCAGGGCTGGAGCGCCACGCCGATCGCCAACGGCTCGCTCGGCCATGACATCCACCATCCGCGCGGCGACGCCAAGAAGTACTCGCAGGGCAACGTCTCGGCAGTGGGCGTCACCTACGACGGGCATACCGCCCTGACCCGCGTCGACTGGCCGTCGGCGGTGGTCGAAGGCGGCTCGTCCGGCTCGGGCCTGCTGACCGTCGCCGGCGACGGCTCCTACCAGCTGCGCGGTGGCCTGTACGGCGGCCCCTCGTACTGCGGCGCGCCCACCTCACAGCGCAATGACTACTTCTCCGATTTCAGCGGCGTCTATTCGCAGATCTCCCGCTACTTCGCGCCCTGAGGCCAGCCAGGCTATCGATCGCGCACCGGCGGATAACCGCGCAGCGGTTATTCGCCCTACGCCCGGATTGGCGCCTGGAAGTGCGGCTTCTTTCGTCGTCCGGGACAGGTAGGGCGCATAACGCCAACGGCGTTATCCGCCGTTTATCCCGCGCAGCGGTTATCCGCCCTACGCCCGGATTGGCGCCTGGAAGTGCGGCTTCTTTCGTCGTCCGGGACAGGTAGGGCGCATAACGCCAACGGCGTTATCCGCCGTTTATCCCGCGCAATGGTTATTCGCCCCACGCCCGGATTGGCACCTGGAAGTGCGGCTTCTTTCGTCGTCCGGGACAGGTAGGGCGCATAACGCCAACGGCGTTATCCGCCGTCTATCCCGCGCAGCGGTTATTCGCCCCACGCCTGGATCGGCGCGTGGAAGAGGGGCGTTATGCGCCGCCGTACGTTCAGTCCTGGCGGCTGGTGACTTCCAGCAGGTGGTAGCCGAACTGGGTCTTCACCGGCCCCTGGACCACGTTCAGCGGCGCACTGAAGACCACCTGGTCGAACTCGCGGACCATCTGGCCGGGGCCGAACGAGCCCAGGTTGCCGCCGTCGCGGCCGGAGGGGCAGGAGGAATGCTCGCGGGCGACTTCGGCGAAGTCGGCACCGCCTTCGATGGCGGTCTTCAGTTCGTTGCACTTGGCTTCGCTGGAAACCAGGATGTGGCGGGCAGTGGCTCGGGCCATGGGGAAATACTCCTAGGGTGAAACGGCAGAGCCTAGCAGACATCGACGCCCGCACCGACAGCCCGCGACCGGAGGAGGCGCTCGACAAGCGTGGCGAGGGCTGCTTGACTCGCCGCCTTTGCGAATCCGGGAACGCCCTCCGATGAGCCAGACCTTCCACGGCAGTTGCCTGTGCGGCGCGCTGCACTACCGACTGTCCTCGCCCCCGCGCGCACTCTCTCACTGCCACTGCGGCCAGTGTCGCAAGGCCCATGGCGCGGCATTCGCCAGCTATGGCAGCGTCCCCGTCGCGGACCTGCACATCGACCGCGGCGCCGACCTGCTCGCCGCGTTCCGCTCCTCACCCGCCGTGCTCCGGCGCTTCTGCTCGCGCTGCGGCTCGCCGCTGTTCTGGTCGAGGAGCGAAGGCGAGTTCGCCGACTGGGTATCGGTCGCCCTCGGCAGCCTGGACACGCCCTTCCCGGCGGCGAAACAGAAGCATGTCCAGGTCGCATCGATGGCCTGCTGGTGCAGGATCGCCGACGACTGGCCGCGTTTCGACTGAAGTCCGCCCGCGATCCGCCGGCCGGTGCCTGTTTTTTCGCCGGCAAGGCCCGGGCCTGGGGTACCATGCCGCGCCCTTCGCCGCCGGTCCTTGCCGCCCATGTCCGCCACCGCGCTGTACACCGACCTGTCCCACTATTACGACCTGATGTGCGCCGACATCGACTACCAGGCGCAGAGCCACTGCGTGCGTCGCCTGCACCAGTTGTTCGGCAACCAGGGCCGGCGGCACCTGGACCTGGCCTGCGGTACCGGCCCTCACGTGCGGCACTTCCTCGATTTCGGCTATCGCAGCGCCGGCCTGGACATCAACCAGCCGATGCTCGACCTCGCCCGACAGCGCTGTCCCGAAGCGCACTTCAGCCGGCAGGACATGGCCGGCTTCCAGGTGGACGAGCCGCTGGACCTGATCACCTGTTTCCTCTATTCGATCCACTACAACGCAGGGCTGGAGCGCTTGCGCGCATGCCTGGCCAGCGTGCATGGCGCACTGGCGGATGGCGGCGTGTTCTGTTTCAACACGGTGGACAAGGGGCAGATCGACAATCGCGCGTTCGTCCGCCATTCCGTGGAGCATCGAGGCAGCCGCTTCACCTTCGGTTCCGGCTGGTACTACAGCGGCGAGGGCGAGCGCCAGGCGCTGCGCCTCGGTATCGAGAAAACCACGGACGGAACGACCCAGACCTGGGAGGACGAACACCCCATGGTCGCCCTCGGCTTCGCCGAGCTGCAGCACCTGTTGCAGACGCATTTCGAGGTGCAGGTCTTCGAACACGACTACGAACGGATCACGCCCTGGGCCGGCAGCTCCGGGAATGCCCTGTTCGTCTGCGTGAAGCGCTAGCCTCCGGATATCCTGGCGCAAACGTGACGATCAGGCTGGCACGGGCGGGGCAGCGTTTCACAGGGGGCTGCGGAGGATTCTTCGTCGCTTTCGGCACGCTGCGTCCGACCCGCTAGAGGCCTGCCTGGCCGACGATCCGTGCGCGCCTTCTCGGCTAGACCAAGGTCGCAAAGACCCCGCCGGCCATCTGTGACACCTTCGCGCGCTTTTTTACCCCCGCTGTCGAGAGTCACCGCATGTCCTCCCCGTTTTCCCCCCGTTCGCCCCGCACCCTTCGCGGCCTGGGCGCCCTCGCCCTGTGCGGCGGATTCGTCGCCCCGGCCCCTGCCGCCTTCCTCGAGGACGGCAGCGCGCGCCTGGAAGCGCGCACCGTCTACTTCAACCGCGACTTCCGCGACGGCAGCTCGGCCAACCCGCAGGGCGCCTCCAAGCGCGAGGAAGCCGCGCAGGGCTTCATCCTCGACCTGCGCTCGGGCTATACCGAGGGCGCGCTGGGCTTCGGCGTGGATACCCTGGCGATGCTCGGGATCAAGCTCGACTCCAGCCCCGCGGACAGCAACAGCGGCCTGCTGCCTTCCAGCGGCCACGATCCGCGTCGCTCGGTCGACCAGTACGCCAAGGCCGGCGTTGCCGGCAAGATGCGCTTCTCGCAGACACAGTTCAGGTACGGGGCGATGCTGCCGGACATGCCGTTGCTGAAATACAACGACGGACGCCTGCTGCCGACCCTGTTCCACGGCGCCCAGCTGACCAGCGAGGAGATCGCCGGGCTCAGGTTCTCCGCCACCCGCCTGGAGCGCTACACCGCGCGGGACTCCAGCGACGCCCAGGACATCCGCCTGCACTGCAAGAACAAACGCTACGCCTGCGACACCACCGGCAACCGCTTCGACGCCTACCAACTCGACTACCAGGTCAACGACGGCCTGCTGCTGCAATACGCCCAGGGCGGCCTGCGCAACGTCTATCGCCAGCGCTACCTCGGTGCCGTGGGCAAGCGGCAGGTCGGCGCCGGCAAGCTGAGCGCCGACCTGCGCTGGTTCGACAGCGAGGACGCCGGCGCGGCCCGCGCCGGCAAGATCGACAACCGCGCCCTCAGCCTGCTGCTCGCCTACGCCCAGGGCGGCCACACGCTCAGCGCCGGCTGGCAGCGGATGAACGGCGCCAGCTCGATGCCCTACCTCGACGGCAGCAATCCGTACCTGGCCAACTACCTGCAGGTGAACGACTTCGCCAACCCCGAGGAACGCTCCTGGCAACTGCGCTACGACTTCGACCTGCGCAGCGTCGGCGTGCCCGGCCTGAGCTTCATGACCCGCTACGTCAACGGCGACCATATCCGCCTGGCCAACGGCGACGAGGGCAAGGAATGGGAGCGCGACATCGAGCTGAAGTACATCGTGCAGAGCGGCCGCTTCAAGGACCTCAGCCTGCGCCTGCGCAACGCCACCTACCGCACCGACTTCGAGCGCTCGGCGCGCGACGTGGACGAGGTGCGCCTGATCGCCAGCTACAACCTGTCGCTGTTCTGAGCCGTCGCGCCGGAACGCACGCCGGCGCGACGCTCCGGCGGTTCAGACCGCCAGGGCGCGTTCGCGCAGCTCGACGTTGAGGATGCGGTCGTTCTCCGAGTAATCCACCGGGCAATCGATCACATGCACCCCGGGCGTGCCCAGGCAGCGCTCCAGCAGCGGCAGGAAGCCCTCGGCACTGTCGACCCGGTGGCCGTGGGCGCCGTAGGCCTCGGCGTAGTGCACGAAGTCCGGGTTGCCGTAGTCCAGCCCGAAGTCGGCGAAGCCCATGTTCGATTGCTTCCAGCGGATCATCCCGTAGCCGTTGTCGCGCAGGATGATCACCGTCAGGTTCATCTTCAGCCGCACCGCGGTTTCCAGTTCCTGGCTGTTCATCATGAAGCCGCCATCGCCGCACACCGCGACGATCGGCCGGTCCGGGTAGACCAGGTGCGCGGCCATCGCCGAGGGCAGGCCGGCGCCCATGGTGGCGAGGGCGTTGTCCAGCAGCACGGTGTTGGGCATGTGTGCCTTGTAGTTGCGGGCGAACCAGATCTTGTACATGCCGTTGTCCAGGGCGACGATGCCCTGCGACGGCAACGCCCGGCGCACGTCGGCCACCAGGCGCTGCGGATAGAGCGGGAAGCGCGGGTCGTCGGCGCCTTCGGCGACCTGCGCCTCGTTGGCCTCGCGGATCGCCAGCAGGCGGGTGAAGTCCCAGTGCGCGGTATCGTCCAGCGCCTCGCCGATCTGCCAGATGGCGTTGGCGATGTCGCCCACCACTTCGATCTGCGGGAAATACACCGGGTCCACCTCGGCGGAACGGAAGTTCACGTGGATCACCTCGGTACCGCCGCGAACCATGAAGAACGGCGGCTTCTCGATCACGTCGTGGCCGACGTTGACGATCAGGTCGGCCGCCTCCACCGCGCGATGCACGAAGTCGCCGGCGGACAGCGCGGCGTTGCCGAGGAAGCGCGGGTGACGCTCGTCGACCACGCCCTTGCCCATCTGGGTGGTGACGAAGGGAATGCCGGTCTTGTCGATCAGTTGCTTGAGGACCTTGGCGGTCATCTTGCGGTTGGCCCCGGCGCCGATCACCAGGATCGGGCTGCGCGCGGCGCGCAGCTTCTCCACCGCGGCGCAGATCGCCTTGTATTCCGCCAGCGGCCGGCGGCTCAGGCTCGGCGGGATGGGCAGGCTGTCGGTCTGCTCGGCGGCGATGTCCTCCGGCAGCTCCAGGTGCACCGCGCCGGGCTTCTCTTCCTCGGCCAGGCGGAACGCCTCGCGGACCCGCGAGGGAATGTTGTCGGCGGAGGCCAGTTGGTGGGTGTACTTGGTCAGCGGCTGCATCATGCCGACCACGTCGAGGATCTGGAAGCGGCCCTGCTTGGACTTCTTGATCGGCTTCTGCCCGGTGATCATCAGCATCGGCATGCCGCCCAGGTAGGCGTAGGCGCCGGCGGTGACCAGGTTGGTGGCGCCCGGGCCGAGGGTCGACAGGCTGACCCCGGTCTTGCCGGTGAGGCGCCCGTAGGTGGCGGCCATGAAGCCGGCCGATTGTTCGTGGCGGGTGAGCACCAGCCGGATCTGCGACTTGCGCAGGGACTCCAGCAGGTCGAGATTCTCCTCGCCGGGAATTCCGAAGACGTACTGCACGCCCTCGTTTTCCAGGCATTGCACAACCACATCGGCTGCCTTGGCCATCTGCGTTCTACCTCGGGTGGTGGCGGTTCTGACCGCTCGAACACTGCGCCCCTCGCGCCTCGCTGTCCAGCCCCGCCCGGCCGGCGGAAGGCTCTGGCGCCGGCTTCGCCGGCAAGCGAACGGCGCTCCCGCCATTAGCGCAGCTGAACCCGACCACCCGATCATCAGCACAGCTAATAATTCATTCGCTGATTTCATGGTGAGGGCGGAGCCCGGATGGTAGAAAATCCACCTACCGCTTTACGCGCCGGCCAAGCCGAATGCCCCGCCCCCTCCATCTCACCGAACCCTGAAGACGACCATGCCCGAGCACGCCCCGATCCTCCCCGTCATCGCCGCCGAGGTGGCCGCCCTCGCCCCCGGTTTCCGCGCCCTGAGCCTCACCGTCGAGGCGGCGCCGATCGTTCGTCCGGAAATCGCCGACCGCGCCGTAGAGCGCGCCTGCCAGGCGCTGGCGCGTGGCGAACCGGACTGGGCCGAGGCGCACCTGGCAGCCTGGGCCGAGGCGTTCCGCCGCTTCGGCGCCAAGCCGCAGCGCACCCCCTGCTCCGCCGAAGCCCTGCGCAAGCGTGCGCTGCGCGACGGTGGGCTGCCGAGCATCGACCCGGTGGTGGACCTGTACAACGCCATCAGCGTGCAATTCGCCATTCCGGTAGGCGGCGAGAACCTCGCCGCCTATGCCGGCACGCCGCGCCTGGTGGTCGCCGACGGCAGCGAGACCTTCGACACCCTGAAGAACGGCGAGGCGGTCGACGAATCCCCCGACCCCGGCGAGGTGGTCTGGCGCGACGACCTCGGCGTCACCTGCCGCCGCTGGAACTGGCGCCAGGGCGTGCGCACCCGCCTGGACGCCAGCGCCCAGCGCATGTGGTTCATCCTCGAGAGCCTGCCGGAAATGCCGCTGGCGGCCCTGCACGAAGCGGGCGGCCTGCTGCTCGACGAATTGCGCCTGATGATGCCCGGCATGCGCGCCGACTCGCGCCTGCTGTGCGTGGCGACGGAACCCACCGACAGCGTATAAGGGCCGAGTCCCCGAGGAGAACAGAACATGTACCTGCCTTCGCATTTCGAAGAGTCCGACCCGCAGGCGCTGCACGCGCTGATCCGGGACTATCCGCTGGGCCTGCTGGTCAGCCACGGCGAAGCGGGCCTGGACGCCAACCACCTGCCGTTCGAGCTGAGCCCGGAAAAGGGCGCGCAAGGCACCCTGGAAGCCCATGTCGCGCGCAACAACCCGGTTTGGAGCGAGCTGCGCGACGGCGACGAGGTGCTGGTGGTGTTCCGCGCCGGCGATGCCTACATCTCGCCGCAGTGGTACCCGAGCAAGCAGGAGCACCACCGCCAGGTGCCGACCTGGAACTACCGGGTGGTCCACGCCCACGGCCGGGTGCGGATCCGCGACGACGAACGCTATGTGCGCGGCCTGGTGGCGCGCCTGACCCGCACCCACGAGGCGACCCAGGAAACGCCCTGGAAAATGACCGACGGCCCCGCCGACTACATCGACGAGATGCTCCGGCTGATCGTCGGCATCGAAATCGAGATCACCCGCCTGGTCGGCAAGTTCAAGCTCAGCCAGAACAAGGAAGCCCGCGATATCCGCGGCGCCAGCGCAGCGCTGCTGGCCCGCGGCGAACAGGCGATCGGCGCGGCCATGGACGATTGCGCCGCCCGGCGCGAGGGCTGAGGTTCAGGCCTCGCCCGGCTGCGGCCGGTGGTGGACGAACTCGACCACCGTGCCGTCCGGCAGCAGCGCATTGAAGCAGGCGCCGGTGGGCGCGCGCGCCGGCCCGAAGATGATCTGCGCACCGGCGGCCAGCAACCGCCGGTGATAGGGCTCGATGTCGTCCACCAGCAGGGTGCCGGTGGTGCTGCGGAACGGCGCCAGCGCCTCGTCGCTGCCCTCCAGCAGGAGGAAGGCGCCGACCGCGGCGAGTGTCAGGCGTTTCTCGGGAAAGTCGAAGCGCATGTCGTGGGCGACGCCCTGCAGGTCTTCGTAGAAAGCGATGGCCGCATCGATGCTGCCCGGTTCCAGGTAGACACGGATGAACACCCGCGGCTCGGCGAAACCGGACGAGTCGTTGACGCGACGCCAGAGAAAAGGCTGGGACATGGCGCAGGACCTCCGCAGGCCAGGGCGAAAGGTCCGTTCTAGCATGCCGGCCGCGTCCGGCGGAACGCCCTCATTTCGTCGAGCGGACGTTGCCGTAGCGCACTTCTTTCGACGGCGGGTAGCCGTAGAAGGCGGTGTAGCACTTGCTGAAGTGGCTGGGCGAGACGAAGCCGCAGGCGACCAGGACCTCCAGCATGGTCAGGTCGGAATGTTGCAGCAGGCGCCGGCACTCGATGATCCGCAACTCCAGGTAGTAGCGCACCGGCGTGGTTCCGAGCTGCTGCTGGAACAATCGCTCGATCTGCCGCCGCGAGCGCCCCACGTAGTGGGCGAGCTGCTCCTGGCTGAGCGGTTCCTCGATATTCGCCGACATCAGGTTGATCACTTCGCGCAGCGGCTCGCTCATCTTCTCGTGCAGGGCGGGGCGCACCCGCCGGTAGCGCGACTCCTCGAAGGCGAGGATATCCACCACCGCCTCCACCAGGTCGCGCCCGTGGCGCCGGGCGATCCACTCCAGCGCCAGGTTGAAGGCGCCGGTGGGGCTGGCCGCGGTCAGGCGGTCGCGGTCGACCATATAGCTGTCGCTGGTCACCTGGCTGTTGCGGGCGATCTCGGCGAGGGCGGCGCGGTGCTCGGGATGGATGCAGCAGCGGTAGCCATCCAGCAGGCCGGCGTCGCCGAGGAACCAGGCACCGTTCCACAGCCCGGCCAGGGCGACGCCGCGCGACGCCACGTCCTGCAACGCTTCCCGCAGCGCGGCGGACGAGCGCAGGGGCGTGCGCAAACCGCCGCAGACCACCAGCAGGTCGAGTCCTTGCAACGCCGCCGAGGCGAGCGCCAGGTCCGGGCAGATCAGCAACCCGAGGTCGCTGGTCACCGGCTCGCCGCTCAGGCTGAAGTTGCTCACCGCGAAGGACTCGCTGCGGATCAGGTTGGCGGTCACCAGGGTGTCCAGCGCCTGGGTGAAGGCCGGCAGGGAAAAGTGTTCGAGCAGCAGGAAGCCCACCCGCGCCCGTGCCGAGCCCCCCTCCCCGGCCCCGGTGAACCTGAGGTTCTGCCCTTGCAGGGCGGCGCTGAAACGCCTTCTTTCCATCGATTCGTGCCTCTTGTTCTTCTTGTTCCCGGCCAGCGGGCCGCGACGCCTGCCGTCACGGCGAAAACCCCGGGCGCTCCATCATATGCGCAAGCCATGTGACTTGGCGCCTCCCTGGCGCGCCGGGGGAATGTGCTCAAATACGCCCTCGGGGGGCTGCCCCTTTCACACGCCACGGCGTCAGCGGAAACAGCGCGGACGAACGGTGCGGAGACGCCCCGAAAACCTGTAGACATATTGTCTAACAGAACCCTATAGTCATTATACAAACTGTAGACAAAGCCCATGACAAGTAGAAAGGCCTCCATGAAAGCCCAACCCGACGTCGACTCGAACAGCGCCGATGCCCCCTTCGACCGCAAGGCGGTGCTGGGCGATGCGCTGCGCCGGCGGATCCTGAGCATGGAACTGGCGCCCGGCGCGGTCGTCGACGAACTCGCCCTGTGCGACGAGTTCGGCCTCTCGCGCCCGCCGGTGCGCGAACTGCTGCGGCAGATCGCCGCCGAGGGCTACATCGAACTGGAAGCCAACCGTGCGCCGCGCGTCGCGGCCATGAGCCACGACTCGCTGCACGCCTTCTTTCTCGCCGCGCCGCTGATCTACATCGCCACCACGCAACTGGCGGCCACCCATGCCAGCGAAGCGGAGATCGAGACGCTCAAGGCGATCCAGGAAGATTTCCGCAAGGCCATCGAAGAGAAGCATGTGGAAAACCGCGTCATCCACAACGACGCCTTCCACCTGGAGATCGGCAGGATGGCCCACAACGACTACCTCATGCCGAGCCTGCGCCGCTTGCTGATCGACCATGCGCGGCTGGGCAAGATCTTCTACCGCCATCCGACCACCGACGACATGCAACGCGACCTGGAACTCGCCTGCGACCAGCACGACCAGATCGTCGATGCCATCCAGCGGCGCGATCCGGATGCGGCGGCGGACATCGTCCGTGCGCATTTCGAGCTGTCGCGCCGGCGCATGGCCGAGTATGCGGCACCGGCCGGAGTGGAGGTGGCGCTGGTCTACGAGGGTTAGCGAGCCCCCGCGCCACGGCCCCGCCCGAGAAGCGGAGGCGGTCACGCAGGGGATGGTTACCGGGTTCCAATAACAAGAGTCAGGTCCCTGCGATGACGAAAGTAACCCACCTTCCGGCCGACGACCGTTCCTGCGGCTGGTATCACCTCAGCCCGCCGCGGCGGCCGAAGCCGGCCCACTACGGCAGGAGCGCCGCCCGTTGGGTGGTGGTCGGCGCCGGCTTCACCGGCCTCGCCGCCGCGCGCCAGCTGGCGCTGCATTTTCCCGACGAGGAGATCGTCCTGGTCGAGGCCCAGGAAGTCGGCTTCGGTACCGCCGGGCGCAACGCCGGCTTCGCCATCGACCTGCCCCACGACATCGGCGCCGACGACTACATCGGCGACATAGCGACCGCCCGGATCGGCCTGAAGCTCAATCTCGCCGGCCAGTCGCTGCTCCGCGAACAGGTGCAGCGCCATGCCATCGACTGCCAGATGAAGGCCTGCGGCAAGTACCAGGCGGCCGTCGAGGCGCGCGGCGTGGCTGTGCTCGACGCCTACCGGCGCGGCCTCGATCGGCTCGGCCAGGCCTACGAGGTGATCGAGGCGGACGACCTCCCGGGACACATCGGCACCGCTTTCTATCGCAAGGCCCTGTTCACCCCCGGTACCCTGCTGGTGCAGCCCTCGGCCCTGGTCAAGGGCCTGGCCGACAGCCTGCCGGGCAACGTCAGCCTCTACGAACACACACCGATCACCGCCGTGGAATATGGCGACAGGACCCTGCTGAGCCATCCCCACGGCAGCATCCTGGCCGACCGCCTGGTCCTCGCCAACAACGCCTTCGGCATGAGCTTCGGCTTCCTCCAGGGGCGGATGCTGCCGATCTTCACCTACGCCAGCCTGACCCGGCCGCTCGATGCCGAGGAGCAGGCCCGCCTCGGCGGGCGCCCCTACTGGGGCCTGATCCCGGCCGACCCTTACGGCACCACGGTGAGGCGTACCCCGGACAACCGCCTGCTGATCCGCAACAGCTTCAGCTTCAACCCTGACGGACGCAGCGCCGGGAAGTACCTTGAGCGCTTCGCCGTACGCCATCGCGCCTCGTTCCGCCAGCGCTTCCCGATGCTCCCGGAAGTCGGCTTCGACTACACCTGGGGCGGCTCGCTGGCGCTGTCGAGGAACCACATGGGGCACTTCGGCGAGCTGGCGCCCAACGTCTATGGCGCCCTGTGCTGCAACGGCCTGGGGGTAACCCGCGGGACCGTCACCGGGAAGCTGCTGGCCGACTGGCTGGCGGGCGAACGCAACGAGCTGATCGACTTCCTGCTGCGCGCGCCCGGTCCCAGCGGCAATCCACCCGAACCACTCCTTTCCCTTGGCGTGAACCTCAACCTGAGGTGGGGGCAGTATCGAGCAGGTAGAGAAAGCTAGGCATCCCTAGGAACGCGCCCGCGGGCGCCGACTTCGATTCAGACGGCCATTGAAGACCGGAGCTGGAGAGCGTTCCAGCCTCGCGGATTCGCTCGGCCCGAATTCACCGGCAGCGGTTAGAACCAGGAGACAATAATGACAAATCCTACGACCTCGATCGAAGACGTACCCCTCAACGCCTTCCACCGGCTGTTGACCCTGCGCTCCGGCGGCGGCTCCTTCGTCGACGGCTACGTGCTGAGCATCATCGGCGTGGCGATGCTGCAGATGACCGCGGCATTGCAACTGAGCAGTTTCTGGCAGGGCATGATCGCCGCCTCGGCGCTGGTCGGCATCTTCTTCGGCGGTTTCCTCGGCGGCTGGCTGACCGACCGCCTGGGCCGCCGCAGGCTGTTCTTCGTCGGCCCCAGCCTGTTCGTCCTCGCTTCCCTGGCGCAGTACGGGGTCGACTCGGCGGCGGCGCTGTTCGTCCTGCGCTTCCTGATCGGCGTGGCGGTGGGCATCGAGTACCCGGTCGCCACCGCCTTGCTGGTGGAGTTCCTGCCGAAGAAGTATCGCGGACCGCGCCTGGCCACCCTGACCATCCTCTGGTTCGCCGGCGCCGCCTTCGCCTACCTGGTCGGCGACCTGATCCTGCGCAGCGGCGGCGAGGACGACTGGCGCCTGGTACTGGCCAGCACCGCGGCGATCGGTGCCGTGCTGTTCCTGCTACGCATCGGCACCCCCGAGTCGCCGCGCTGGCTGCTGAGCAAGGGCCGCGACGCGGACGCAGAGCGGGTCATCCGCCAGGTCTACGGAGAAGCCTTCTCGCTGGAGAACCTGCCCGAACAGGCGCTGGAACGGAAGGTCACCATCTGGCACCTGCTCTACGCCGGCTACGGCAAGCGCATGCTCTTCGTCACCCTGTTCTGGACCTGCTCGGTGATCCCCGTGTTCGCCGTCTACGCCTTCGCGCCCAAGGTGCTGCTGGCGCTGAACCTGAAGGGCGACTGGGCCTCCTACGGTTCGGTGGCGATCACCCTGCTGTTCGTCATCGGCTGCATCATCGCCACCCGCCTGATCAACCGCATCGGCCGGCGCTGCATGCTGCTGCACAGCTTCCTCTGGTCCGGCCTGGCGCTGCTCGGGCTGGGCGTCTTCCACGCCGGCTCGGAGGCGACCATCCTCGGCCTGTTCGGTGCCTACGCGCTGTTCATCGGCGGCGCCCAGGTGCTGCAACTGGTCTACCCGAACGAACTGTTCCCCACCGAGATCCGCGCCTTCGCGGTCGGCGTCGGCACCTCGTTATCGCGCGTCGGCGCCGCGGTGGGCACCTACCTGGTGCCGCTTTCCCTGGAAACCCTGGGTACCGCCCAGACCATGTACGCCGCCGCGCTGGTGACCCTGCTCGGGCTGCTCGTGACCTGGGCCCTGGCGCCGGAAACCCGTTCGCTGAACCTGCAGCAGGCGGCTTCGCTCACCTGAACCACCCGCCGCGGCAGCGTCCGCCGGGTGCGCCGCGGCCCAGCATCCCACAGGAGGAACCCCCGTGAAATTCGAAGGTATCTATACCCCCGCCATCACCCCGCTGAGCGCCGACGGCAGCATCGACACCCAGGCCTTCGCCGAGGTCCTGGAGTTTCTCGTCGAGTCGAAGGTGCACGGCATCGTGATCGGCGGCTCCACCGGCGAGTACTACGCGCACACCGCCGAGGAACGCCTGGCCCTCGCCGCCCACGCCAGCGAAGTCATCGCCGGGCGCCTGCCGCTGGTGGTGGGAACCGGCGCGATCCGCACCGAGGACTCGCTGGCCTACGCCGAAGCCGCCCGCGCCATCGGCGCCGACGCCATCCTGGTCGGCTCGCCGCCCTACGCGCTGCCGACCTCGCGGGAGATCGCCGAGCACGTGCTGGCGGTGGATCGCGCCGCCGGCCTGCCGATCATGCTCTACAACTATCCGGCGCGGATGGGCGTGGAGATGGACGAGGCGTTCTTCGCCGCCGTCGCCGGCTGCCGCAACATCGTCGCGATCAAGGAAAGCTCCGGCTCCACCGCGCAATTGCACCGCCTGGCCTGCCGCCACCCGCGGATCGCCTTGTCCTGCGGCTGGGACGACCAGGCCCTGGAGTTCTTCGCCTGGGGCGCGCGCAGTTGGGTCTGCGCCGGCTCCAACTTCATCCCTGGCGAACACCTCGCCCTGTACCAGGCCTGCGTGGTCGAGAACGACTTCGCCAAGGGCCGGCGCATCATGGCGGCGATGATGCCGCTGATGGACTTTCTCGAAAGCGGTCACTTCGTCCAGTCGATCAAGCACGGCTGCGAGCTGGCCGGCCTGCGCGCCGGCGGCGTACGTGCGCCGCTGAAGGCGCTGGACGAGGCCGGCAAGGCGGCACTGGCGGAGATCGTCGCCAGGCTCAAGGGCGAGGTCGCGCGGATCGTCGAGGGTGGCCGCCATGACTGAGCTGCTGAGCCGGGAGGAATACGCGGCCATCGCCGCGACGCTGGACCTTCCCCAGCGCGCCTTCATCGACGGAGGGTTCCGCGATGCCTGCGGCGGCCGCACCTTCGCCTCGACCAACCCGGCCACCGGCGAGCTGCTGGCGCAGGTCGCCGCCTGCGACGCGGAGGACGTCGGGCACGCCGTGGCCAGCGCGCGGCGGGCGTTCGAGGACGGCCGCTGGCGCTCGCGCACGCCCGCCGAGCGCAAGGCGGCGCTGCTGCGCCTGGCCGAGCTGCTGGAAGAGCACCTGCTGGAACTGGCGGTGATGGAGAGCCTCGACAGCGGCAAGCCGATCCGCGAATGCCAGCACACCGACCTGCCGGAAACCATCAATACCCTGCGCTGGCATGCCGAACTGATCGACAAGATCTACGACAGCACCGCCCCGGTCGGTTCGGCGGCGCTGGCCATGGTGGTACGCGAGCCGATCGGCGTGGTCGGCCTGGTGCT
Source organism: Pseudomonas aeruginosa (assembly GCF_001457615.1). Lineage (GTDB taxonomy): Bacteria > Pseudomonadota > Gammaproteobacteria > Pseudomonadales > Pseudomonadaceae > Pseudomonas > Pseudomonas aeruginosa. The sequence goes on along the minus strand of NZ_LN831024.1, from coordinate 803,635 downwards.
GCCGTGGAACTTCCCGCTGCTGATGCTCGCCTGGAAGATCGGCCCGGCGCTGGCGGCAGGCTGCTCCGTAGTGGTCAAGCCGGCCCCCGAGACCAGCCTGACCGCCCTGCGCGTCGCCGAACTGGCCAGCCAGGCGGGGATCCCCGCCGGGGTGTTCAACGTGGTCCCCGGCGGCGGCCGCGAGGCCGGCGAACCGCTGGGCCGCCACCCGGACGTGGCGATGGTCAGCTTCACCGGCTCCACCGCGACCGGCCGCCTGTTCCTCAAGTACGCCGCCGAGTCCAACCTCAAGCGGGTGGTACTGGAGTGCGGCGGCAAGAACCCGGCGGTGGTGATGAACGATGTCGAGGACCTCGACCTGGTGGCGCAACACGTGGTCAACGGCGCGTTCTGGAACATGGGCGAGAACTGCTCGGCGTCCTCGCGGCTGATCGTCCACGCCGAGGTCCGCGAGGCGCTGCTCGAACGCATCGGCGCGCAGCTCCGCGAGTGGCGCATGGGCGACCCGCTGGATCCGCGTAATCGCCTCGGCGCGCTGGTCAGCCCGGCGCACTTCGAGAAGGTCCGCGCGTACCTCGACCAGGCCAGGACGGAGCGGTTGGCGGTGCGCTTCGGCGGCGCCACCGAGGCTGGCATCTTCGTCGAGCCGACCGTGGTCGATGGCGTCTCGCCGCACAGCCGGCTGTTCCGCGAGGAAATCTTCGGCCCGCTGCTCTCGGTCACCTCTTTCGACGACATCGACGAAGCCATCGCCCTGGCCAACGACACCGTCTACGGCCTCGCCGCCTCGGCCTACACCGGCAGCCTGCGCCACGCACTGCGCCTGTCGCGGGAGATCCGTGCGGGGATCGTCACCGTCAACTGCTTCGGCGAGGGCGACGCCTCGACGCCCTTCGGCGGCTACAAGGAGTCAGGCTTCGGCGGTCGCGACAAGTCGGTCTGGGCACACGACCAGTACACAGAGTTGAAGACCATCTGGATCGACGCTTCCTGAAGCTGTCCGGCCCGCAAGGGCCGGCACTCCCGCCTGGCAGCGAGACCGGACAACCGGGCCGGACAGGCGACCAAGTGCAGACAACACCCATTCTGCATAACGTTCCGTCGCTATGCTGCTGCCTCCACCCTTCCCTTTTCCGCCAGGAACGACACGGAGACTCATCCATGACGGACAACCATATCGATGTACTGATCAACGGCTGCGGCATCGGCGGGGCGATGCTCGCCTACCTGCTCGGCCGCCAGGGCCACCGCGTGGTGGTAGTGGAGCAGGCACGGCGCGAACGCGCGATCAACGGCGCCGACCTGCTCAAGCCGGCCGGCATCCGGGTGGTCGAGGCGGCCGGGTTGTTGGCCGAGGTGACCCGTCGCGGTGGGCGGGTCCGCCATGAGCTGGAGGTCTATCACGACGGCGAGCTGCTTCGCTATTTCAACTATTCCAGCGTCGACGCGCGCGGCTATTTCATCCTCATGCCCTGCGAGTCGCTGCGCCGCCTGGTACTGGAAAAGATCGACGGCGAAGCGACCGTCGAGATGCTGTTCGAGACCCGCATCGAAGCGGTGCAGCGCGACGAGCGCCACGCGATCGACCAGGTGCGCCTGAACGACGGCCGCGTGCTGCGTCCGCGGGTGGTGGTGGGAGCCGACGGTATCGCCTCCTACGTGCGCCGCCGGCTGCTCGATATCGATGTGGAACGCCGCCCCTACCCGTCGCCGATGCTGGTCGGCACCTTCGCCCTGGCGCCCTGCGTGGCCGAGCGCAACCGCCTGTACGTGGACTCGCAGGGCGGGCTGGCCTACTTCTATCCGATCGGTTTCGACCGCGCGCGACTGGTGGTGAGCTTCCCCAGGGAGGAGGCGCGCGAGCTGATGGCCGACACCCGCGGCGAGTCGCTGCGCCGACGCTTGCAACGCTTCGTCGGCGACGAGAGCGCCGAGGCGATCGCCGCCGTCACCGGCACTTCGCGCTTCAAGGGCATCCCCATCGGCTACCTGAACCTGGACCGCTACTGGGCGGACAACGTGGCGATGCTCGGCGACGCCATCCACAACGTGCATCCGATCACCGGCCAGGGCATGAACCTGGCCATCGAGGACGCCAGCGCCCTGGCCGACGCCCTCGACCTGGCCTTGCGCGACGCCTGCGCGCTGGAGGATGCCCTGGCCGGCTACCAGGCCGAGCGCTTCCCGGTGAACCAGGCGATCGTCTCCTATGGCCATGCGCTGGCCACCAGCCTGGAGGATCGCCAGCGCTTCGCCGGGGTCTTCGACACCGCCCTGCAGGGCAGCAGCCGTACGCCGGAAGCCCTGGGCGGCGAGCGCTCCTACCAGCCGGTGCGGTCGCCGGCGCCGCTCGGCTGAACCCGCCAGCGCGGCCGGAGCGTAGCGTCCGGCCGCGCGCCTAGAGCAGGTCGCGGCGCAACTGCGGGAATACCTTGGCCACCTTGTTCAGCAGGTAGTCGCCGTACTCGCCGTGGAAAGCGTGGACGTTGGCCTGGTCCCAGCGACGGGCGCTGTCATCCTGTTCCGGCACCTCGGGCAGCCCTTCGATGGGCTGCACGCGGGCATGGAAGTTCGGATCGAAGAACAGCGGGAACGACAGGCGGTCGCGCCCCGAAGTGTTGCGTGCCACCCGGTGCGGCGTGCTGCGGTAGAGGCCGCCGGTCATGCGTTCGAGCATGTCTCCGAGGTTGCAGACGAACGAGCCCGGTATCGGCGGAGCCTCCAGCCAGCCCTGTGGGGTGCGCACCTGCAGGCCGCCGATGGCGTCCTGGTGGAGCAGCGTGAGCAGGCCGTAGTCGGTGTGTTCGCCGACGCCCCACTGCACGTCGAGGCCCTCCGGTACTGGCTGGCTCGGGTAATTGAACAGGCGGAAGAGGATCAGCGGATCGCCGGTATAGCGCGCGGCGAAGTAGTCGGCTTCCAGTCCCAGACCGAGGGCGATGCCCTCCATCAGCCGGTGGCCGACGCGGGTGGTTGCGTCCAGGTACTCCAGCAGCGTCTCGCGCAGGCCGGGCACCTCGGGGAACAGGTTGGCGCCATGCAGCGGCGTCCCGGCGCGCACTTCGGGATGCTCAGCGTCCAGTTCGCTGCCCAGGTACAAGCCTTCCTTCCAGTCCGGGCGGTTGGAGGTCAGTTCGCCGCCAAGAGGGAAATAGCCGCGCCAGGCGCGCCCGCCAAGCTCCATGCGCCAGCGCAGCTTGCTCGTCTCGTCGAGGGCGAAGAACTGCCGCGCCAGGCGCTCCAGGCGCTCGACCAGTTGCGCCTCGACGCCGTGCCCGACCACGTAGAAGAAGCCCTGCTCGCGGCAGGCGCGGTCGATTCGCACGGCGACCGACCGTCGCGCCGCCGGGTCGCTGCCGGCAAGGGCGGCGATATCGATGATCGGCAGACTCGGAGTGCTCATGGCGTTCCTCACAGGGGTTGGGCGAAGGGGGTGCGGATGTCGGCGAGGAACTTCCGCGCACGCGGGTGCTGCGGGCGGTTGAAGAAATCGTCGGGGCTGGCGCGCTCCAGCACCCGGCCGGCGTCCATGAACAGCACGCGGTCGGCGACGTCGTGGGCGAAGCCCATCTCATGCGTTACCACCACCATGGTCATGCCGTCGCGGGCCAGGTCGCGCATCACCAGCAGCACCTCGCCGACCATCTCCGGGTCGAGGGCGCTGGTCGGTTCGTCGAACAGCATCAGCGGCGGCTCCATCGCCAGCGCGCGGGCGATCGCCACGCGCTGCTGCTGGCCGCCGGAAAGCCGCGCGGGGAACGCCGCCGCTTTGTCCGCCAGGCCGACCCGCTCCAGCAGCGCCATGGCCTGGCGGCGTGCCTCCGCGGGTTTCAGGCCGCGCAAACGGAGCGGCGCCAGGGTGCAGTTGTCCAGCACGTTCAGGTGCGGGAACAGATTGAACTGCTGGAACACGAAGCCGATGTGCGAGCGGAAGCGATTGAGGTCCAGGCCGGGAGCGTGGATGTCCTGGCCATCGATCAGGATGCGCCCGCCCTGGATCGGTTCCAGGCGGTTCAGGGTACGGATCAGGGTGGATTTTCCGGAGCCCGAGGGTCCGCAGACCACCACCACCTCACCGCGGCCGACCTGTTCGTCGACATCCGCCAGGGCGTGGTAGGCGCCGTACCATTTGTTGACCTTTTCCAGCCGGATCATCGGGCCTCCTTGGGATTGCCACGCTGCGCCTGGCGGCGTTCGAGCCAGAAGGCGAAACGCGACAGTCCGAAGCACAGGATGAAATAGGTGAGGCCGAGGATCAGGTAGACCTGGGTCGGCAGGGTGAATACCTGGGTATTGATCTGCGAGGCGATGAAGCTGACTTCGGCCAGGCCGATGATGTAGCCTAGGGAGGTCTCCTTGATCGTCGAGACGAATTGGTTGACCAACGACGGCAGCATGTTGCGCAGCGCCTGCGGGAGGATCACCAGGCGCATGCTCGCCAGGTAGCCCAGGCCGAGCGAACGCGCCGCCTCGAACTGGCCACGGTCGAGGCCCTGGATGCCGGCGCGGACGATCTCGGCCAGGTACACCGCGTCGAACAGCACAAGCGCCAGCAGCATGGTGGTGAACTGGTCGGTGCGCTGGCCGGTGAGGGTCGGCAGGAAGAAATAGGCCCAGAAGATCACCATCAGCAACGGCACCCCGCGCACCACGAAGACCAGCGCGGTGATCGGCCAGCGCAGCCAGCGCCAGGGGCTGACCCGCGCCAGGCCGAGCAGGATGCCCAGTGGCAGCGCCAGCAGCAGCGCCAGCGAGGCCAGGACCAGGGTCAGGGCCAGCCCGCCCAGCGGCCCGTTGGGGTACTGGCCGACGAGGAAGTACAGCCAGTAGCTATCGATCAGTTCCAGGGTGGTCATCGCCGTTCGACTCCCGGATAGCGCTGCTGGTACCAGGCGGCGGCGCCGGTGATCAGCAGCGATACGCTGAGATAGGCCGCGGTGGCGAAGGCAAAGGACTCGAAGCTGCGGAAGGTCGAACTCTCCACCTGGCCGGCCTGGTACATCAGCTCGGCGACGCCGATCACCGTGGCGATGCTGGTGTTCTTCCACAGGTTGAGGGTTTGCGAGATCAGCGGCGGTACGGTGATCCGCAAGGCCTGCGGGAGGATCACCAGGCGCATGCTCGCCAGGTAGCCGAAGCCCAGCGCGCGGGCGGCCTCCAGTTGCACCGTGGGCACCGCGCGGATGCCGCTGCGCATGTCCTCGCTCATGAACGCGGCGGTGTACAGGGTCAGCGCGACGATAGCGCTGGCGGCCTCGATGTTGCCGGCGTAGAGCCACGCCTTGAGGTCCTCGGGTAGCCATTCCGGCGCGGCGAAGTACCAGAACAGCATGTGCGCCAGCAGCGGTACGTTGCGGATGCTCTCGACATAGGCGAAACCGAGCCATTGCAGGGCGCGGAACGGCGCCAGGCGCAGCAGCGCCACCAGCATCGCCAGCGGCACGGCGAAGACCAGGGTGACGGCGGCCAGCTTCAGCGACAGCAGCAGGCCGGCGACCAGCATCTCATGGTACTGGCCGCGCAGCAGCAGGGAGAAATCGAACTCGAACATGGGAAAGGCGCACGCTGTCCGCGAGGACTCACAGGGGACGGGCGGCGACGCGCATGGTCGCCGTCACGCAGAGACGTCAGGCGCTCACTCGGGGATCCGGTCGGAATCGATCTTGAAGTGGCGCTCGCTGAGGTTGGACTTGGTGCCCGGCCCGTACCACTTGAGGTACAGCTGCTCCGCCGCGCCGCTGCGCTCCAGGCCGGCGAGGGTCGAGTCGACCAGTTGCTTGAGTTGCGGATTGCCCTTGCGGAAGGCGATGGCCAGGGCCTCGGTACTCAGGTTCTCCGGCAGGATGGCGTAGCCGCCGGCCGCCGCGCCGAGCTTGCCGAAATCGTTGACCAGTGCCGACTCGTCGTCGACGAAGGCCTGACCCTTGCCCTGCTGCAACGCCAGCAGCGCCTGCTGGCTGGTCTCGAAGGTGACCACCTGGGCGTTGGGCAGCGCCTTGCGGATGTTCGGCTCCTGGGTGCCGCCCTTGACCGTCAGCACCTTCTTGCCGTCGAGGTCATGCAGCGAGGCGAAGCCGGCGTTCTTCTTCACCAGGGCCTTCTGCCCGGTGACGATGATCGAATAGGAGAAATCCACCAGCGCCTCGCGCTCCTTGTTGTGGGTCAGCGAGGCGGCGAGCAGGTCCACGTGGCCCTGCTGCAACTCCGGGATACGCGCCGCCACGGAAATCTGCTTGAACACCGGCTTGACCCCGATGGCCTTGGCGATCTCGGTACCAAGATCGACCTCGTAGCCGATGATCTGACGGGTCTTCGGGTCGATGAAGCTGTTCGGCTCGTCGGTGCCAAGGGTGCCGATGACGATCTCGCCCTTTTTGCGGATGTCGGCCAGGTCGTCGGCATGGGCAGCGCTGCCGATCAGGGTGAACACAGCCGCCACGGCTGCGCCAAGCAGGCGAATCTTCATGATGGGTATCTCGCGGAGGAATGGGGTTCGACGTCGGGCGCCGGGTGGGCCGCAGTCTATTAATAACCAAACATCCGGTGAAATATGGTTTTCATATAACCATATGAGATATCAAACTATGCCACTTCCGCCCTGCGCCAGGGCCCGCGCGCGCTCAGGTGCCCTCGCGCAAGCGCAGCGGGTCCACCAGCCCGGCGGCGATGGCCATGCCCACCAGCTCCGGCAGGGTCTGGGCCTGCATGCGCTTCATCACCCGCGCGCGGTAGAGGTCGACGGTCTTCACGCTGACTTCCAGTTGCTCGGCCACCTCGCGGCTGGTATAGCCGCGCACCAGCGGCAAGAGCACGTCGCGCTCGCGCGGGGTGAGGCTGTCCAGGCGTTCGCGCAACCCGGCGTCGAGATCGCGGTGCCGGCGCCGACGGGCGTGGCGATCGAGGGCCTGCTGCACGCTGTCGAGCAGCAATTGTTCGTTGTAGGGTTTCTCGATGAAATCCACCGCACCGGCCTTGAAGGCGCGCACCACGATGGGCACGTCGGCATGGCCGCTGACGAAGATCACCGGCAGGTCGATGCCGCGCGCCAGCAGTTCGTCCTGCACGTTCAGCCCGCCCATGCCGGGCATCCGCACGTCGAGCAGGACGCAGGCATGGCGGCCGCCCTCGCAGGCATCGAGGAAGTCCCGGCCCTGGGTGAAGGGCCGTGCCTTGAGGCCGACCGATTCCAGCAGCCAGACCGTCGATTCGAGCATGCCCTGGTCGTCGTCGACCACGTAGACCAGCGCTTCGTCAGGCATAGCCATCGTTACCCTCCCGTGGCGCCGGCGGCGAGCGGCAGCCGGCAGTTCATGAGCAACCCGCCATCCGCCGGCAGCTCGGCTTCGAGGGTGCCGCCGAAGCCCTCGACGATGCTGCGGCTCATCGACAGGCCCAGGCCCAGCCCTTCCGGCTTGCTGGTGTGGAACGGCGTGAAAATGTGTTCCAGCTGATCCGCCGGCACTCCCGGTCCCTGGTCGCGAACCCACAGGCAGAGCAGCCCGCCGGGCTCGACGCGGCTACCGATGACGACCCGCGACGGCGAGCCGGGATGCGCCTCGCGGTTGGCTTCGATGGCGTTGCGCAGCAGATTGAGGAACACCTGTTCGAGCAGCACGCGGTCGGCATACAGCGGCGGCGGATTGTCGGTCATCGCCTCTTCCACCGCCACTTGCCAGTGCCCGGCTTCCCACGCGCAGAGGCCGATGGCCTCGCGTGCCACCTGGTTGAGGTCGAGCGCCTGCAGGCGCCGCTGGCCCTTGCGCAGGAAGGCGCGCAGGCGCTTGATCACCTCCGCCGCGTGGCCGGCGTGCTCGCCGATCCGCGCCAGCCCCTCGGCCACCCGCCCGGCGGCCTCGGGCTGGCTGCCGAGGACGGCCAGGTAACGCTGGCTGGCGCTGGCGTAGTTCATCACCGCCGCCAGCGGCTGGTTGATCTCGTGGGCGATGCCCGAGGCCAGTTCGCCGAGAGTGACCAGCCGCGCAGTGTGCGCCAGTTCGTCCTGGTGACGGCGCTGCTGGGCCTCGCGCAGTTCGCGTTCGGTCATGTCGCGGGCCACCAGCGAGTAATAGCGCTCCTCGCCGCGGCCGCGATGGGCCAGCAACACCAGCGAGACTGGCAGCGACGGACGCCCGTCCTGCGGTTGCAGGCGCCCCTCGCGGCTCCAAACGCCGCCATCGCGCGCCTGTCGCCAACCCTCTTCGGCCAGCCGCGCCGGAGTGTCGCCGGCCAGCAGGCGTTCCAGCGCCGGCGCCTCCTGCCCGTCGGCGATGCCGAGGGCGGCACGTGCCGAAGGATTGAGGTAGGTGACGCGGCCGCCATGCTCGACGAACAGCACCAGGTCGGTGTTCGCCTCGACCACTTCGGCCAGGCGCCGGCGGTTCTCCTCCGCCTCGACCCGCCGGGTGACATCGCGGGACACGCTGACCACCTCCACCACCGCCCCGGTGTAGGTCTCGCGGATCGCCCGGCTGGCGGTCTCGAACCAGCGGTAGCGGCCGTCGCGGTGGCGGATACGGTAGGTGATGGTCAGGTAGCCGTCCTGCTCCAGCGCTTCGCGCGCGCGCAGCGCCACCTGGCCGCGGTCCTGGGGGTGGAACAACGCCTGCGCCGGACGCCCGCGCAGTTCCTCCGGCCAGTAGCCGAGCAGGGTCCAGGAGGCCGGCGAGGCGTCGAGGAAAATGCCGTCGAGGGTATGCCGGGAAATCAGGTCGGTGGTGTTCTCGGTGATCAGCCGGTACAGCCGGCTGGCCCGCGCCGCCTCGCGCTCGCCGCGCAGGCTGGCGGTGGCGTCGCGGCAGCGCGCCAGCACCCGGGCCTCGGCGCTGTCGGGAATGAACTGCCAGAGCAGGATGCGCCCGTCGCACTCCGCCTCCACCTCGCCGAGGGCCCGCGCCTGCCCCAGGCTGGCGCGCACCAGTTGCCCATGGTTGGCCGGGAGGTAAGCGCGCCAGGCCTCGCGCGGCCGCTCGCCAAGCAAGGCAAGGAAGGCCTGGTTGAATTCCACCGCCTGCGCCTCGCCGTCGAGCAGCAGCGCCGGCTGCGGGTCGGCCGCGAGGAACGGCGCAGCGCGGGTGACGCCACGGGCGGCGGCGAGCAACGGTGCGAGGAGCAGGCCGAGCCAGTCCAGCGCAGCGCTCTGCGGCGTATCGCTGGCCACCAGCAGCAGGCCTTCGTCGCCGGCCTGCAGGTCGAGGGCGAAGGCCATGCCATGCTCCACGCCGGCACGCCGCAAGCGCGCGCCGAGCCAGGAGGCGGAACGCCGCAATTCGTCCAGAGCCAGCCGGCCGTCGCGCACCAGCCGCTCGCGCAACGCCAGGTCGCTGGCCCGGTTCGGCTCGCCGGCGCCCGGCGGCAGCGCCGGCGACGGCGGCACCGGGGTATAGGTCTGCGCCTGCGGCTGCCAGGCCAGGTACCAGGCCTGGCGCGTGCCCGGATGTTCGAGCAGCAAGCGGCGCAGCGCACCGACCCGCTCGACCAGCGGCGCGCCCTCGCGCAGCAGGCGCAGGAGGCTGTTGAGTGCAGGCGAAGCGGGAAGCGGACTCATGGGCGGAAGATGATCCTGGGAACTTATATGGTATTTATACTATAAGCTTATGGTTTAACTTCCATATATTTTTCATCGTTGCTATAAATCGCCCCAACCCAAGGAGCGCTTCGCCTGGTCCTTGGAAGCTGTTCACGATCTGCCGAGCCAGAGAAACCAGCCGTTTTCGACGCAGTCTCTCCGCGCGCGGCAGATCCTGACCCTTACCCAGAACAGAGCTAACAATCAGCCACGGGGTACTCTTCATGTCGATCTTCGAACAGGGTCTCGCGCCCGCCGCCGTCAACCACATCGCCCTGACGCCGCTGAGCTTCATCGAGCGCACCGCCAGCGTCTATCCGCACTACCCCGCGGTGATCCACGGCAACATCCGCCGCGACTGGGCGCAGACCTACCAACGCTGCCGACGCCTGGCCTCGGCCCTGGCCGGGCGCGGCATCGGCCAGAGCGACACGGTGGCGGTGATGCTGCCGAACATCCCCGAGATGCTCGAGGCGCACTATGGCGTGCCGATGATCGGCGCGGTGCTGAACACCCTCAACGTACGCCTCGACGCCGAAGCCATCGCCTTCATGCTGCAACACGGCGAAGCCAAGGTGCTGATCACCGACTACGAATTCCACGAGGTGATCCATGCCGCCATCGGTATGCTCGACCACCCGCCGCTGGTGGTCGACGTCAACGACCCCGAGTATGGCGAAGGCCGCCCGGTTGGCGAACTGGACTACGAGGCGCTGCTCGCCGAGGGCGACCCGCAGTTCGCCTGGGAATGGCCCCGGGACGAGTGGCAGGCGATCTCGCTGAACTACACCTCGGGCACCACCGGCAACCCCAAGGGCGTGGTCTACCATCACCGCGGCGCCTACCTGAACGCGCTGGGCAACCAGATGACCTGGTCCATGGGCCAGCACCCGGTGTACCTCTGGACCCTGCCGATGTTCCACTGCAACGGCTGGTGCTATCCGTGGACGGTGACCGCGCTGGCCGGCGTCCACGTCTGCCTGCGGCGGGTCGATCCGCAAAAGGTCCTCACCCTGATCCGCGAGCACCAGGTCAGCCACCTGTGCGGCGCGCCCATCGTGCTCAACGCCCTGATCAACATGCCCGACTCGGCCAAGGCCGCCATCGACCACCCGGTGCATGCCATGGTCGCCGGCGCCGCGCCACCGGCCAAGGTGATCGGCGCGGTGGAAGAGATGGGCATCCGCGTCACCCATGTCTACGGCCTCACCGAGGTCTACGGCCCGGTCACGGTCTGCGCCTGGCACGGCGAGTGGGACGACCTGCCGCTGGAGCGACGCGCCGCGATCAAGTCGCGCCAGGGCGTGCGCTACCCGACCCTCGAAGGGGTGATGGTGGCCGACCCGAAGACCCTCGAGCCGGTGCCGCGCGACGGCCAGTCCATCGGCGAGATATTCATGCGCGGCAATACCGTGATGAAGGGCTACCTGAAGAATCCCAGCGCCACCGAGGAAGCCTTCGCCGGCGGCTGGTTCCATACCGGCGACCTGGCGGTCTGCCATCCGGACGGCTACATCGAGATCCGCGACCGGCTCAAGGACATCATCATCTCCGGCGGCGAAAACATCTCCACCATCGAACTGGAGGGCGTGCTCTACCGCCACCCGGCGGTGCTGGAGGCGGCGGTGGTGGCGCGGCCCGACGAAAAGTGGGGGGAAACGCCCTGTGCGTTCATTACCCTGAAGAGCGATCATCAGGGGCTCGCCGAGAGCGAGATCGTCGCGTTCTGTCGCGAACACCTGGCCGCGTTCAAGATTCCGCGTACCGTGGTGTTCTCGGAACTGCCGAAGACCTCCACCGGCAAGATCCAGAAATACGTGCTGCGCGAGTGGGCCGCCGCCCTCTGAGCGCCGCCAGCCGAATTGCCCGTGCAGCGGCCGTGCCACGGCGGCCGTAGGCAGGATGCGCACGGGCAACCCTGTACCTGCGGCCGTCCCGCCGGCCGTTCACCGACGAGGTGTGCAATGCCTGAATACAACGCCCCGCTGCGCGACATGCGCTTCCTGCTCAACGACGTGTTCGACGCCCCCGCCCTGTGGCAGCGCCTGCCGCGACTGGCCGAGCGGATCGACGCCGACACCGCCGACGCCATCCTCGAGGAAGCGGCCAAGGTCACCGGCGGCCTGCTCGCGCCGCTCAACCGCAGTGGCGACGAAGAAGGCGCGCAGTGGCAGGACGGCGCCGTGCGCACCCCGGCCGGCTTCCGCGAGGCCTACGCGACCTACGCCGAGGGCGGCTGGGTCGGCCTCACCGGCAATCCGGCCCATGGCGGCATGGGCATGCCGAAGATGCTGGCAGTGCAGTTCGAGGAGATGATGTACGCGGCCAACGCCAGCTTCAGCCTCTACTCGACCCTTTCCGCCGGCGCCTGCCTGGCCCTCGATGCGCACGGCAGCGAGGAGCTGAAGAACAGGTACCTGCCGAACATGTACGCCGGCACCTGGGCCGGCTCCATGTGCCTGACCGAACCGCACGCCGGCACCGACCTGGGCATCATCCGCACCAAGGCCGAGCCGCAGGCCGACGGTTCATACAGGATCAGCGGGACGAAGATCTTCATCACCGGCGGCGAGCAGGACCTCACCGAGAACATCATCCACCTGGTGCTGGCCAAGCTGCCCGACGCGCCGGCCGGTTCGCGCGGCATCTCGCTGTTCCTGGTGCCGAAGTTCCTGGTCGGCGACGACGGCGCGCTCGGCGCACGCAACGCGGTGCACTGCGGCTCCATCGAGCACAAGATGGGGATCAAGGCCTCGGCCACCTGCGTGATGAACTTCGACGGCGCCAGCGGCTGGCTGGTCGGCGAAGTCAACAAGGGCCTGGCGGCGATGTTCACCATGATGAACTACGAGCGCCTGTCCATCGGCATCCAGGGCATCGGCTGCGCCGAGATGTCCTACCAGAGCGCCGTCGCCTACGCCCGCGAGCGCCTGCAAAGCCGCGCGCCGACCGGCCCGGTGGCCAGGGACAAGGCCGCCGACCCGATCATCGTGCACCCCGACGTGCGCCGCATGCTGCTCACCATGAAGGCGCTGACCGAGGGCGGCCGCGCCTTTTCCACCTATGTCGGGCAGCAGCTCGACCTGGCCAAGTACGCCGAGGACCAGGAAGAACGCAGCCAGGCCGAAGCCCTGGTGGCCCTGTTGACCCCGGTGGCCAAGGCCTTCTTCACCGATACCGGCCTGGAGAGCTGCGTGCTCGGCCAGCAGGTGTTCGGCGGCCACGGCTACATCCGCGAATGGGGCCAGGAGCAACTGGTGCGCGACGTACGCATCGCGCAGATCTACGAAGGCACCAACGGCATCCAGGCGCTCGACCTGATGGGCCGCAAGGTGGTCGCCAACGGCGGGCTGTTCCTCTCCATCTTCAGCCGCGAGGTGCGAGCCTTCGCCGCCGGCGCCAACGCCGAACTGGCGGAGTTCGTCACCCCGCTGCTGACCGCCCTGGACCTGCTGGACAACCTCACCCAGGGCATCGTCGCCCGCGCCGGCAACGACCCGCGCGAGATCGGCGCAGCCTCGGTGGAATACCTGCATCTGTTCGGCTATACCGCCTACGCCTACCTCTGGGCGCGCATGGCCGCCGCCGCGCTGCGCCAGCGCGAGGTCGACCCGGCGTTCCACGACGGCAAGCTGGCCACCGCGCGCTTCTACTTCGCCCGCATCCTGCCCCGCGTGCACTCCCTCGCCGCCGCCGTCGAAGCCGGCAGCGAAAGCCTGTACGGCCTGGAGGCGGAACAGTTCTGAAGCTTCCGTCGCGCGGCCCGTGGGCCGCGTGTTTTTTCCGGGACAGCATGCAACGCGCTGTCCGCCGACAGCCCGCGATAACGGCGGATAACCGCGAAGCGGTTATTCGCCCTACGACGCCCGGGAAGCCGGCCAGGCATTCTTGAAAAACGACGCAACCGCCGGTTATTCGCTAGACCAGGAACAAGGACATATCCATGCGAACCCTCACCACCCTCCTCGGCAACAGCCAGAAACTCGACGGCGGCGCCATGTTCGGCAATGCCCCGCGCGCGCTCTGGTCACGCTGGATGCAGCCCGATGCGGAGAACCGCATCGACCTCGGCTGCCGTGCCCTGCTGGTGCGCGACGGCGAGCGCAACGTACTGGTGGAGACCGGCATCGGCGCGTTCTTCCCGCCCGCCCTGCGCCAGCGCTACGGCGTCCAGGAAGAGCGCCACGTACTGCTCGACAGCCTCGCCGCGGTCGGCCTGGACGACGCCGACATCGACGTGGTGCTGCTCACCCACCTGCACTTCGACCACGCCGGCGGCCTGCTCGCCGCCTGGGAAGAAGGCCAGCCGGCGCGCCTGCTGTTCCCCAACGCGCATTTCGTCAGCGGCCGCCGCCACTGGCAGCGCGCGCGCCAGCCGCACCCGCGCGACCGAGCCTCGTTCGTGCCGGAACTGCTCGACCTGCTGCAGGCCAGCGGACGCCTGGAGCTGCTCGACGACGGCGAGCGCTCGGCGCATCTGGGCGAGGGCTGGCGTTTCCATTTCAGCGAAGGCCATACCCCGGGCCAGATGCTCCCGGAGATCGCCATGCCCGACGGCCCGGTGGTATTCAGCGGCGACCTGATCCCCGGCGCACCCTGGGTACACCTACCGGTGACCATGGGCTACGACCGCTTCCCGGAAGGCCTGATCGAGGAAAAGGAACGCCTGCTGGACAGCCTCATCGCCCGCAACGGCCGACTGGTCTTCACCCATGATCCGTGCGTCGCCATGGGCCGGGTGCGACGCGACGAACAGGAGCGCTACAGCCTCTACGACATCCTCGAGCGGGTCGAGAACCTCGAGGCCTGAGCGAAAGGCGCGGCCCGCCCCGGCGGCGGGCCGCGGGAATCAGGAACGCGCCTTGCGCGCGCCCTTGCAGCGCTCGATGCCGAGCCGGCAGATCCGCTCGCAGAGTTCGGCGAAACCGATCCCGGCCGCCGCCGCGGCCTGCGGCAGCAGGCTGGTGGCGGTCATGCCCGGCAGGGTATTGACCTCCAGGCACCAGAGCCGGCCCTGTTCGTCGAGGCGGAAGTCGGTGCGGCTGTAGCCGCTCAGCTTCAGCGCCCGGTGTACCTTCAGCGCCAGACGCTGGGCCTCGGCGGCGATCGCCGGCGGCAGGTCGGCGGGAAACACCTCGCGCACCGCGCCGGCCTGGTACTTGTGCTCGTAGTCGAAGACCTCCTGGCCGCCGAGGAGAATCTCGCCCACCGGCAGCGCCTGGTCGTCGAGCACCCCGACGGTGACCTCGCGGCCGGCGACGAAGCGCTCCAGCATCACCTCGTCGCCATAGCGCCCGGCCAGCTCGATGGCCGGCTGCAATTCGGCCTGGGAATGCACGATGGACAGCCCCACGGTGGAGCCCTGGCTGTTCGGCTTGACCACCAGGGGGAAGCCCAGTTGCTCGCGCACCGCCTCTTCCGAGGCCGGCGCCATCAGCCAACTGGCGGTCTCCACCCCGGCGGCGAGGAACAGGCGCTTGGCCACGTCCTTGTCCATCGCCATGGCGCTGGCCAGGTGGCCGCTGCCGGTATAGGCGAAACCACCGGCATCCAGCAGCGCCTGCAGGGTGCCGTCCTCGCCGGTGCCGCCGTGCAGGGCGAGGAAGAACACGTCGACCCCAGCCAGTTCGCCGGCGCTCAGCAGGCTCTGCTTGCCGCTGCGGATGATCGCCAGCGAGTCGGAGTCCGGCGGGACCTCCTTGACCTTGCTCGCCAGCAGGCGGCGCTCTTCCTCCGCGCCGAGCAGGCCGCTGGCGGTATCCACCGCCAGCACCTGGTGGCCGGCGCTGCGCAAAGCCTGGATCACCTGCGCGCCGCTGGCGATGGAGACGTCCCGTTCCTCACTGCTGCCGCCGAAGAGAACGGCGACCTTCAACTTGTCCTGTCCCATGTTCCACCTGTCGTTCCAGTGCTGGAGGCAGAAAAGCACAACACAGGGGTAACTGAACAGAGACAGTCATCGTCGCGCGCAGCGAACGGCCTCCCTCAGCCGCGCAGTTCCTCGACCAGTGTGCGCAGCAGTTCGGCGGCCGGCAGCTCCCGCGCCAGCGCCGCGCCCTGGCCGGCCCACTGGGCGGCGAAATCATGGTTGCCGCGAGCCAGAGCGGCGGTCTGCAACGCTTTGGTCGCGTCGTAGACGAACGGATAGTCCGGCAAGGGCGGCACTCCAGGCGCGGCGGCATCGAAGAACATCCGGTTGGGCAGGCCGCGGGCGCTGCGCCCGGACATGGTCACGGTCAGCGCGGTGCGCGCCGCGCGCGGCCCCTTCAGCGCCTCGCGGTAGGCGGCGTTGGCCGAGGACTCCGGACAGAGGACGAAGGCGGTGCCCATCTGCACGGCGCTCGCGCCCAGCTCCAGGGCGGCGCGGATGCCCCGTCCGTCCATGATCCCGCCGGCAGCCACCACCGGTAGCGAACCGCGCGCCGCCAGCAGGCGGACCAGCGCCAGGGTGCCGATGGCGGCGTCGCCGCGCTCCGGCTCGAACACCCCGCGATGGCCACCGGCCTCGATGCCCTGGGCGACCACCGCATCGGCGCCGGCGGCCTCCACCAGGGCCGCTTCCTCCGGCGTGGTGGCACTGACCAGTACGCGGATGCCCGCCGCCTGCAACGCGCGAACCTGGTCGCGGGGCGGCGCGCCGAAATGGAAGCTGACCGCCGCCGGCCGCTCTTCCAGCAGCATCGGCAGCAGGGTCGGGTCTTCGAGGAAGCTCAGGTAGATGTTGTTCAGGCGCGCCGGCGGCTCGGCGCCGAACTCGGCGAACAGCGGCTTCAGGTAGTCCAGCCAGGCGCGCTCGCGGGCCGGGTCGGCCTGCCCCGGGCGGTGGCAGAACAGGTTGACGTTGAACGGCTTGTCGGTCAGCCCGCGCACCTCGCGGATCAGCGCCCGGCCTTTCTCGGCGGCGCTACCGGTGATGGCGATCGAACCGAGCCCGCCGGCGTTGGATACGGCGGCGGCCAGCGCCGGCGTGGAGACGCCGAGCATGGGTGCCTGGATGATCGGCTGCTGGATGCCGAGCAGGCGCGTGAAGCGGTCAGTCATGGCGATTCCCTCTCCCGGTCGGACGACACCGCGTCGGCCGACGCTTGACCAATATATCTTCATAAAAGAATATTTTTAACAATTCATTCTCATAAAGAGATAGATCGATGGACCTTTCCTCCCTCGAAATCTTCCGCGCGGTCGCCCACGAAGCCAGCGTCACCCGCGCCGCTCAGCGGTTGCAGCGAGCGCAGTCGAACGTCACCACGCGGATCCGCCAGCTCGAGGAGGACCTGGGCGTCGAACTGTTCCTGCGCGACGGCAAGCGCATGAGCCTGACCGAACGCGGCAGCGAATTCCTCGCCTACGCCGAGCAGTTGCTGGCTCTCGCCGACGAGGCGCGTCAGTCGATGCATCCCGCCGAGCCCGGCGGGCGCCTGCGCCTGGGCAGCATGGAAAGCACCGCGGCCAACCGCCTGCCGGCGCTGCTGGCGAGCTATCACAAGGCCTGTCCGCGGGTCGCCCTGGAAGTCTCCACCGGCACCAGTCGCGCGTTGTTCGATGGGGTGCGGGCGCGGCGCCTGGACTGCGCGCTGGTGGCCGCCGGCCCGGGCTGGGCCGGCGAACTCGATGGCAGCGGCCTGCGCGGCGAGCCGCTGTTCCGCGAGGACCTGCTGATGATCCTGCCGGCCGAACACCCGCCGGTCCACGACGTCGCCGAGGTGCGCCTGCGCACCCTGGCCGGCTTCGCCCGTGGCTGCACCTACCGGCAACTGGCCGAGGACAGCCTGGGCACGCCGCTGACGGTGCAGGAAGTCGGCTCCTACCATGCGATCCTCGCCTGCGTCGCCGCCGGCGCCTGTGTCGGCGTGCTGCCGCGCTCGGTGCTGCAACTGCTCGGCACGCCGCCGCTGCGCAGCCTGCCCCTTGCCGAAGTAGACACCTGGCTGGTCTGGCGCGAAGGCTACGCGACCGCCGCCTTCGAACGCTGGCGCGGCGTGCTGGGCCAGGCCGGCGACTGAGCGGCCAGGGGCGAACCCAACGGCCTGGCTCCGGTCCAACCCCGAGCCATCAGAACAATAGCGAGCCAAGGAGTTGCCCATGAGAAGACTGCCCACCCTCTGCCTGCTGGCCCTCGCGCCGCTCACCGGCGTGGCGCCCCAGGCACAGGCCGCCAGCCTCTACAACCTGCTGGTGGGGACCTATACCGAAGGCTCCAGCGAAGGCATCCAGGTCTACCGCTTCGACGGCGCCGACGGCTCGGTGAAAGGCCCGCTGCGCGTGGCCCATACCAGCAACCCCTCATACCTGACCTTCGCCCCGGACCAACGCACTCTGTTCGTGGTCAACGAGAACGGACGGGGCGGCAAGGGCGATACCGTCGGTCGCGCCACGTCCTACCGTTTCGATCCGATCAGCGGCCGCCTGCAACAGATCAGCCAGGTCCAGACCCTCGGCGATCATCCGACCTACAGCAGCCTCAGCCACGACGGTCGCTACCTGTTCGTCGCCAACTACTCGGTACAGCCGGAAGGCTCGGTGGCGGTACTGCCGGTGCGCGCGGACGGCTCGCTGGCGCCGGTGGTGCAGGTGGAGTCGCACCAGGCCAGCAAGGTGCATCCGCGCCAGGTTTCCGGTCATGTGCACTCGGTGGTGTCCTCGCCCGACGGCCAGTACCTGTTCGCCCCCGACCTCGGCGCCGACAAGGTATTCGTCTACCGCTACGCCCCGGAACAGGCCGAACGTCCGCTGCAGGCGGCCGATCCGGCATTCGTCCCGACCCCGCCCGGCAGCGGCCCGCGCCATCTGATCTTCAGCGCCGACGGGCGTTTCGCCTACCTGACCCTGGAACTGAGCGGCCAGGTGATGGTGTTCGCCCATGAGGGCAATGGCCGCCTGCGCCAGTTGCAGACCCACGACCTGGCGCCTGCCGGCTTCCAGGGCAAAGTCGGCGCCGGCGCCCTGCACCTGTCCGCCGACGGCCGCTTCCTCGGCGTGCTCAATCGCGGCGACGACAACCAACTGGTGACCTTCACCGTCGACCCGGCCAGCGGCCAGTTGCGTTTCGTCGAACGGCGCTCGGTGGAAGGCACCGAGCCGCGCGAATTCGCCTTCTCGCCCGGCGGGCGCTTCGTCCTCGTGGCCAACCAGAACAGCGACCAGTTGCGGGTGTTCGCCCGCGATCCGCAGAGCGGCCAGGTGGGCAAGACGCTGCAAAGCGTCGAGGTGGGGTCGCCGAGCGATCTGCGCTTCGTGGCGGTGCCGTGACCTTGCGCTCGGCCATCCGCCGATACGCCGCTGGGCCGGCGGATCGGCGCTAAGCGGTCATCCGCACTACGGAGCCAGACCCGAAGCCCGCCCTGGCTCCAAGGCCCACAGGCATGGAGCTTCCGCCCACATACGGCAAGTCCTGTAGGGCGAATAACGCCAGGGGCGTTATCCGCCGCTGTCCCGGAGAACCGGCGGATAACCGCAAGCGGTTATTCGCCCTACGGAACCAGGATCCGCCACGTAGAGGTTTGCCATGCTTGCCCTCCAGACGATGGGGTAGCTAACTCGCCCCGGCAGGAGGTCGAATCGTCGCGCAGCGGGTCGAGCGACAGTGATGCCGCGAAGGCGTCTCGCTCCAGGGGGAACCGTCGCGACGGGTTGCCCGCAAGCTACACCCAGCCCCTCCCCCAATAGTCCCCGCGACCAATCGTCAGCCCCTCACCCCACCGTCCCGCGACACCAACGAATCCACCTGCAACCCACGCCCAGCAAGGCCTATAGCGCTAATCACAGACGCCCTTGACCTCAACTTAACTTGAGGTTTTATAGTCCCCGCTGCGGTCATACCGCCCCGTTTCCCCAGGACCACGAACCGCCCCCACGGCCGCTTCGCGGCGCCGGATGGCGACCAGCACAAGGAACGACCCATGCAGCGCTTCATCGATAACTCGCTCGAAAGCAACTGGCTCTGGCTGACCGCCCGGATCTGCCTGGCCCTGATGTTCGTCGCCTCGGGACTGGCGAAGCTGTTCGACTATCAGGCCAGCCTGGAGGAAATGCGCGCCGCCGGCCTGGAGCCGGCCTGGCTGTTCAACATCGCCACCGCCGTGACCCTGCTGGCCGGCTCCGCGCTGGTCCTGCTGGACCGCAAGCTATGGCTCGGCGCCGGGGCGCTGGCGGTGTTCCTGCTGCTGACCATCCTCATCGTCCACACCTTCTGGAGCAAGACCGGCGTCGAAGCCAAGCTGGCGATGTTCTTCGCCCTCGAGCACATCGCGGTGATCGGCGGCCTGATCGCCACGGCCATCGCCAGCGCGCAACGCCAGCGGCTGCGCCAGGACGTCTCCGTGGCCGCCACCTACCAGAAGGCCTGAGGCGATCATGCAGAAACCCGTCCTGATCGCCAGTGCCGCGCTCATCTGCGCGGCGGTTATCGGCATCGCCGTCTACGCCACCGGCTCGGCGAAGAAAGACGCCGGCGGTTTCGCCGGCTACCCGCCGGTAAAGGTCGCCCTCGCCTCGGTGGAGCGGCGGGTGGTGCCGCGCGTCTTCGATGGCGTCGGCGAGCTGGAGGCCGGTCGCCAGGTCCAGGTGGCCGCCGAAGCGGCAGGACGGATCACCCGCATCGCCTTCGAATCGGGCCAGCAGGTGCAGCAAGGGCAGTTGCTGGTGCAACTCAACGACGCGGTGGAACAGGCCGAGCTGATCCGTCTCAAGGCGCAGTTGCGCAATGCCGAGATCCTCCATGCCCGTGCGCGCAAGCTGGTAGAGCGCAACGTCGCCTCGCAGGAACAGCTGGACAACGCCGTCGCCGCCCGCGACATGGCGCTCGGCGCGGTGCGCCAGACCCAGGCGCTGATCGACCAGAAGGCGATCCGCGCGCCCTTCTCCGGCCAGCTCGGCATCCGCCGCGTGCACCTCGGCCAGTACCTCGGCGTCGCCGAGCCGGTGGCCAGCCTGGTGGATGCGCGGACCCTGAAAAGCAATTTCTCCCTGGACGAAAGCACCAGCCCCGAGCTGAAGCTCGGCCAGCCCCTCGAGGTCCTGGTCGACGCCTATCCGGGGCGCAGCTTCCCGGCGCGCATCAGCGCCATCGACCCGCTGATCGGCAAGTCGCGCACGGTGCAGGTCCAGGCCTTGCTGGACAACCCCGAAGGCCTGCTCGCCGCCGGCATGTTCGCCAGCATCCGGGTCTCGCGCAAAGCCGACGCGCCGTCGCTGAGCGTGCCGGAAACCGCGGTCACCTACACCGCCTACGGCGACACCGTGTTCGTCGCCCACCAGGACGGCGACCGGCCGCTCAGCGCCAAGCGCGTCTCGGTGCGGATCGGCGAGCGCTGGGACGGTCGCGTGGAAATCCTCCAGGGCCTCGCCGAGGGCGACCGGGTAGTGACTTCCGGACAGATCAACCTGAGCGACGGGATGGCCGTGGAACCGGTCAAGGAAGACACCCTGAGCAGCGCCGCGCCCCCCGTGCCGGTCGCAGGCCGCTGAAGGAACCCCGCGATGACCTTTACCGACCTGTTCGTTCGCCGGCCGGTGCTGGCGCTGGTGGTCAGCACGCTGATCCTGCTGCTCGGCCTGTTCTCCCTGGGCAAGCTGCCGATCCGCCAGTACCCGCTGCTGGAAAGCTCGACCATCACCGTCACCACCGAGTACCCCGGCGCCTCCGCCGATCTCATGCAAGGCTTCGTCACCCAGCCGATCGCCCAGGCGGTGTCGTCGGTGGAGGGCATCGACTACCTTTCCTCGACCTCGGTGCAGGGGCGTAGCGTGGTGACCATCCGCATGCTGCTCAACCGCGATTCGACCCAGGCGATGACCGAGACCATGGCCAAGGTCAACTCGGTGCGCTACAAGCTGCCCGAGCGTGCCTACGACTCGGTGATCGAACGCTCTTCCGGCGAGACCACCGCGGTAGCCTACGTCGGCTTTTCCAGCAAGACCCTGCCGATCCCGGCGTTGACCGACTACCTGTCGCGGGTGGTCGAGCCGATGTTCTCTTCCATCGACGGCGTGGCCAAGGTCCAGACCTTTGGCGGCCAGCGCCTGGCCATGCGCCTCTGGCTCGACGCCGACCGCCTCGCCGGGCGCGGCCTGACCGCCTCCGACGTGGCCGAGGCGATCCGCCGCAACAACTACCAGGCGGCGCCGGGGATGGTGAAGGGGCAGTACGTGCTGTCCAACGTGCGGGTCAACACCGACCTGACCAACGTCGACGACTTCCGCGAGATGGTCATCCGCAACGATGGCAACGGCCTGGTGCGCCTGCGCGACGTCGGTACCGTCGAACTGGGCGCCGCGGCCACCGAGACCAGCGCACTGATGGACGGCGACCCGGCGGTGCACCTGGGGTTGTTCCCGACGCCCACCGGCAACCCGCTGGTGATCGTCGACGGCATCCGCAAGCTGCTGCCGGAGATCCAGAAGACCCTGCCGCCGGATGTCCGCGTCGACCTCGCCTACGAGACTTCGCGCTTCATCCAGGCCTCCATCGACGAGGTGGTGCGGACCCTGGTGGAAGCGCTGCTGATCGTGGTGCTGGTGATCTACCTCTGCCTCGGCTCGCTGCGCAGCGTGCTGATCCCGGTGGCGACCATTCCCCTGTCGATGCTCGGCGCCGCCGCGCTGATGCTGGCCTTCGGCTTCAGCGTCAACCTGCTGACCCTGCTGGCGATGGTGCTGGCCATCGGGCTGGTGGTGGACGACGCCATCGTGGTGGTGGAGAACGTCCACCGCCACATCGAGGAAGGCAAGTCGCCGGTGGCGGCGGCGCTGATCGGCGCCCGCGAAGTGGCCGGCCCGGTGATCGCCATGACCATCACCCTGGCCGCCGTGTACACCCCCATCGGCCTGATGGGCGGCCTCACCGGCGCGCTGTTCCGCGAGTTCGCCCTGACCCTGGCGGGCGCGGTGATCGTGTCCGGGGTGGTGGCGCTGACCCTGTCGCCGGTGATGAGTTCGCTGCTGCTCCAGGCGCACCAGAACGAGGGGCGCATGGGCCGCGCCGCCGAGTGGTTCTTCGGCGGCCTGACGCGGCGCTACGGGCAGGTCCTGGAGTTCTCCCTGGGCCACCGCTGGCTGACCGGCGGCCTGGCATTGCTGGTGTGCATCAGCCTGCCGCTGCTGTATTCGATGCCCAAGCGCGAACTGGCGCCGACCGAGGACCAGGCCGCGGTGCTCACCGCGATCAAGGCGCCGCAGCACGCCAACCTCGACTATGTCGAACTGTTCGCGCGCAAGCTCGACCAGGTCTACACCAGCATCCCGGAAACCGTGAGCACCTGGATCATCAACGGCACCGACGGACCGGCGGCGAGCTTCGGCGGGATCAACCTGGCGGCCTGGGAAAAGCGCGAGCGCGACGCCTCGGCGATCCAGTCCGAGCTGCAAGGCAAGGTCGGCGATGTCGAGGGCAGCAGCATCTTCGCCTTCCAGTTGGCCGCCCTGCCCGGCTCCACCGGCGGCCTGCCGGTGCAGATGGTGCTGCGCAGCCCGCAGGACTATCCGGTGCTCTACCGGACCATGGAAGAGATCAAGCAGAAGGCCCGACAGAGCGGGCTGTTCGTGGTGGTCGACAGCGACCTCGACTACAACAACCCGGTGGTCCAGGTCCGCATCGACCGCGCCAAGGCCAACAGCCTGGGCATCCGCATGCAGGACATCGGCGAGTCGCTGGCGGTGCTGGTGGGCGAGAACTACGTCAACCGCTTCGGCATGGAGGGCCGCTCCTACGACGTGATCCCACAGAGCCTGCGCGACCAGCGTTTCACTCCGCAAGCGCTGGCACGACAGTTCGTGCGCACCCAGGACGGCAACCTGGTGCCGCTGTCGACGGTGGTCCGGGTGGAGCTTCAGGTCGAACCGAACAAGCTGATCCAGTTCGACCAGCAGAACGCCGCGACCCTCCAGGCGATCCCCGCGCCCGGCGTCTCCATGGGCCAGGCGGTGGCCTTCCTCGACGACGTGGCGCGCGGCCTGCCGGCCGGCTTCAGCCACGACTGGCAATCCGACTCGCGGCAATACACCCAGGAAGGCAACACCCTGGTGTTCGCCTTCCTCGCCGCCCTGGTGGTGATCTACCTGGTGCTCGCCGCGCAGTACGAGAGCCTGGCCGACCCGCTGATCATCCTGATCACCGTGCCGCTGTCGATCTGCGGCGCGCTGCTGCCGCTGGCGCTGGGCTACGCGACGATGAACATCTATACGCAGATCGGCCTGGTCACCCTGATCGGCCTGATCAGCAAGCACGGCATCCTCATGGTCGAGTTCGCCAACGAACTGCAACTCCACGAGCGCCTCGACCGCCGCGCGGCGATCCTGCGCGCCGCGCAGATCCGCCTGCGGCCGGTGCTGATGACCACCGCGGCAATGGTCTTCGGCCTGGTGCCGCTGCTCTTCGCCAGCGGCGCCGGCGCCGCCAGCCGCTTCGGCCTGGGCGTGGTGATCGTCTCCGGGATGCTGGTCGGCACCCTCTTCACCCTGTTCGTGCTGCCCACCGTCTATACCCTGCTGGCGCGCAACCACGCGGAAGTCGACAAGAGCCCGCGCAGCCGGCAACTGGCCGAGGCCGATCTGCTGGTGAACAAGGCATGAAGCGCTCCTACCCGAACCTTTCGCGCCTGGCGCTGGCCCTGGCGGTCGGCACCGGCCTGGCCGCCTGCAGCGTCGGCCCCGACTACCAGCGTCCGCAGTCGCCGCCGCCACGCGTCGCCAGCGAGCACCTCGGCGAGTTCTCCGGCGAGCGGCGGGAAGCGCCCTGGTGGAGTTTCTTCGACGATCCGCAACTGGTGCGCCTGGTCGACCAGGCGCTGGCGCGCAACCATGACATCCGCGAGGCCCGCGCCAACCTGCGCAGCGCCCGCGCGCTGTTCGACGACCGCTGGCTCGACCAGTTGCCGCAGGTCACCAGCCAGGCCGGCTACAGCCGCAGCATCGAACAACAGCTGGACTACGACGGCGAGCCGCGCCGGCGCCTGGCGGAGAGCTACCGCGCCGGCTTCGACGCGCAGTGGGAAATCGACCTGTTCGGCCGCCTCGGCCGACTTTCCGACGCCGCCCTGGCCCGCGCCGAAGCGGCCGACGCCGACCTCCGGCTGGTACGCCTGAGCATCGCCGCCGACACCGCCCGCGCCTACTTCGAGATCCAGGGCTACCAGCGCCGGCTGGACGTGGCGCGCGCCCAGGTGCGCAGTTGGCGCGACACCCTGGAGCTGACCCGCAGCAGCCTGCAACTGGGCAGCGGCCTGCCGGAGGACGTGGAGAACGCCCAGGCCAACCTGCTGCGCAGCGAAGCGGCGATTCCGCCACTGACGACCGCGCTGGAGAGCGCCCGCTATCGCCTCGACGTGCTGCGCGGCGAGGCACCCGGCAGCGGCGCGCCGATCCTCGACGGCGCCGCCGCCGCGCCATTGGCTAAGAACCTGCCGCTGGGCGACGTCGACCGCCTGATCCTCCAGCGCCCCGACGTAGTCAGCGCCGAGCGGCAACTGGCAGCGAGCACCGAAGACGTCGGCGCGGCCACCGCCGAACTCTATCCGCGCCTCGACCTGGGTGGCTTCATCGGTTTCTTCGCCCTGCGCAGCGGCGACCTCGGCAGCGCCTCGCGCGCCTTCGAACTGGCGCCCAGCGTCAGTTGGCCGGCGTTCCGCCTGGGCAACGTGCGGGCCCGCCTGCGCGCCGTCGAGGCGCAGT
This sequence comes from Pseudomonas aeruginosa, assembly GCF_001457615.1. Taxonomy (GTDB): domain Bacteria; phylum Pseudomonadota; class Gammaproteobacteria; order Pseudomonadales; family Pseudomonadaceae; genus Pseudomonas; species Pseudomonas aeruginosa. Next base: position 778,404 of record NZ_LN831024.1, on the reverse strand, counting down.
CCGACGCCGCGCTGGCGCGCTACCAGCGCTCCCTGCTGCTGGCCCAGGAGGACGTCGGCAACGCGCTCAACCAACTGGCCGAACACCAGCGTCGGCTGGTCGCCCTGTTCCAGTCCGCGACCCATGGCGCGAACGCCCTGGAGATCGCCAACGAACGCTACCGCGCCGGCGCCGGCAGCTACCTGGCGGTGCTGGAGAACCAGCGCGCGCTGTACCAGATCCGCGAGGAACTGGCGCAGGCGGAGACCGCCTCGTTCGTCAACGTCATCGCGCTCTACAAGGCGCTCGGCTGGGGCAGCGGCGACCTGGCGCCGGGCGCCGGCCAACTGGCCGCCGGCGAAACCGCCGGGGCCAACCGTTGAAAGTTCCGATTCAGGCCCTGGCAGCGACGATCATGCGGGTTTCCATCGGCAGGTCGACGATCCGCTCCACCGCGAAGCCGCCGCGCCCGAGCAGGTCGACCACCTCCTCGGTGGTGCGGTGACGGCCAGCGCAGGCCATGAACAGGTGCACGTCCCAGAGCACCGACATCGGCGACGGCTCGCTGGCCGAGATGGTCCGCTCGATCACCACCACCCGGCCGTCGCCGGCCATCGCCTCGCGGCAATTGCCGAGCAACCGCAGGCTGGCGGCTTCGTCCAGATCGCCGATGATCCGCGACAGCAGGTAGATATCGCCGTTGGACGGCACCTCTTGCAGCATGTCGCCGCCCACCAGGCTGACGCGCTCCCCTGCCAACAGGCTGGAGAGGTTGTCGCGGGCCACGCCGAGGGAACCCTCGCGGTCGAGCATCACGCCCCGGGCGCTGGGCTCGGCCTGCAGGATGGTCTTGGTCAATTCGCCGGAACCGCCACCGACGTCGACGAAGCTACGCCCGCGGAAATCCAGGAGCCTGGGGATCTCGTGGAAGGCCAGGTTGCTCGCCTTCATCGCCAGCAGGAAGCGCCGGCCGGCATCCGGGCAGCGCTTCAGGTAGCTGTAGAAGTCTTCGCCGAACGCCAGCTCGAAGCCTGGGGTACCGCTGAGCAGCGCCTCGCAGGCGGGCGTCCAGGCGGCGTGGAACTCCTCGCCGTAGAACAGCACCATGTCGCGGAAGGAGCCCTCGACATCCCTCAGCAGGTGGCTGGTGGGGGTATTGGCGTAGCCGTCGCGGGTATCGCCCTGGAAGATCTCGAAGGCCACCAGCAGGCGCATCAGTCGATGGATGCGCTCGGCATCGGAACCGACCGCGGCGGCCAGCGTCTCGTCGCTGTCGATCCCGCTCTCGATCAGATCGGCCAGCCCGAGGCGCGTAGCGACGTAGACGCAACGGGACTTCCATTCCCCGGTAACAACTTGTATCAAATTACGCGCAGCAGCAAGATTCGAATTATTCATCTTTTATTCTCTCTCGTTACACATTTCCGTAACCCGAGAAGTACCCAAGCGCTCTATTTCGCACTTCTTGCCCGCTCGGCGAGAAATACCGCAGAACACCCCGGTTCATTCGGAACTTTGAGAAAAAATGCGCTCATCCCCCGGATCAGCGCTCCCTGGATCTCGTTGCGGAAACAACCCTGGAACTTTCCAACTGCCTGTTCCAGAGCCTTTTCCTGCGTACCGAAAGAATAAAATTACAACTTGGCTACAACCTCCGGCATTGCAGGAAGCATCAGCTTAGCAATCCCGCATACCCTGTCTGGCACCTACCAGATCTTGTAGTTGAGCCGGTACGAGCGTTCTGTGTTTTATGCAATCCACATCAGCGACCAGGGATGCTGGCTATTTGAAACACTTCACGGAATGACGCTGAAAGTCTTCGCGACCTCGTCTGTCGCACCTTAACGAAAGCATTGCGAATCCATTACCGACAGGTTTCCAAAAGAAACCCGGGATGAAACTCCTATTGCCTTTCGAAAATTGGAAACGACAGGCGAACATATGTAACGCGAAATTTCACCCTACGTATAAACAATGCGCCCAGCGAATATCGCTCCCTTACCGAGCGACGAACTCCTGCGCGCCAGCGAATAACCGATGCCGCGAGGGAAAAGTTTCTCCGGCATACCTGCAGAGCCCTCTCGGAGGCGGCGCATGAACGGTCAGCGGTACAGGGAAACACCCCTCGACATCGAGCGTCTGCGGCGCCTGAATCGCGCCACGGTGGAGCGCTACATGGCAATGAAGGGGGCCGAACGGTTACAGCGGCACAGCCTGTTCGTCGAGGACGGCTGCGCCGGCAACTGGACCACGGAAAGCGGCGAACCCCTGGTTTTCCGGGGCCATGAGAGCCTCAGGCGGCTCGCCGAGTGGCTCGAGCGCTGCTTCCCCGACTGGGAGTGGCACAACGTGCGGATCTTCGAGACCGAGGATCCGAACCACTTCTGGGTCGAGTGCGACGGGCGCGGCAAGGCGCTGGTCCCGGGGTATCCGCAGGGCTATTGCGAGAACCACTACATCCATTCCTTCGAACTCGAGAACGGCCGGATAAAACGTAATCGCGAGTTCATGAACCCGATACAGAAACTGCGTGCATTGGGAATAGCCGTTCCGCAAATAAAACGTGACGGTATTCCCACTTGAATGACATCTACCGCCAAGGAGCATTGACGATGCCTGATACGACAAATCCAATCGGTTTCACCGATGCCAACGAACTTCGCGAAAAGAATCGCGCCACCGTCGAGAAGTACATGAATACCAAAGGCCAGGATCGCCTGCGCCGCCATGAACTTTTCGTCGAGGACGGCTGTGGCGGTTTATGGACCACCGATACCGGCTCGCCCATCGTCATTCGTGGCAAAGACAAACTTGCGGAACATGCCGTCTGGTCATTGAAGTGCTTTCCCGATTGGGAGTGGTACAACATAAATATATTCGGAACCGACGACCCCAATCATTTCTGGGTCGAATGCGACGGTCACGGCAAGATTCTTTTCCCCGGATATCCCGAAGGTTATTACGAAAACCACTTCCTGCATTCCTTCGAACTTGAAGACGGCAAGATCAAGCGCAACCGCGAATTCATGAACGTCTTCCAGCAATTGCGCGCCTTGAGCATTCCGGTCCCGGAAATAAAACGCGAAGGCATTCCCACTTGATCGAAACGATATCTCCTGCCGAAGGGGGACCCACCATGGACGATCTATTGCAACGCGTACGGCGCTGCGAAGCGCTGCAGCAACCCGAATGGGGCGATCCGTCGCGCCTGCGCGACGTGCAGGCGTACCTGCGCGGCAGTCCGGCGCTGATCCGCGCCGGCGACATCCTGGCCCTGCGCGCGACCCTGGCGCGGGTCGCCCGCGGCGAGGCGCTGGTGGTGCAGTGCGGCGACTGCGCCGAGGACATGGACGACCACCATGCCGAGAACGTGGCGCGCAAGGCCGCCGTGCTGGAACTGCTGGCCGGCGCCCTGCGCCTGGCCGGCCGGCGGCCGGTGATCCGCGTCGGGCGCATCGCCGGGCAGTACGCCAAGCCGCGTTCCAAGCCGCACGAGCAGGTCGGCGAGCAGACCCTGCCGGTCTATCGCGGCGACATGGTCAACGGCCGCGAGGCCCATGCCGAGCAGCGCCGGGCCGATCCGCAGCGGATCCTCAAGGGCTATGCGGCGGCGCGCAACATCATGCGCCACCTGGGCTGGGACGCCGCGTCCGGGCAGGAGGCGAATGCCTCGCCGGTCTGGACCAGCCACGAGATGCTGCTGCTCGACTACGAGCTGTCGATGCTGCGCGAGGACGAGCAGCGCCGGGTCTATCTCGGTTCGACCCACTGGCCGTGGATCGGCGAGCGCACCCGCCAGGTCGACGGCGCCCATGTGGCGCTGCTGGCCGAGGTGCTCAACCCGGTGGCCTGCAAGGTCGGCCCGGAGATCGGCCGCGACCAGTTGCTGGCGCTCTGCGAGCGCCTCGACCCGCGCCGCGAGCCGGGGCGCCTGACGCTGATCGCGCGGATGGGCGCGCAGAAGGTCGGCGAGCGCCTGCCGCCGCTGGTGGAGGCGGTGCGCGCGGCCGGGCACCCGGTGATCTGGCTGAGCGACCCGATGCACGGCAACACCATCGTCGCGCCCTGCGGCAACAAGACCCGCCTGGTGCGCAGCATCGCCGAGGAGGTGGCGGCGTTCCGCCTGGCGGTGTCCGGCTCCGGCGGCGTGGCCGCCGGGCTGCACCTGGAGACCACCCCGGACGACGTCACCGAGTGCGTCGCCGATTCCAGCGGCCTGCACCAGGTCAGCCGGCACTACACCAGCCTCTGCGATCCGCGGCTGAACCCCTGGCAGGCGCTCAGCGCGGTGATGGCCTGGTCCGGCGCAGAAGCGATCCCGAGCGCAACCTTCCCCCTGGAGACCGTGGCATGAGCGGCATTCCCGAAATCACCGCCTATCCCTTGCCGACCGCCCAGCAGCTGCCGGCCAACCTGGCGCGCTGGAGCCTGGAGCCGCGGCGCGCGGTGCTGCTGGTGCACGACATGCAGCGCTACTTCCTGCGCCCGCTGCCCGAGAGCCTGCGCGCCGGGCTGGTGGCCAACGCCGCGCGGCTGCGCCGCTGGTGCGTCGAGCAGGGCGTGCAGATCGCCTACACCGCCCAGCCGGGCAGCATGACCGAGGAGCAGCGCGGCCTGCTCAAGGACTTCTGGGGCCGGGCATGCGCGCCAGTCCGGCCGACCGCGAAGTGGTCGAGGAGCTGGCGCCGGGGCCGGACGACTGGCTGCTGACCAAGTGGCGCTACAGCGCCTTCTTCCACTCCGACCTGCTCCAGCGGATGCGCGCCGCCGGCCGCGACCAGTTGGTGCTGTGCGGCGTATATGCCCACGTCGGGGTGCTGATCTCCACGGTCGACGCCTACTCCAACGACATCCAGCCGTTCCTGGTGGCCGACGCCATCGCCGACTTCAGCGAGGCGCACCACCGCATGGCCCTGGAATACGCCGCCAGCCGCTGCGCGATGGTGGTCACCACCGACGAGGTGCTGGAATGAACGCCCTGCCCACATCGCTGTTGCAGCGCCTGCTCGAACGGCCGGCGCCGTTCGCCTTGCTCTACCGCCCGGAAAGCAATGGCCCGGGCCTGCTCGACGTGATCCGCGGCGAGGCGCTCGAACTGCACGGCCTGGCCGACCTGCCGCTGGACGAGCCCGGCCCGGGCCTGCCGCGCCATGACCTGCTGGCGCTGATTCCCTACCGGCAGATCGCCGAGCGCGGCTTCGAGGCGCTCGACGACGGCACGCCGCTGCTGGCGCTGAAGGTCCTGGAGCAGGAACTGCTGCCGCTGGAGCAGGCCCTGGCGATGCTGCCGAACCAGGCGCTGGAACTGAGCGAGGAAGGTTTCGACCTCGACGACGAGGCCTACGCCGAAGTGGTCGGGCGGGTCATCGCCGACGAGATCGGTCGCGGCGAAGGCGCCAACTTCGTGATCAAGCGGCGCTTCCAGGCGCGCATCGACGGCTACGCCACGGCCAGCGCGCTGAGTTTCTTCCGCCAGTTGCTGCTGCGCGAGAAGGGCGCCTACTGGACCTTCATCGTCCACACCGGCGAACGCACCCTGGTCGGCGCCTCGCCCGAGCGACACATCAGCGTGCGCGACGGCCTGGCGGTGATGAACCCGATCAGCGGCACCTACCGCTACCCGCCGGCCGGGCCGAACCTGGCCGAGGTCATGGAATTCCTCGACAACCGCAAGGAAGCCGACGAGCTGTACATGGTGGTGGACGAGGAACTGAAGATGATGGCGCGGATCTGCGAGGACGGCGGCCGGGTGCTCGGTCCCTACCTCAAGGAGATGGCGCACCTGGCGCACACCGAGTACTTCATCGAGGGCCAGACCAGCCGCGACGTGCGCGAGGTGCTGCGCGAGACGCTGTTCGCCCCGACCGTCACCGGCAGCCCGCTGGAAAGCGCCTGCCGGGTGATCCGCCGCTACGAGCCGCAGGGTCGCGGCTACTACAGCGGGGTGGCGGCGCTGATCGGCGGTGACGGCCAGGGCGGGCGCACGCTGGACTCGGCGATCCTGATCCGCACCGCCGAGATCGAGGGCGACGGCCGCCTGCGCATCGGCGTCGGCTCGACCATCGTGCGTCACTCCGATCCCCTGGGCGAGGCGGCGGAAAGCCGGGCCAAGGCTTCCGGGCTGATCGCCGCGCTGAAGAGCCAGGCGCCGCAGCGCCTGGGCTCGCACCCGCACGTGGTGGCGGCGCTGGCCAGCCGCAACGCGCCGATCGCCGACTTCTGGCTGCGCGGCGCCAGCGAGCGCCAGCAGTTGCAGGCCGACCTGTCCGGACGCGAGGTGCTGATCGTCGATGCCGAGGACACCTTCACCTCGATGATCGCCAAGCAGCTCAAGTCGCTGGGCCTGACGGTGACCGTGCGCGGCTTCCAGGAGCCGTACTCGTTCGACGGCTACGACCTGGTGATCATGGGCCCCGGCCCGGGCAACCCCACCGAGATCGGCCAGCCGAAGATCGGCCACCTGCACCTGGCCATCCGTTCGCTGCTCAGCGAGCGCCGGCCGTTCCTCGCCGTGTGCCTGAGCCACCAGGTGCTGAGCCTGTGCCTGGGCCTGGACCTGCAACGCCGGCAGGAGCCCAACCAGGGCGTGCAGAAACAGATCGACCTGTTCGGCGCCGCCGAGCGCGTCGGCTTCTACAACACCTTCGCCGCGCGCGCCTTGCAGGACCGCATCGAGATTCCCGAGGTCGGCCCGATCGAGATCAGCCGCGACCGCGAGACCGGCGAGGTCCATGCCCTGCGCGGGCCGCGCTTCGCCTCCATGCAATTCCACCCCGAATCGGTGCTGACCCGCGAGGGTCCGCGCATCATCGCCGACCTGCTGCGCCACGCGCTGGTCGAGCGGCGGCCCTGAGCCAGGAGAGCCCATGCACAGATATGTCGTGATAGACGCCTTCGCCAGCGAACCGCTGCAAGGCAACCCGGTGGCGGTGTTCTTCGACTGCGACGACCTCAGCGGCGAGCGCATGCAGCGCATGGCGCGGGAGATGAACCTGTCGGAGAGCACCTTCGTGCTCCGCCCGCAACAGGACGGCGACGCGCGCATCCGCATCTTCACCCCGGTCAACGAACTGCCGTTCGCCGGCCACCCGCTGCTGGGCACCGCCATCGCCCTGGGCGCCGAGACCGACAAGGACAGGCTGTTCCTGGAGACCAGGATGGGCACCGTGCCCTTCGCCCTGGAGCGCCAGGACGGCAAGGTGGTGGCCTGCAGCATGCAGCAGCCGATCCCCACCTGGGAGCACTTCAGCCGCCCGGCCGAGCTGCTCGCCGCCCTCGGCCTGAAGGGCTCGACCTTTCCCATCGAGGTCTACCGCAACGGCCCGCGCCACGTGTTCGTCGGCCTGGAGAGCGTCGCCGCGCTGTCCGCGCTGCACCCCGACCACCGCGCGCTGTGCGACTTCCCGGACCTGGCGGTGAACTGCTTCGCCGGCGCCGGGCGGCACTGGCGCAGCCGCATGTTCTCGCCGGCCTACGGCGTGGTCGAGGACGCCGCCACCGGCTCCGCCGCCGGGCCGCTGGCGATCCACCTGGCGCGCCACCGGCAGATTCCCTACGGGCAGCAGATCGAGATCCTCCAGGGCGTCGAGATCGGCCGGCCGTCGCGCATGTACGCCCGCGCCGAGGGCGCCGGCGAGCGGGTCTCGGCGGTGGAAGTGTCGGGCAACGGCGCGGCCTTCGCCGAAGGCCGGGCCTACCTGTGAACGGGCAGAACGGAGGAACGCCGTGATGGGCGTCAACGCGAACATTTCCGAGTCCCTCACCGGGACCATCGAAGCCCCTTTCCCGGAGTTCGAGGCGCCGCCGGCGAACCCCATGGAGGTGCTGCGCAACTGGCTGGAACGCGCCCGCCGCTATGGCGTGCGCGAGCCGCGGGCACTGGCCCTGGCCACGGTCGACGGGCAGGGCCGGCCGTCGACGCGGATCGTGGTGATCGCCGAGCTGGGCGAGCGCGGGGTGGTGTTCGCCACCCACGCCGATAGCCAGAAGGGCCGCGAACTGGCGCAGAACCCCTGGGCCTCGGGGGTGCTGTACTGGCGCGAGAGCAGCCAGCAGATCATCCTCAACGGCCGCGCCGAACGCCTGCCCGACGAGCGCGCCGACGCCCAGTGGCTGAGCCGCCCGTACCAGACCCACCCGATGTCGATCGCCTCGCGGCAGAGCGAAACCCTCGCCGACATCCACGCCCTGCGCGCCGAAGCCCGGCGCCTGGCGGAAACCGACGGCCCGCTGCCGCGCCCGCCGGGCTACTGCCTGTTCGAACTGTGCCTGGAGTCGGTGGAGTTCTGGGGCAACGGCACCGAGCGGCTGCACGAGCGCCTGCGCTACGACCGCGACGAAGGAGGCTGGAAGCACCGCTACCTGCAACCGTGACGACACCGCTGCGCCGGCGTTTCACGGCGGATATGCGTCCCGCGGCCTCGGAGCCGGGTCGTAGGGCGAATGACGCCACCGGCGTTATCCGCCGCTGCGCCGACGTTTCATCGCGGTAAACGGTCATCCATCCCAGCCGAACCCCCATCGATTCGAACACTCGAGAAAAGGAAGCACCCATGAGCGAACCCATCGATATCCTCATCGCCGGCGCCGGCATCGGCGGCCTCAGTTGCGCCCTGGCCCTGCACCAGGCCGGCATCGGCAAGGTCACGCTGCTGGAAAGCAGCAGCGAGATACGCCCCCTTGGCGTCGGCATCAATATCCAGCCGGCGGCGGTCGAGGCCCTCGCCGAACTGGGTCTCGGCCCGGCTCTGGCGGCCACCGCCATCCCCACCCACGAGCTGCGCTACATCGACCAGAGCGGCGCCACGGTATGGTCCGAGCCGCGCGGGGTGGAAGCCGGCAACGCCTATCCGCAGTACTCGATCCATCGCGGCGAACTGCAGATGATCCTGCTCGCCGCGGTGCGCGAGCGCCTCGGCCAACAGGCGGTACGCACCGGTCTCGGCGTGGAGCGTATCGAGGAGCGCGACGGCCGCGTGCTGATCGGCGCCCGCGACGGACACGGCAAGCCCCAGGCGCTCGGTGCCGATGTGCTGGTCGGCGCCGACGGCATCCATTCGGCGGTCCGCGCGCACCTGCATCCCGACCAGGGGCCGCTGTCCCACGGTGGGATCACCATGTGGCGCGGCGTCACCGAGTTCGACCGCTTCCTCGACGGCAAGACCATGATCGTCGCCAACGACGAGCACTGGTCGCGCCTGGTCGCCTATCCGATCTCGGCGCGTCACGCGGCCGAAGGCAAGTCGCTGGTGAACTGGGTGTGCATGGTGCCGAGCGCCGCCGTCGGCCAGCTCGACAACGAGGCCGACTGGAACCGCGACGGGCGCCTGGAGGACGTGCTGCCGTTCTTCGCCGACTGGGACCTGGGCTGGTTCGACATCCGCGACCTGCTGACCCGCAACCAGTTGATCCTGCAGTACCCGATGGTAGACCGCGATCCGCTGCCGCACTGGGGCCGGGGACGCATCACCCTGCTCGGCGACGCCGCCCACCTGATGTATCCGATGGGCGCCAACGGCGCTTCGCAAGCAATCCTCGACGGCATCGAGTTGGCCGCCGCGCTGGCGCGCAACGCCGACGTGGCCGCAGCCCTGCGCGAATACGAAGAAGCGCGGCGGCCGACCGCCAACAAGATCATCCTGGCCAACCGAGAACGGGAAAAAGAGGAATGGGCCGCGGCTTCGCGACCGAAGACCGAGAAGAGCGCGGCGCTGGAAGCGATCACCGGCAGCTACCGCAACCAGGTGGAACGGCCACGCTAGCAACACCGGGCAGGCCACCGCGCCTGCCCTCTCCCGCCTCTCCCGTCCGCGGGAGAGGCGGCATCCGTGCGGGTGCCGGGCGCTGCGCGCCTATCGGCAGCGCCTCAGGCCTCTTCCGCCCGCCCCTTCCACTCCCCGCGCCCCTCGCCGGCCTGCAGGCGCAGGGCGAGCAACAGGGCCAGCACCGCCAGGGCGCTGCCGGTGAGGAAACCGCCGGCATAGCCGATCTGCGCGGTGAGGCTGACCAGGAACGAAGACGCCAGCATCTCGCCGAGGTCTCGGGTGCTCTGCACCGCGGTGACATCGGTGCCGGCCTGGCCGCCCTGGCCGGCGAAGCGCATCGCCGCGGTGAGGATCGCCACCGAGGTGATGCCGGTAGCCAGCGAGCCGATCAGCACGCAGGTCCACGCCAATCCTTCGCTCAGTGCCAACCAGCGACCGGCCTGCAGATACCAGAGCAGCGCCGAACAACCGGCGAGCACCACGCCAAGGGCGAAACCGCGCCACAGGCCGATCCGCCTGACCAGCCAGGCGCCGCCGCCGCAGCCGAGGAATACCGTGACCAGGCCACCGCTCATGCCCAGCCGGCCGATGTCCTGCAAGGCCCAGCCGGCATCGCTGAGGTACAGCTTGGACAGGCCGAAGCCGGATACCGCGGTCATCGCCGACAGCAGTGCCAGTGCCAGCAGCGAAGGCGCCAGCGGCCGACGCAGGAAGCGCAGCAGGCTGGCCTTGGCGGCCGGTGCCGGGGGGAGTTCGTGGGGGTCGCCGCGCCCCAGGGCGAGCACGCAGCACAGGCTTGCCAGCGGCACGCAGGCCATGACCAGAAACGCCGCGCGCTGGCCGAAATGCCCGGCGAGGATCAGGCTGCCGGCACCGCCGCCGAAGAAGCCGATCATCACCCCGGCGATCTGTACCGCGTTGACCTTGGCCAGCAGCTCGCCGCTGAAGTGCTCCGCCGCCATGCCGTCGGTGGCGATGTCCTGGGTCGCGCTGGCCAGCGAAGCCAGCGCCAGCAGGCCAACCGCCCAACCGGCACTGGCCACGCCGAGGCCGAGCGTCGCCAGGCCGAGCAGGCAGGCGAGGACGATGCATTGCATCGGCAGGATCCAGCTACGCCGCCGGCCGAGACGGCGCGACCAATGGTTGTCGACCCAGGGCGCCCAGAGGAACTTGACCACCCAGGGCAGCCCCACCAGGGGCAGGAAGGCCAGCGCCTGCAATGGCGCGCCATCCTGGCGCAGGAGGGTGGGCAGGGCGTCCATGGCCAGGCCGATGGGAATGCCCTGGGACAGGTAGAGCAACGCCAGGGTGATGACCAGGCGGCGGTGGCGATACAGCTCAAGCATGGTGGTCTCCGGTGACACGGGGGTGGGCGGGTGGCGCGGCGGCGCGCGCCTGCATCCAGGCGTGCCGGATGAGCAGCGCGCCGCAGAGGATCAGGGTGAGGTCGGGGCCCAGGGCCGGCAGCCGGCCGCGCATGAGCCAGGGCGCCAGGTGCGCGACGGCGGCCGCCAGGCAGGCCAGCCCGGCGACGCCGAGCAACCCGCGCGCCAGCGGCCAGTCGCCCGGCAGCAGCAACGCCGCCAGGCCAGCGGCGGCCCACAGGACAAGGAACAGCCGCCCCGGCCAGGGTCCGGCGAGTAGCTCCGAGGGCACGAGTTGCAGCCCCAGCAGGAGCAACGCGGCCGCCGCCACCAGGCCGGCACAGAAACCCTGGCTCAGGCGCTGCAAGAGCCGTACGCGGGCGTCCGGCGCCGAGGCGCGTCGTTGCAGCCACAGGTACAGGCCGCTGGCGCAGAGCAGGCAGGCGCCGAGGCCCATCGCCAGGTGCAGGCCGCGCAACGCGGCGGACCAGCCCGGCCCGAGCCACTGGTACTGGGCGAAATGCAACGGCTGCACGGCGATGAAGGCGCGCAGCCAGAACCCGCGCTGCGCCGAGCTGCGCTCGCCGAGCAGGGCGCCGTCGGCCAGCCGATAGCGGTGCCGCTCGAAGTTCGCGGTACTCGGCAGGCCACGCTGGATACCGGCGATCTCCACGCTGCCGGCGACATCCCCGGCATGACTGAGGCTCAAGCGCTGGGCGACGAAGCCGGGCGCCCACACGGCATCGCCGGCAAGCAGGCGGTCGAGATCGATGCGGGACGCCAATGGCCGCCCCTCGGCGGCGGGCGGCGGCGGTCCCATCAACTCGACGAACACCCGGTTCGGTTCCTGCGGGTAGGCCACCGGCGCCAGCAGCAGGGTCCCGAGCGCGCCCAGCCCGCTGAGCGCGCCGGTGAAACCGAACAACAGCAGCCAGGGCAGTCCCCAGATGCCGATCAGGCCGTGCAGGTCGAACAGCGCCAGGCGCAGCCCGCGGTCCCGCCGCCAACGCCGCAGGTCGCGCCAGCGGCGGCTGTGCAGCAGCACGCCGGCCAGGCACAGCAGCAACAGCGATACGCCGAACAGGCTGACCAGCACCCGCCCGGGGAAGCCGACGAACAGGCTCTTGTGCAGGTTCAGCAGGAGGTCCAGCGCCGGCGTCGGTGGCAGCACCCGGCCGCTGGCCGGGTCGAGGTCCAGCCGGCAGTCCAGGCGCGCATCGCAGACGCTGAAGGCGGCATGGCCGGGAGCAGGCAGCAGCAGGGTCGCATCGCGGATGTCGACGCCTTCCTCGCCCGCCCGTTCGAGCAGGCGCTCCAGCGCAAGGGCTTCTCCTCCCGCCTGCGCCGGGGCCCGCAGCCACTCGCGCAGGTCGTCGTGGCCAAGACTCCAGGCGCCACTGAACAGCACCACGAACAGCAGCACGCCGAACAGCGCGCCGGCGCCACCGTGCAGCGAGAGCAGGAGGGGACGCGCCGCCACTTCAACCGCGCCCCGCCAGCAGCCACAACGCCAGGCCCAGTGCCAGCAGGCTACCGCCCAGGCGCCAGGCGAAGTTGCCCGGATCACGCGCCACCAACCCGCCGACAAGCAGCAACAAGCCCACCCCGAGCGCGCCGAAGAGCCCGGCGTAGAGACGCTCGAGCGGGTCGTCCAGGGGCAGCCCGCGAGTCAACAGATAGCCGCTGGCGGTCGCCGCCGCCAGGCTGCCGGCGAGCGCCAGCGGAACCCGCCAGGCCCAGCCGAAGCCCGACTGGCGCGGCATCAGAACGCGCCCCGCAGGCTGACGTTGAAGCTGCGCGGTTCGCCGTAGCGGTTGTTCCAGTTGGGGTTGGACAGGCTCTGGTAGTAGGTCCGGTCGAACAGGTTGTTGACGTTGACCGCCGCCGTCCAGTGCTCGTCGATCTTGTAGCCCAGGCGCATGTTGACCAGTGCGTAGCCGCCCTGGCGCATGCTCACGCCGCGGTAGTCGACGCTGTAGTCGCTCTGCGCCTGGAGTCCGCCGCCGACGCTCCAGCGCCGGTCCTGCCAGGGCAGGTCGTAGTTGCTCCACAGGCGCAGCAGGTGCCTCGGGGTGAAGGTGGAGTAGCGCGTCCCCGAGTCGTTCTGGCTGTCCTTGAGGTACTCGGTGCTGGTGTAGGTGTAGCCGGCCGAGAGACTCCAGTAGGGCGTCAGGTAGCCGGTGCCTTCCAGCTCGAAGCCCTGGCTGCGCACCTTGCCGCCGCTGATGTAGAACGGATTGTTGGGCGGCCCCGGATGGTCCGGGTCTTCCTGCGGATTGTTCTCCAGGTCGATGCGGAACGCCGCCAGCGACAGGTTCAGGCGGCCGTCGGCCAGTTCGCCCTTGATCCCGGTTTCGTAGGTCTTGCCTTCCACCGGGCTCAGCGGCTCGCTGTTCCAGGTCTGGCGATCCGCCTGCGGCTGGTAGACCTCGGCGTAGCTGACATACCACGACCAGTCCCTGGCGAAGTCCCAGATCAGCCCGCCGTAGGGCGTGAACTGGCGACCGGGCTTGAAGCGGGTGGCCGGGGTGTCCTGGTCCCACCAGCTTTCGCGGCCGCCGACCACCAGGGTCAGCGGCTCGGCGAGCTTGATCCGGCCCAGGGCATAGAGGCCTTTCTGGGTGGTGGTGGTGGTGCCCGGCGAAGTGTACTGGCCGATCTGCGGGCGCGGCACGCCGTGCGGGTCCCAGCGGTAGACATTGACCGGGGTGTTCGGCAGGTTGAGGAAGCGTGCGGTGTCCTGGCGGGTCTCGCCCTGGGCGTAGGTGACCCCACCGAGCAGTTCGTGGGTCAGGCCGAACAGTCGCACCGGCCCATTGAGGTTGGCGTCGAGGCTGCGCTGGATGCTCTTGAACTTGTAGGCGGCGCCCGTCAGCTGGCCACCGTCGCCGGTCTGCGGGTCGATGGCGCCGAAGGAGCCGGCGTAACGCAGGCGCGAATCGGCTTCCTGGTATTCGGCGCTGACCTTGCCTTTCCAGCCGCCGCCCAGTTGCTGTTCGAGGGAGCCGAAGGCGCGGTAGGTGTCCCACTTGAAGCGGTCCCAGTCGACATCGAGGTAGGTGTCGCGGGACAGCCCGAGATTGGACCCATCCTTGGCCATCGGTACCCCGGCCATGTTGGTGATCGAGTCGATGTGCTGGTATTGCGCACCGACGGTGAGCAGGGTGTCGGGGCTCAGGTCGAACTCGGTCACCCCGTAGAGCAGGCGGGTGCCCTGGTCGGCCACGTCGTAGAAGTAGTCGCGGTCCTCGTAGGCGGCCACCGCTCGGCCGCGCACGTTGCCGCTGGCGCTCAGCGGGCCGCCGACGTCGACCTCGGCGCGGTAGCGGTCCCAGCGCCCGGCGCTGAGGGTGGTGCTGGCGGCGAACTCGCGCTGCGGCCGCTTGCGCACCAGGTTGACGGTGGCCGCCGGGTTGCCGGTGCCATGCAGCAGTCCGTTGGAGCCGCGGAGGATCTCGACCCGCTCGTAGATCGCCATGTCCTGCGGCGAACTGGCGGTATTGCCGAGCAGTGCCGGCACCCCGTCCAGCTCGAAGGAGTCGACCTTGAAGCCGCGCACGTAGTAGGCGGTGGTCAGCAGCTGGAACGGCTGCACGGTGACCCCGGTGGCCTGCTGCATGGCTTCGTCGAGGCTGAACAGATTCTGCTGTTCGAGGCGCTCATGGTCGATGACGCTGGCGGACTGCGGCAGCTCGCGCGGCTTGAGCGGCACCTTGCCCAGGGTAGTCACCCCCGGCGGCTGGGTGGCGGACGTGCTTTCTCCGCTGATCACCATGTCCGGCAGTTCCGTCTCGCCGTCCTTGCGCGCGTCGGCCACGGCCGCGGCCAGCGGACTCAGCGCCAGCAGCAGGCCCAGGCACAACGGGGTGTGCCGATTGCGGGCGATGCCCTGGCGTCCCTTGATCACCTTCGTCTCCGTTTTCATCGTTCGAACAGCCTCGGGGGATATACGATTTGATAATGCTTATCATTATGAAGAAATCGTCTCCGGGGCTTTTTCGATTGCCGGTCTTTCTCTATCGATCCACGACCGTCGCGGAACTTTCCTCGCCCGCCAGCCCGACGAAACCGGCATACCAGTCGTCCCGGACGAGCAGATCGGCGTGAAGTCCGCTGAGGCGCAGGCGCCCCTCCTCCAGCAGCAGTACCTGGTCGGCCTGACGCGCCAGCGCCGGGCGGTGGGTCACTACCAGCAGGGTGCGCCGGCCGCGCAACCCGAGCAGGCTGCGCAGCACCTGCGCCTCGCTGGCGGCGTCGAGGCTGGCGGTGGGCTCGTCGAGCAGCAGCAACGGCGCCGTCGAGAGCAGCCCGCGAGCCAGGCACAGGCGTTGCCGCTGGCCGCCGGACAGCAGCGCGCCGCCGGGACCGACGTCGCTGTCCCAGCCCTGCGGCCAGGCCTCGATCTCTTCCAGCAGGCCAACCGCCCGCGCCGCCTCGCGCAGCGCTTCGAGATCGGCGTCCGCTCGCGCCATGCGCAGGTTCCAGGCAACGCTGCCGCGGAACAGGCCGTTGTCCTGGAACACCAGGTTGCGACTGGCGGCGAGGGTCGTTTCGCTCAACCGGCGGATATCCACGCCACCCAGCAGGACACACCCGGCGTCGGCGTCGTAGAGCCGCCCGAGCAGCGCCAGCAGGCTGCTCTTGCCGGCCCCGGAGGGTCCGACGAGGACGTTCAGCGAACCCGGCTCCAGCCTCAGGGAAATGTCCTCGAGCAAGGCGCGGCCATCTTCCAGACGCAATTCCACGGCCTCGGCCGCCAGGCTGGCGTCGTGCGGCCGCTCGCCCGGCTCGGGGCTGCGCAGCGGAGCCAGGGCGAAAACCCGCAGCAGGGTATCCAGCGCCTGCCAGGCGCCGCGCAACGCCTGGTCGAGATGGGTGAGCTGGGCCAGCGGCTCGATGAAGCGCACCAGCAGCACCAGCACGGCCACCAGCCGAGCGCCGTCCAGCCATTGCCGCTCCACCGCCCAGGCGCCGCCGAGCAGGGCGAAGGCGAACGCCGCCTGCACCGCCAGGGCGAAGCCGAGGCCGCTGGGCAGGCTGCGCCGCAACAGATCCAGGGTGCTGCGGTGGAGACTGCGCAAGGCCTCTTCCAGCCCCTGGCGGGCGACGCTTTCGCGCTGCGCCGCGCGCAGCAGCGGCTGGCGTTCGGCGAACGCCTGCAACTGCCGTGCAGCGTCGCGCTCGGCGGCCAGCCGGGCATCCTCCGCCGCCAGATTGCGCCGCCCGCTCCAGCGCAACAGCGCAGCGAGGACGGCACCGGCAACGAGCAGGCCGAGGGCGATGGACGGGTCGATCAGGAACAGCCCGAGGATCACCCCGAGCGGCGTCACCAATGCGGCGATCAGCGGCCCCAGCAGGTGCGCCGGAATGCCCATCGCCTGCATCACCGGGCCGCGCAGCAGGCCTTCGGCCGGCGCGACCCGGCGCAGCGCCGGCGGCGCCAGGCGCGGCAAGCGCGCCACCAGGCTGCGCACCAGTCCAGCCGCCAGCGAGCCGCCGGCGGCGAAACCGCGACGCAGGGCCAGGTACTGCAACAGCGCCTGCGCCAGGCTCAAGCCGAGCAACGCTGCGACCCAGCGCCAGGGCAACGCGCCTTCGGCGAACCAGGCCTCGACCAACGGCACCAGCAATACGCCGCAAGCGGCGTCCAGCAGCGCCGCCAGGACCGCCCAGGCGCTCGCCCGGCGCAACGCGGCACGGCAGTCTTCGGGCAGCGCACGCATTCGTTCGAACAGGGTCATGCCGCCACCTCCGCGCCGTTCTGTTCACGCCACAAGCGCGCATAGGCGCCGTCCGCCGCCAACAGCGCCGCGTGCTCGCCGCGTTCGACCAGACGGCCAGCGACCAGCACCAGGATCAGGTCGGCATCGCTGACTTCGGCCAGACGATGGGCGACGATCACCCGGGTCCGGCCACCGCCGCGTTCGCGCAGGTTGCGCAGGACCTGCCGGGCGGTCTGCGGATCCAGCGCCGAGGTTGGCTCGTCGAGCAGCAACAGGCGCGCCGGCGATAGCAGCGCACGGGCCAGGGCCAGTCGTTGCAGTTCGCCGCCGGACAGTTGCAGGTCGCGTCCCGGCACGCTGTCGTAGCCACGCGGCAGGGCCATGATGCGCTCGTCGAGGCAGGCGTCACGGGCCGCCTGGCGAATCTCCTGGAGATCGGCATCGGGGCGGAACAGGGCAATGTTGTCGGCCAGGGATATCTCCAGCGCCGCCGCCTGCTGGCCGACCAGCGCGATATGCCGATGGCGCACGGCATCGGGCATGTCCTTCAGTGCCAGGCCGCCAACCTCCAGTTCGCCGCGCTGCGCGTCCATGTAGCGCGCCAGCAGGTGCAGCAGGGTGCTCTTGCCGGAGCCCGAGGGACCGACCAGGGCCACCAGGCTGCCATCCTCCAGCTCCAGATCGATATCGGCCAGGACCTCCACGCCTTCATAGGCATGGCCCAGGCCGTGCAGCGCCACCGCGCCATCGACCGGCTCGCGGGTCGAGCGGCCCTCGGCCAGCGGCGCCTGGTCGAACACCTGCTGCAGGCGCTCGGCGGCGGCGCGCGCGCCCAGCAGCGCGTCGCCGCCGTGGCCGAGCGCCTGTACCGGGGCGGCCAGGGCCCGCAACAGGAGCAGGAAGGCGCAGGCCTGGCCGAGCGCCAGCGGCACGCCGAGGGCATCCAGGGCCAGCGCGCCGAGCAGGACCCAGGCCAGCAGCCAGGGCGTCGACAACTGCACGTAGACCAGCGCGGCGAGGTGGCCGACCCGCTTCACCCAGGCGCCGAACGCTTCGCCGAAGGCCGCCGCCGACGCCTCGGCGCCCTGTTGTATGCCGGCGCCGGGGTACTGTCGGGCCAGCAGCAGGTTGTGGGCGAATTCGCCATAGTCCGCCGAGAGCCTTTCCAGCGCGGCATTGCGCCGCAGCACCAGGTCGCGGTAGCGCGCCGAGCGCAGCAGCAGGAAGCCGGCGGCGGCCAGCACCAGCGGCAGCAGGCAGAACAGCAGCAGCCAGGGGTGCAGCCAGGCCAGCCAGAGCAACGCGACGAGCGGCACCACCAACAGGTTGCTGAGATCGTTGGGAGCGTGCGCGATCAGTTGGTGCAGGGCCCGCACGTCCTGCTCCACGAGGCGCGCCACGCCGTCCGGGCCCTGGCGACCGAACCAGTCCAGCGGCAGCCGTTGCAGGTGCGCCAGCAGGCGCAGGCGCAGGTCGTTGCAGAGGTCCGCGTCGACCCGGTGGGCCAGGTGCGCGGCCAGCGCCTGGCAGCCCAGCCAGGCCAGCACCGCCAGCAGCACCAGGGCCAGCAGGGCCGGCTGCGCCTGGCCGCGCGCCAGCGGCTCGGCGAGCCAGGCGAGAAGCATCCAGGGCAACAGCGAGCAGAGCCCGGCCAGGGCCTGCAACCCCATGGCCGCCGCCAGCCGCCAGCGATAGGTGCGCAGCAGGCGCCACAGCACCGGGGTCACGAGGCTTGCTCCAGCACCTGTTCCAGGCTCGCCGGCGCCAGCGACGCCGGCGGCGCCTCGGGGAAGCCAAGGCGCTCGCCGATCCGCTGCCACAGGGCGGCGACCTCCAGGCTGCGCTGGTTGCGCCGGCGCACCTCGTCGCCGTTGGCGAGCAGCGCCAGCGCCTCGGCCGCCGCCGCCGGCCACAGGCGCTGGTGCACCTGGGCCCAGCTGCACGGTTCGGCATACCAGAGCTGGGCGCTGGGCAGCGGTTCGCCGGCTATCTCGTCGAACAGCGCGAACAGGCCGTCGTCATCCTCTGCCGGTACCGCCACCGCAGGCGTCCACAACAACGGGCCATGGGGGCTGAGCAGGCTCAGCGTGCCGCGATCGGTGGTCAGGCTGACGCGCTGCAACAAGGTCATGCGCCCGTCGTCGGCGGCCGCCAGTTCGTTGAGCACGTGCAGGCTCAACGGCACTTCCGCCAGCACCAGGGACAGCCCGCGCATCGCCGACAGGTCGTTCGAGGGCGACTCCAGCGACCAGGGGCCGACGCCCTCCAGCAACGCGGCGAGGATGTCCAGGGTGGCGAAACCGACCTGCACCCCGCAGGCCGCGTCCAGGTGGCGGATGCCGCGCCGGCGATGCAACTGGCGGCCCAGCTCGATGAAACGCGCCACCGCCGGCAACTGCGGATAGAAGGTGTTGAGCAGGCAGCGCCGGCCCAGGCGCTCGGCGCTGCGCAGCAGGTCCTGCCATTCGCGCGGCAGCAACGGATGCTCGATCAGCACGTCGATGCCACGCGCCATCAGCGCCTCGGCCAGCGCCGGGCCCTGCTCGCCGCGTGCCGCGCCGCCGACCGCGACGCAGGCCAGGCGGACATCGTCGGGCAACGCCTCGACCTCGCACCAGGTCTCCACCCCGAGGCGCTCGGCCAACGCCCGCGAACGCCGGCTGCCCTGGCCAAGGATGCCGCGCAGGACGAAGCGCGGATCGGCGGCGACGCCGGCGGCATAGAACTGGCCGAACCGGGAACCGGCGACCACCACGGAACGGACGTCGCTCATCGGCTCGCCTCCTCTGGCATGGGTTTCGACAAGGATTGCGCCAGGGCTTCGCCCAGGCAGTCGAAGTGCCCGCCGGGCACCTCGTGGATGCCGCACGCGCCGAGCGCGGCGGCCCGCCATTGGGTCTCCAGGGCCTCGGCGTAGCGCGGCACCAATGGGTTGCCGGCGTCCGGCACGAACAGCCGCAGCGCGCCGACGTAGGGCTCCGGCGCCGCGGCCTGGCTGGCACGCACCGAGTGACAGAACAGTCGGTAGAGGGTGTCGCGTTCGACGCTGGCGGCGTCGGCGCTACCGCTGGCCGCCTGTAGCACGCGGCCGCGCAGGGCGACGAGATCGGCCAGGCCCGGCAGCCCCGCCAGCGCCTCGGCGACCAGGCGCTCCGGTGTCTGCGCGAGCGCCGCCTGCACCGCCTGGCCGAGACGTTCCGGCGCGGGGAAGCCGAGCGCCGCGGTATCCAGGCCGAGGGTCGCGGCGAAGCTGAACAACAGCAGGCGCTCGTCGTCCACCCGGTAGGGAATCCGGTAGCTGGAGACGATATCCAGTTGGCGCACGCGCACCCCGCGCTGGACCAGGGACTTGGCGGTCTCCAGGGCGACCAGCCCGCCGGAGCAGTAGCCGAGCAGGTCGACCTCACGCAGCCCGGCGCGATGGAGCGCCTCGGCGTAGCGGCGGCCGAGGCAGGCGTTGAGATGCTCGGCGGGGATCGCCAGGTAGGCGTCGCTGTCATGCACGGCCAGCCCCAGCAACGGCCGCCCCTCACCCAGGGCGCGAAGCAGCGGGCGGTACGGCAGTAGCGTGCCGAGGCCTTCGTGGACCAGCACCCGCGGCACGCCCTCGCCGGGCACCAGGCGCACCAGCGGGTCGAGCGCCACCGCGCCCTCGGCGAGCGGTGCGCGCGACATGCCGGCCTGCGCCGGGGCGACGCCGCGCGCCGCGGCCAGGGCTGGCCCACGGCCCTCTTCCGGCGCGCTGCGCAGGCGTTCGGCCAGGCCGCGCGGCGTCGGCTGGCTGAGCGCCCAGCGTAGCAGGCGATCGAACGGATGCCGACGGGCGCTTTCCAGTCGTTCGCGCAAACGGGCGATCAACTGGGCGATCAACAGCGAGTCGCCGCCAGCCCCGAAGAAGTCTTGCTCGACGCCCAGCGACGGGTTGTCCAGCACCTCCCGCCAGAGTGCCAGCAGCGCATTCTCCAGTTCGTCGGCCGGTGCCTGCGCGACGCCATGCCGAAGGTCCGCCTGGGGCTGGCGGGCAAAGCCGGTCAGGGCCTTGCGGTCGATCTTGCCGTTGCCGGTGACCGGCAGGCGTTCGAGCACGCGCAACTGCGCCGGGAGCATGTAGCGCGGCACCCGCGCTTCGACGAAGGCCAGCAGCTCGGCCGGCTCCAGGCGGGCGCGGTCGGTCTTGCAGCGAGCCAGCAGGACATCGTAGCCAAGCAGGTCGAGAGCGCTGCCCGGCGGCACCACCCCACAAGCCAGGTCGCCACCCTGTGCCGCCAGCCACTCCAGCCATTGCCCGGTGTGGACGAACAGTTGGCGGCGCTCGTCGCGGAGGTCGCGCGGGTTCTCCATCATCAGGCTCTGGCTGACACTGATCTCGTTGTGCTCGCGCGTCAGTTCCTGGATCACCAGCCAGGCGTCGGCGCTCAGCAACTCGCGCAGGCCGGCCAGCAGCGCCGGGGTGTCCAGCGCGTTGTTCAAGGCCCCGGAGCTGAGCAGGATATCCACCGAGTGCGGCGCCACGCCCTGGTCGAGAAGATCGCCGTTCATGTCGAAGCGGCCGAAGCGTACCCACGGCTGGTCGACGAAGCGCTCGCGGGCTGCGGCGAGGAAGTAGCTGGAAACGTCGGTGAACAGGTAGTCCACCTCCGCCCCTCGCTGCACCAGCGGCGCCAACCGGGCGATCACCGCACGGCTGGCGGCGGCGGTGCCGGCGCCAAGCTCCAGCAGGCGCCAGCGCCGTTGCGGCTGGCGCTCGACGATGGCGGCGATGGCCTCGGCCATGGCCTCGTGCAGCGCCTGGGCATGCAGGCCCTGGCTGTACATGGCCTCGGCGATGCGCGCCGAGCCCTGCGGGAACATCAGCGCCGCCGGGCTGATCCGCCCGGCCAGTTGCTCGCCGAGGGATTGCGCGCTGTCACGCAGGTAGGCGACCAGCTCGGCCGGCCAGAGCGCCGCCGGCGCGCAGCCGGCGAACGCCGTCCAGGCGTCCTCCGGACTCTGCGCGGGACGCTCGGCGCAGCCCAGCCAGCCCTCGCCCTCGGCGCGCAGGTAGCCGCCCTCCTCCAGCTGGCGCAACCAGTGGCGCAGCAGGCGCTGGCGCGCCTCGGCGATACCCAGGCGCTGGCACAGGGTGGCGAAGTCCAGCGGCGTCGCACTGGCGAACAGACCGCTGCCGGCCAGCCAGGCGGCCAACGAGGCGAGGCAGGCACGGTCGAGTGCGGCCACCGCCGCGGCGATGCCCTCCTCGCTGCCCCAGTCGCGGCGCAAGGCCTGGGCCGCCCGCTGGCGCACCGCGTCGAGCGCCGTACGCGGATCCTCGCCAGCCTCCACCGGCGCATGCAGGGTGACGAAGCTGGCCAGGCTGCGCTCGTGGGTCTCGCCGAGCACCACGGTGGCCGCCAGGTTGACCTGCGGATGAGCGCACAGCGCGGCGTCCAGTTCGGCCAGTTCGATGCGGTGGCCGCGAATCTTCACCTGGTCGTCCTCGCGGCCGAGGAACTCGATGCTGCCGTCGGCCAGGTAGCGGCCGAGGTCGCCGGTGCGATACAGGCGACGGCCATCGGGGTGACGGACGAAGCGTTCGGCGGTGCGCTGCGGATCGCCGGCGTAGCCGAGCGCCAGGCCCACCCCGCCGATATGGATCTCGCCGCGCACGCCCGGCGGGCAGCGCCGCCCGCGGGCATCCAGGACTTCCACGCTCTGCCCACGCAGGGCACGGCCATAAGGGATGCTGGCCAGCTCGGTGTGCTGCGGGCGGATCGGCTGCTCGATCGACCAGATCGCCGCCTCGGTGGCGCCGCCCAGGCTGAACAGCGCGCTGTCCGGCCAGCGCCGCCACCAGCGGGTCGGCAGGCTGACCGGAATCCAGTCACCGGACCAGAGCACGCAGCGCGGTCCCGGCAGGTGACGTTGCGGCTCGCTCTCCAGGTAATCGATGAGCATCTGGCCTTGGGCCGGCACCGAGTTCCACAGGGTGATGGCGTGGCGTTCCAGCAGTTCCGCCCAGTGCGATGGATCGCTGCCGCGCGCCGGGTCCGGCAGGACCACCTGGGCCCCCGCCGCGGTGGCGCCGAAGAAGTCGTAGACCGAGAGGTCGAAGCTCAGCTCGGCGAGGCCGAGGACGCGGTCGTTGGCGTCGACGCCGTAGCGCTGGTTGATGTCGAGCAGCGTGTTACTCACCGCCGCATGGCTGAGCATCACGCCCTTGGGCGTGCCGGTGGAGCCGGAGGTGTAGATCACGTAGGCGAGGTCGTCCGCCGCCACCTCCGCCGCGTGCGGTGGCGGCCAGGCGCTGTCGGCGGCCAGCCGGTCGATGGCCACGCAGGCGCAGCCGACGTCCGGGACATCGCTTTCCAGGCAAACCAGCGCGACCACTTCGGCGCTGGCGAGGATCGCCTGGCGCCGCAGCGGAGGCTGGCGGATGTCTACCGGCACATAGGCGGCGCCGGCCTGGAGGATGCCGATCACCGCGACCAATTGCGCGGCGCTTTTCGGCAGCATCACCGCGACCCGCCGGCCACGGCCCGCGCCGTGCGCTTCCAGGACGCGGCGCAGGGCGCTGGCGTGCTGGGCGACCTGGCGGTAGCTGTAGCTGCCGGCGGCATCGTGGATCACCGTGGCGTCGGGGGTCAGCAGGGCACGCTCGGCGAAACCGGCGGCGATGCTCCGGGCACTACCGGGCAACGCCTGCGGCGGCGCCTCGACGGGTTCCGTGGCATCGCCGTCGGTCCAGGCGCGCGGGCTCTGCGCCAGGCGCCGGAGCAGCCCGACGAAGTCGTCGAACATGGCTTCCGCCTGGCCCTCGGGGAACAACCCGAGGCGTACGTCCCAGCCGATCTCCAGGCCGCCGAACTGGTCGGTGACCTGGCAGTCCAGCCAGACCTGCGGGGTCTGGCTGATCATGTAGCGTGGCGCGCGCGGCGCCTCGCCATCGCCGAGCAGGCGCTGCACACTGCCGATGCCACTGGTGAACACCACCGGCATCAGGTCGGCGCCGCGACCACGCCGGCGCGCCAGTTCGCGCAGCAGGTCGACGCCGCTGAAGGTCGGGTGGTCGAGGTCGTCGAACATCTGCTCGCCGATGCGTCGGGCACGCTCGACGAAACTGTCGCCGTGGCGGCTGTCCACTGCCAGCAGGCTGAGCGCGGTGAAGTCACCGAGCACCTGCGCCAGCTGCGGATGCAGCGGCGGCCGGTTGAGTACCGTCAGGTTGAGACAGAACGCCGGTGCCTGGCTCCAGCGACCGATGGTCTCGGCGAAGGCCGCCAGGGCCACGCCGGCAGCGCTCAGGCCGTGTTCGCCGGCGCGCGCGCCGAGCGCCTGCCAGGCGGCCTCGTCGAGGCGCGCGTGGAAGTGCCGGAAGCGCGTGGACCGGGTGTCCGGCTGCACCCGCAGCGGCAGGTCGGGACGCCCCGGTAGCGCGTCGAGACGCGCCAGCCACCAGTCGCGGTCGCGCTGCCAGGCTGGCGACTGGCGTCGGCGCTGCTCGACGCCGACATAGTCGCGGAAGGTCGCCTCCAGCGGTTCCGCCGTCCATTGCGGATCGAGATAGCGGCGGCGCCATTCGCCAAGCAGCAATTGCAGGCTGGCGTAGTCGACCAGGGTGAAATCCACCGAGCAGTGCAGTACGCAGGCATCCCGGCCGATACTCAGCTCGGGGCGCAGGACCGGCCACTGGTCGAGTGCCGCGCAGGCGTGGTCGAGGCGTTCGCGGACCCGCTCCAGGTGCGCCTGGAAAGCGGCCTCGTCGAGCCCCGCGCAGGCATGCACGGTCAGCCGCTGCCAGGGCACCTCGGGCAGCACGCGCTGCCAGGCGTTGTCCTCGATCACCGCGCGCAGCATCGGGTGGCGCTCGACCATGGCGTTCCAGGCCGCCTCCAGGCGCGCCGGATCGGTGTCGACCGGCCAGTCGTACTCGGCGTACAGCTGGCAGGCGTTACCGCCGTAGTCGAAGGCCGCCTGGCGGCCCAGCACGTAGGCGGCCTGCACCGGGGTCAATGGGAAGCGCTGGTGGGCCAGGTCGGGTTCGGCGCGCCAGCCAGGGCCGCCTTCCAGGTGTTCCAGCAGGGCCTCGCGCTCGGCCCGCAGGCGCTCGGCGAGGCCGGCGTCGAGGGCGCCCTGTGGGGCGCGATAGCGCAGGCGGCCCGCCTCGCTCCAGAGTTCGATGCGCCGGCTGCGGCAGGTTTCCAGCAGTTCGCCGAGGCTCATAGCACGCCCTCTTCCAGTTGGGTTTCCTCGATTTCGACGGTCTGCGCCTGCAAGTGGCGGGCAAGACCGGCCAGGGTCGGCTGGCGATAGAAGTCGGCCATGCCCAGGCGTACGCCGAAACGCTCACGTATGCCGGCCAGCAGGCGGGTCGCCAGCAGGCTGTCGCCGCCGAGGCTGAAGAAGCTCGCCTCGCGACGACGCACCGGGCGTTTGAGAACCGCTTCCCAGCACTCGGCCAGCGCTTGCTCATGGGCTTCCAGCGGCTCCTCCGCCGAGGGCTCGTGACGACACTCGCCGAGTGCGCGGGTCATGCTCTCGGCCAGGCGGCGACGATCGACCTTGCCATTGCCGTTCAACGGCAGGCTTGGCAGGCACCACAGGCGTTCGGGCCGCATCGCCTGGGGCAGGCGTTGCTCCAGGCCGGCCTGGAGCGCGGCGGCGTCGAGCCCTAGTCCCGGCGCCAGCGCCTCGACCAGGGCGAGCCGTTCGCTGCGCCACAGGCAACGCGGCGCCAGTCCCGCAGCGGCGAGATCGGCCAACAGGCTCGGCAACTCCGCCAGGCGCAACGGCCGGTCGTCGAGCAAGGCCGCACCGAGCAGCGCCAGTGGCGACTCGCATAGCAGGTCCACCAGCAACAGGCGGCCCTGCGGGCGCAGCAGCGCCGCCGCCAGCGCCAGGCCTTCGCGGCTGGCCTCGTAGGCGTGCAGCGCGGCGAAGCTGATCACCCGGTCGTAGCGACCGAGGTGCTCGGCAGGTAGCAGGCCGTCGTCCAGCGCCTGCACCACGATCCGTTCCGGCAAGCGGGTGGCGGCGGCGTCGAGGAGGACGCGGCTGCGTTCGAAGAGGGTCAGTTCCAGCCCCGGGCGCAACAGCGAGGCCATGCCCTGGTCGAGCCAGAGCCCGGCGCGGGTATCCAGCACCGCCACCCGCAGGCGTTCGCCGGCAGCCGGCGTCGGCAGCGCTTCGAGCAGGCGCGCCAGGGCCTCGCGGCCGTCCGGCAGGCGCGCGGCCACCGCCTGCGGCGCCAGCCAGGGATCGAGGAGCAGCGCGGCCGGCGCCTGTTCGCCGGCGAGCAGGCCGCGCAGAGCGTTGCCCATCGCGGTCAGCCCCGCGGCCTGCCAGCCGAGCCGGCGCAACGCCTCGTCGAGCGACGGCAGCGCGCTGGCGGCGGAGTCCGCTAGCCAGTCCAGCCAGCGCCGGCGCAAACCGTCGTCTAGCTCCAGCGGCGCCTCCAGCAGCGCGCCGAGGATTTCCCGGGTGAGTACCGCCTCGGCCTCTGCCAGGCCGGCGAAGGGCTGTGCGGCCGGTAATTCCATGGAGCCTTCGGCCCGTGGCGCCAGGCGCGGTACCAGCACCGCGCCGAGGCTCGCCACGCCACCGCCGAGCACCGCCGCGCAGGCGCTCTCCACGCCAGCCTGGGCGCACAGCGCGGCCTCCACCTCGCCCAACTCGATGCGCTGGCCGCGCACTTTCACCTGCTGGTCGACCCGACCGAGGAATTCCAGGGTACCGTCGCCCCAGTAGCGACCGCGATCGCCGGTGCGATACCAGCGGCCCTGGGCATCGTGGACGAAGCGCCGGGCGCTGAGTTCGGGATCGTTGCGATAGCTGCGGGCCAGGCTGGCGCCGCCGATCCACAGCTCGCCGACCACCAGGTCCGGCACGTCGCGCCCGTGGGTGTCGACCACCCGGTAGGCCTGTCCCGGCAATGGCCGGCCGTAGGGAATCGAACGCCAGTGCGGCGGCACCGTATCGACGCTCTGCAGGTTCGACCAGATGCCCGCTTCGGTAGCGCCACCCAGCACATGCAGGCGGCAGCCTTCGGCACAACGTGGGCGCAGGCGGCCGGGCAGGTCCAGAGCCACCCAGTCGCCGGACAGCAGCACCGCCCGCAGACTGCGATAGTCGGCCTGGCTCGCCGGCAGGCTGAGGGCCATCTCCAGCAAGGCCGGCGCCGAGTTCCACAGGCTCACCGCATGCCGCTGGATAGCCTCCGCCCAGGCAGCGGCATCGCGCGCCTGTTCCTGGGCCGGCAGGACCAGGCTGGCACCGGCGCCGAGGCCGCCGAACAGGTCGAAGACCGACAGATCGAAGTCCAGCGCGGAGACCGCCAGCAAGCGGTCCGATGCGTCCACCCGCAGCAGGTCGAGCAGCGCGTCGATGGTATTGATCGCCGCCGCGTGGCTGACCTCGACGCCCTTGGGCACCCCGGTGGAGCCCGAGGTGTAGATCACATAGGCACTCGCCTGCGGCGCCAGCGGCACGGGGGCGGCCAGCGCCGGGCCGCGCAGCAGGCGCTGGACATCCAGGCGCGGCGGCAAGGCCTGCGGATCGTCCTCCTCGGTGATCGCCAGGCATACCCCGGCGGCCTCTTCGATCAGGCGCCGCCGTGCGGGCGGCTGGTCGATGTCCAGCGGCACGTAGCAGGCGCCTGCGGCGAGCACGCCGAATACCGCCGCGACCTGCTGCGGTCCGCGCGGCAGGCTGACCTCGACCGCGTCGCCAGGGCGCACCCCGGCTTCGCGCAGGCCGCCGGCGATGCGCAGCGCACGCTCGGCCAGTTCGCCGCGGGTGACACGTTGGTCGCGATAGAGCAGCGCGTCGGCATCCGGCGCCTCGGCGGCGCGAAGGAAGAAGTCGCGATGCAGGGTGCGCGCCGTGGCGCATGCCGGCTGGCCGTTGAGCAGGGCCCGGCGCGCCTGCTGCGCCCAGGGCAACGGCAGATCGGCGGGCTGCTCCCAGGCGCTGTCGCAGAGACGCTGGAGCAGCCCCACGTAGGCTTCGAACATGGTTTCCGGCAGGCCTTCGGGGAACAGGCCGACGACGCTGTCCCAGGCCAGCAGGATACCATCGCCCACCCGGTAGAGCTGGTGGTCGAGCCAGACCTGCGGGGTCTGCGAGAGCATGTCGTGGAGATCGCCGAAAGCGTCGCGGAAGGCCGCCGGGACGAAGCCCTCCTCGCCCAGGTTGCTGGCGAACACCACCGGCGCCGAGCGTGGCTGGCCCTGCCGGCGCGCCTCGCGGAGCACCTCCAGGGCGGGGAATGCGGCGTGGTCGATGGCTCCGTGGAGGTTGCGCTGGAAGCTCTTCACCGCCTCGGCGAAGGACACCCCGGCCTGCATCCGGCACTCCAGCAGCAACAGGGTGGTGAAGTCGGCGATCACCTCGCCGATACGCGGGTCGTCGGCATGCCGATCGAACAACGGCACGTTGAGGAGAAATTCCGCGCTTTCGCTCCAGCGCGCCAGGACCAGCGCGAAGGCGCAGCCGAACACGCTGGACAAGGTCACGCCATGCTGCGCGGCAAGACGCTCCAGGCGCCGGCTCTCGCCGGCGGAAAGCTGGAATGCCAGGCGCCGGGTGCGCGGCTGGCGGATGCTTTCCGGCGCGCAGGCCAACGGCAGGGCCGGCGCGTCCGGCAAGCGCGGCAGGCGTTCCAGCCAGTAGTCGCGGGCCCGCGCCGCGGCCTCGGCGCGTTGCGCCGCACGGTGTGCCAGGTAGTCGGCGAAATGCAGCGCCGGCGGCTCCGCCAGGCGCTCCGGCGCCAGGTAGGCAACGCCCAGTTCGGCCAGCAGCAGGCGCAGGCTTTCGACATCGGCGGCAAGCAGGTCGAGACTCAGCCAGAGGCGATCCTCGCCGCCCGGCATGCGCACCAGCCCGAGCAGGAACACCTGGCCGCGCTCCACCGCCAGGCATTCATGGGCGCGCCAGTCGCGCAGCGCCTGCCAGTCGCGCTCGGCCTCGTCCACCTGCAAGGTGCGCCAGTCCTGCAGGTCGAAGCAGGACAGCGGCGGCGTCGGAAGGATCTGCTGGCGACCGTCGAGGAAGCGCGCCCGCAACATCGGGTGGCGTTGACGCACGCACTCCGCCGCCGCGGCCAGGCGCTGCGGGTCGACATCCCGCGTGCGGAATTCCAGGAAGGCATGGCAGCTGACGTTGCCCAGCACCTCGCCGGCGCCACGTCCCAGCCAGTAGGCCTGCTGCACGGAAGACAGCTCGAACGGCTGGTCGCGATCCTGCGCCGTCGGCAGCGCGACCGTTGCCGGGGCGGACAGCCGGTCCGCGCAGGCCAGCAGGTCGAGCCAGGCCCCCAGGCAGGGGCGCTGCGCCAACTGGGCGAAGTCCAGCGTCGAGCCACGCGCGCGCAGGCGTTCCTGCAGGTACATCAGGCGGATCGAGTCGAGGCCGCAGCCCAGCAGGTCGTCGTCGTCCGCCAGGGCGCGCACGTCGGCAAGCGGTTCACCGAGCAGGTCGGCGAGCTGCTCGGTCAGCCAGTCGCGCAGGGCTGTACGGGAATCGGGGGGCAGATCCATGGGGGCTCCCTAGGGCAAGCATCTGAGGTCGGTTGCCAGTTCCTGGCAACGATTATCAAATGCGACCTTATCTCACTTGCCTGGGAGGCCTGGCCGGCAATGCTTTAGACAGCCGGACTGTTTCGTTAGATGCAGCGTCATCCCGCAGCGGCGACACCCCTCCCGTGGCCGGGTCGGGGGTCGTCGCGGAGACTCAGCGGATCTCGCTGGGGGAGATGCCGTAGCGCTTGCGGAAAGCGATGGAGAAATGCGCCGGGCTGTAGCCCACCCGGTAGGCCACCGTGGAGACGTTCGCCTCTTCGTCGCAGAGCATCCGGTGCGCCTCGCGCAGGCGGTATTCCTGCAGGTAGCCGAATACGCTGGCGCCGAACACCTTGCGAAAGCCGGCAGTCAGCTTGCGCGGGTTCATGCCCACGCGGCTGGCCAGCGTGTCCAGCGACGGCGGCTCCTGCAAGGCGCCGACCAGCAGGTCGCGGGCGGCGTGGATGCGCTCGACCTCCGAGCAGGTGATGCGCGGCTCCTCGACGGGGCGCCCCTCGCCGGAAAGGAACTGTGCGCTGAGCGCGGCCAACTCCAGGGCCTTGCCGCCGAGGTAGAGATCGCGGGTCGGACCGAGCATCTGGCAGGTGGCGATCTGCGAGGCCAACGCCTGCATCGCCCGCGGCGCCGGGCAGCTCATGATTCGCGGATCGCCGCCGGGGCGGCGTATCAGTTGCTCGGGCAGCCAGCCGAGGCGGCTGTCCAGGGCTTCGACGCCGAGTTGGACGATGGTGTAGCGCAACGGCTTGTCGGTGCCGTAGATCTGCGCCGAGGTGAAGTCGCCATCGTTGGCGATGGTGCACAGGCTCGGCCCCTCGATGAGGTGCTCGGGCTGGCCGGGAATCCGGCAGCGCAACTGGCCGCTCTGCACGAGGATCAGGCGCAGGCCGCGCTCCAGCGGTTCCTCGAACCAGTCCTCGCTGGCCGAACAGAAGGTTCCGGTCACCAGCTTCATGTTCGGATCGATGTGCGCGACGCCGGGCCGGTTGCCCGGTGCCGGCGCGGCGGCATCGGCCTGTGGCGGAGCAATGATGGTGATGGTCATCAGGTTTTCCTGTAGCCCGGGCGCTGCCGACGCGGCGACGCCTTCCTGGATACGTGGGGGCAGGGGGACTTTTTAGCGGAGATGGACAAAGCGCCCTGCACTCCGCCCCTGCAGCGAATGAAAAAGCCCCGCAATCGAAAGGCGCGGGCTTGCGCGGTCCCTGCCGCCCGCCAATGATAATAAATCTCATTTCCCAGCAATGGCAATCGACCGCATCCACGGAGATCGCATGACTTCCTCGCCCGTCACCCCATCGGCCGTCGACGACGCCCCCGACTGGCCCGCCGCCTTCGTCCGCCGCTATCTCGACGCCGGCCACTGGCAGGACCAGAACTTCGCCGAAGCCCTGGCCGCCAGCGCCGCGCGCCATCCGCGGCGGATCGCGCTCTGCGACGACGACCAGCGGCTCAGCTATGCCGACCTGCTCCAGCGCTGCCGCCGCCTGGCAGCCGGACTGCGCCAGGCCGGCCTCGCACATGGCGACACGGTAGTGCTGCACCTGCCCAACGGCATCGCCTTCGTCGAGACCTGCTTCGCCCTGTTCCAGCTCGGCGTACGCCCGGTGCTCGCCCTCCCCGCCCATCGCCAGCATGAGATCAGCGGTTTCTGTCGCTTCGCCGAGGCCAAGGCCTACATCGGCGCCGAACGGATCGACGGCTTCGACCCACGGCCGATGGCCCGTGAGCTGCTCGCCAGCGGCGCCTGCCGGATGGCGCTGATCCACGGCGAAGCCGAGGCGCCGCTGCAAGCGCTGGCACCGCTGTACCAGGCCGACGCGCTGGAAGACTGCGCCGCCCGCGCCGAGGATATCGCCTGCTTCCAGTTGTCCGGCGGCACCACCGGCACGCCGAAGCTGATTCCCCGGCGTCATCGCGAGTATCTCTACAACGTCCGCGCCAGCGCCGAGGTCTGCGGCTTCGACGAGCACACGGTGTACCTCACCGGCTTGCCGATGGCGCACAACTTCACTCTCTGCTGCCCCGGAGTGATCGGCACGCTGCTGGCCGGCGGCCGCGTGGTGGTCAGCCAGCGCGCCGATCCCGAGCATTGCTTCGCCCTGATCGCCCGTGAACGGGTCACCCACACCGCCCTGGTACCGCCGCTGGCGATGCTCTGGCTGGATGCCCAGGAAAGCCGCCGCGCCGATCTATCCAGCCTGCGTCTGCTCCAGGTCGGCGGCTCCAGGCTCGGCAGCAGTGCCGCGCAACGCGTCGAACCGGTGCTCGGCTGCCAGTTGCAACAGGTGCTGGGAATGGCCGAGGGGCTGATCTGCTACACCCGCCTGGACGATCCGCCCGAACGCGTGCTGCATACCCAGGGCCGGCCGCTGTCGCCGGACGACGAAGTGCGGGTGGTCGACGCCGAGGGCCGCGAGGTCGGCCCCGGCGAGGTGGGCGAACTGACCGTGCGCGGTCCCTACACCATCCGCGGCTACTACCGCCTGCCCGAACACAACGCCAAGGCCTTCAGCGCGGACGGCTTCTACCGCACCGGCGACCGGGTCAGCCGCGACAAGGACGGCTACCTGGTGGTGGAGGGCCGCGATAAGGACCAGATCAACCGCGGCGGCGAGAAGATCGCCGCGGAAGAGGTGGAGAACCTGCTGATAGCCCATCCGCAGGTGCACGACGCCACCGTCGTGGCGATGCCCGACAGCCTGCTCGGCGAGCGCACCTGCGCCTTCGTCATCCCGCGCCAGCCGGCGCCCTCGGCGCTGAAGCTGAAGCAATACCTGCACGCCTGCGGGCTGGCCGCGTTCAAGGTGCCGGACCGCATCGAGC
This sequence comes from Pseudomonas aeruginosa, assembly GCF_001457615.1. Lineage (GTDB taxonomy): Bacteria > Pseudomonadota > Gammaproteobacteria > Pseudomonadales > Pseudomonadaceae > Pseudomonas > Pseudomonas aeruginosa. The sequence goes on along the minus strand of NZ_LN831024.1, from coordinate 746,197 downwards.
TGGTCCCGGCCTTCCCCCAAACCGGCATCGGCAAGATCAGCAAGAAGGACCTGCGCGAGCGCCTGCGCCGCGAGCTGGAGGCCCGCGCATGAGCGCCGCCTGGGTCCGGCCGTTCCGCCTGACGCCGATGCCGCGCCTGCGCCTGGCCTGCTTCCCCCATGCAGGCGGCAGCGCCAGCTTCTTCCGTAGCTGGAGCGAACGCCTGCCGCCAGACATCGACCTGCTTGCCCTGCAGTACCCGGGTCGCGAGGACCGCTTCAACGAGGCGCCGGCCACCCGCCTGGAGGACCTCTCCGACGGCGCCGCCCTCGCCCTGCGCGATTTCGCCGACGCGCCCCTGGCGCTGTTCGGCCACAGTCTCGGCGCGGCGCTGGCCTACGAAACCGCCCTGCGCCTGGAAAGCGCCGGCGCGCCGCTGCGCCACCTGTTCGTCTCCGCCCATCCGGCACCGCACCGGCAACGCGGCGGCGCGTTGCACCGCGGCGACGAGGCGGCGCTGCTGGAGGACGTCCGCCGCCAGGGTGGCGCCAGCGAGCTACTCGAGGACGCCGACCTGCGCGCGCTGTTCCTGCCGATCCTGCGCGCCGACTACCAGGCGATCGAGACCTACCGACGGGCGCAGCCCATCGCCCTGGCCTGCGCCCTCGACGTCCTCCTCGGCGAGCACGACGAGGAAGTCAGCGCCGCCGAGGCGCAGGCCTGGAGCGACGCCAGCCGGACTCCCGCCAGGCTGCGGCGCTTTCCTGGCGGCCACTTCTACCTGAGCGAGAGGCGCGACGCGGTGATCGAGCACCTGCTGCGCCGCCTCGCACATCCCGACGCCCTTTCCCGAGAGGTTGCATGATGAAAACTCCCGAAGACTGCACCGGCCTGGCGGACATCCGCGAGGCCATCGACCGGATCGACCTGGATATCGTCCAGGCCCTCGGCCGCCGCATGGACTACGTCAAGGCGGCGTCGCGCTTCAAGGCCAGCGAGGCGGCGATTCCGGCGCCCGAGCGGGTCGCCGCGATGCTCCCCGAGCGCGCCCGCTGGGCCGAGGAGAACGGACTCGACGCGCCCTTCGTCGAGGGACTGTTCGCGCAGATCATCCACTGGTACATCGCCGAGCAGATCAAGTACTGGCGCCAGACACGGGGTGCCGCATGAGCCGGCTGGCACCCCTGAGCCAGTGCCTGCACGCCTTGCGCGGCACCTTCGAGCGCGCCATCGGCCAGGCGCAGGCGCTCGATCGTCCGGTGCTGGTGGCGGCGTCGTTCGAGATCGACCCATTGGACCCGCTGCAGGTATTCGGTGCCTGGGACGACCGGCAAACGCCCTGCCTGTACTGGGAACAGCCCGAGCTGGCGTTTTTCGCCTGGGGCTGCGCCCTGGAGCTGCAAGGCCACGGCGAACAGCGCTTCGCCCGGATCGAGGAAAACTGGCAATTGCTCTGCGCCGACGCCGTGGTCGAGGGCCCGCTGGCGCCGCGCCTGTGCGGCGGATTCCGCTTCGATCCGCGCGGCCCGCGCGAGGAACACTGGCAAGCCTTCGCCGATGCCAGCCTGATGCTCGCCGGCATCACCGTGCTGCGCGAGGGCGAACGCTACCGGGTACTCTGCCAACACCTGGCCAAGCCCGGCGAAGATGCCCTGGCCCTGGCCGCCTACCACTGCTCGGCGCTACTGCGCCTGAGGCAGCCGGCCAGACGCCGGCCCTCGGGGCCGACCGCTGGCGCGCAGGGCGACGCTTCGGCGCAGGAGCGCAGGCAATGGGAAGCCAAGGTGAGCGACGCGGTAAGCAGTGTCCGCCAGGGACGCTTCGGCAAGGTCGTGCTGGCCCGCACCCAGGCCCGGCCTCTCGGCGACATCGAGCCGTGGCAGGTCATCGAACACCTGCGTCTGCAACATGCCGACGCCCAGCTGTTCGCCTGTCGCCGCGGCAACGCCTGCTTCCTCGGCGCCTCCCCGGAACGCCTGGTCCGCATTCGCGCCGGCGAGGCACTCACCCATGCCCTGGCCGGGACCATCGCCCGCGGCGGCGATGCCCAGGAAGATGCGCGGCTCGGACAGGCCCTGCTGGACAGCGCCAAGGACAGGCACGAACACCAGTTGGTGGTGGAGGCGATCCGTACGGCCCTGGAACCCTTCAGCGAGGTACTGGAAATCCCCGATGCGCCCGGCCTGAAACGACTGGCGCGAGTCCAGCACCTGAACACGCCGATCCGCGCCCGCCTCGCTGACGCAGGCGGCATCCTGCGGCTGCTGCAGGCGCTGCATCCGACCCCCGCGGTGGGCGGCTACCCACGCAGCGCGGCGCTGGACTACATCCGCCAGCACGAAGGGATGGACCGCGGCTGGTACGCCGCGCCGCTGGGCTGGCTCGACAGCGAAGGCAACGGCGATTTCCTGGTGGCGCTGCGCTCGGCCCTGCTCACGCCGGGCCGGGGCTACCTGTTCGCCGGCTGCGGTCTGGTAGGCGATTCGGAACCGGCCCACGAGTATCGCGAAACCTGCCTTAAGCTCAGTGCCATGCGGGACGCTCTGTCCGCCATAGGCGGCCTGGACGAAGTGCCCTTGCAGCGCGGCGTCGCCTGAAAACGAAGACCCCCTGCGGCCCGAGGGCGGCAGGGGGTCTTCGAAGGTCTGCCCGTGGCGCGGACGGGCCGCGTCGCAAGGGCGTCGCTTAGAACGGAATGTCGTCGTCGAAGCTGTCGTAGTCCTGGGCCGGTTGCGGCGCCGGTTGCTGCTGCGGGGCCGGACGCGACTGCTGCTGCGGGGCCTGCTGCGGGCGCTGCATGGGCTCGCGCGGGGCGCGCTGCGAATCGTCGCCGGAGGGGCGGCCGCCGAGCAACTGCATGTTGCCGTTGATGTCGACCACGATCTCGGTGGTGTAGCGATCCTGACCGTCCTGGCCCTGCCACTTGCGGGTGCGCAGGCTGCCTTCGACGTAGACCTGGGAACCCTTGCGCAGGTACTCGCCGGCGATCTCCGCCAGGCGGCCGAAGAACACCACGCGGTGCCATTCGGTGCGCTCCTGTTGCTGGCCGGTCTGCTTGTCCTTCCAGCTCTCGCTGGTGGCGAGGGTGATGTTGGTCACCGCATTGCCGTTGGGCATGTAGCGGGTTTCCGGGTCACCACCGACGTTACCAACCAGAATGACTTTGTTAACCCCACGGGCCATGACGTTCTCCTAAGGTTCAGCATCCGCCCGGCGCGGCCTGGGCCAGGCGCTCGAGGGCGGTGCGATCCACTTGTTGGGTATCCACTTTGACATAGGCGGCGGCCTCCTCGGCCACCACCACGGCGTCTGCCACACCGGGCAACGCCCTGAATCGCTGGACCAGCACCGCGTCCTGCAGCGCGGCGGGCGCGAGCGGCAGGCGAATGCTGGTCACATAAGGCGGTTCGCGCATGGTAACAGCAATCGCCAGCCAGAGGGCAGCGAGCACCGCGCATCCGATGAACACCATGCTCAGCCCGCCGTGCTGGAACATCCAGCCGCCGAGGATGCCGCCCAGCGCCGCGCCGAGGAACTGGCTGGTGGAATACACCCCCATCGCCGTGCCCTTGCCGCCGGCCGGCGAGACCTTGCTGACCAGCGACGGCAGCGAGGCTTCGAGCAGGTTGAAGGCAGTGAAGAACACCACCGTGCCGACCACCAGCATGGCCAGGCTGTGACCGAAGACCAGGAAGAACAGTTCGCAGGCCAGCAGGGTCGCCACCGCGCCGGTCAGCACGCGCTTCATGCGACGCTTCTTCTCGGCGTAGATGATGAACGGCACCATGCCGAAGAAACCGACCAGCAGCGCGGTCAGGTAGACCCACCAGTGCTGCTCCTTGGGCAGGCCCCCCTCGTGCACCAGTGCCAGCGGCAAGGCGACGAAGCTGGCCATGAGGATGGCGTGGAGGATCAGGATGCCGGCGTCCAGGCGCAGCAGGTCGCCGTGCTTCAGGGTCGGCAGCAGGGCCTGGCGCGCCACGCTGGATTCGCGGTGCTGGGTCATGTGGTCCGGCTGCGGGACGAAGAACAGGATCAGCAGCAGGCCGACCAGCGCCATCCCGGCGGTGAACCAGAACAGCCCATGCAGGCCGAACAGATGGGTCAGCACCGGGCCGAGCACCATGGCCACGGCGAAGGAGACGCCGATGCTCATGCCGATCATCGCCATCGCCTTGGTCCGGTGCTGCTCGCGGGTGAGGTCGGAGAGCAGCGCCATCACCGCCGCCGAGATCGCCCCGGCGCCCTGCAGGACGCGGCCGGCGATCACCCCCCAGATGGAGTCGGCATTGGCCGCGAGGGCCGCGCCGGCGGCGAAGATCAGCAGCCCGACGACGATCACCGGGCGCCGGCCGATGCGGTCGGAAATGGTCCCGAAGGGAATCTGCAGGATCGCCTGGGTCAGGCCATAGGCGCCGATGGCCAGGCCGATCAGCGCCGGGGTCGCGCCGGCCAGGTCCTGGCCGTAGGTGGCCAGCACCGGCAGGACCATGAACATGCCGAGCATGCGGAAGGCGAATACCAGTGACAGCCCGACGGCCGCTCGCGTTTCGGTACCGCTCATCCGCTCAGTATGTGAGTCGTGCATAACACCCTCATGGAAGAAACCGCTGCAGGGCAAGGCCTCATGCCCCTGCCGATGGCGCCGCCGCCCGCTCCTGGGCGGCCGGGGCAATGCCCGCGCCGGAAAAATGCCGCGCATTCTACCAGTCCGCCCCCTCGCGGCACAGGCGCGCCACTTTGCCGCGCGCTAGCGGCCAGCCGTATAATCAGCGGTTTTCGCCCGCCATGCGAGGCCGCTGTGGATAAGATCCTGATTCGTGGGGCGCGTACCCACAACCTGAAGAACGTCGACCTCACACTGCCACGCGACAAACTGATCGTGATCACCGGTCTTTCCGGTTCCGGCAAGTCTTCCCTGGCTTTCGACACGCTCTATGCGGAAGGCCAGCGGCGCTACGTGGAATCCCTCTCGGCCTACGCCCGGCAGTTCCTGTCGATGATGGAGAAGCCGGACGTGGACACCATCGAAGGGCTGTCGCCGGCGATTTCCATCGAACAGAAGTCCACTTCCCACAACCCACGCTCCACCGTGGGTACGATCACCGAGATCTACGACTACCTGCGCCTGCTTTATGCCCGCGTCGGTACCCCGCGCTGCCCGGACCACGACATCCCGCTGGAGGCGCAGACCGTCAGCCAGATGGTCGACCAGGTCCTGGCCCTGCCGGAAGGCAGCAAGCTGATGCTGCTGGCGCCGGTGATCCGCGAGCGCAAGGGCGAGCACCTGGCGGTGTTCGACGAGATGCGCGCGCAGGGCTTCGTCCGCGCCCGGGTCGACGGCAAGCTCTACGAACTCGACGAAGTGCCGAAGCTGGATAAGCAGAAGAAGCACAGCATCGATGTGGTGGTGGACCGCTTCAAGGTTCGCGCGGACCTCCAGCAACGCCTGGCCGAGTCGTTCGAGACCGCCCTGTCCCTGGCCGACGGTATCGCCCTGGTAGCACCGATGGACGAGGACGAGGATGTCGAGGAGATCATCTTCTCGGCGCGCTTCGCCTGCCCGGTCTGCGGCCACTCTATCAGCGAGCTGGAACCCAAGCTGTTCTCCTTCAACAACCCGGCCGGCGCCTGTCCGACCTGCGACGGCCTCGGCGTGAAGCAATTCTTCGACGCGCGCCGGGTGGTCAACGGCGAGTTGACCCTGGCCGAGGGCGCGATCCGCGGCTGGGACCGGCGCAACGTCTATTACTTCCAGATGCTCGGTTCGCTGGCCCAGCATTACGGCTTCAGCCTGGAAGAACCCTTCGACGAACTCGGCGCCGAACACCAGAAGGTGGTGCTCTACGGCTCCGGCCGGGAAAACGTCGACTTCCGCTATCTCAACGACCGCGGCGACATCGTCAAGCGTTCGCACCCCTTCGAAGGCATCCTGCCGAACCTTGAGCGGCGCTACCGCGAGACCGAGTCGGCCACGGTCCGCGAGGAGCTGGCCAAGTTCCTCAGCACCCAGCCCTGCCCGGATTGCCACGGTACCCGCCTGCGCCGCGAGGCGCGGCATGTGTGGGTCGGCGACCGGACGCTGCCGGCGATCACCGCGATGCCGGTCGGCGAAGCCTGCGAGTATGCCGCCGGACTCAGCCTGACCGGCCGCCGTGGCGAGATCGCGGCGAAGATCCTCAAGGAAATCCGCGACCGCCTGCAATTCCTGGTCAACGTCGGCCTCGACTACCTGACCCTCGACCGCAGCGCCGACACCCTGTCCGGCGGCGAAGCCCAGCGCATCCGCCTGGCCAGCCAGATCGGCGCCGGCCTGGTGGGAGTGATGTACATCCTCGACGAACCCTCGATCGGCCTGCACCAACGCGACAACGAGCGCCTGCTCGGCACCCTCACCCACCTGCGCAACCTCGGCAACACGGTGATCGTGGTCGAGCACGACGAGGACGCGATCCGACTCGCCGACTACGTTGTCGACATCGGTCCGGGCGCCGGCGTGCACGGCGGCCAGGTAGTGGCGGAAGGTACGCCCGACCAGGTGATGAACCACCCCGACTCGCTGACCGGCAAGTACCTTTCCGGGCGCAAGAAAATCGCGGTTCCGGCCAAGCGCACCCCGCGCGACAAGAAGAAGCTGCTGAAGCTGAAAGGTGCCCGCGGCAACAACCTGCAGAACGTCAACCTGGAAATCCCGGTCGGCCTGTTCACCTGCATCACCGGGGTCTCGGGCTCCGGCAAGTCGACGCTGATCAACAACACCCTGTTCCCGATCACCGCCACCGCGCTGAACGGCGCGACTACCCTGGAAGTGGCGCCGTACGACTCGTTCGACGGCCTGCAGCACCTGGACAAGGTGGTCGACATCGACCAGAGCCCGATCGGTCGTACCCCGCGCTCCAACCCGGCGACCTATACCGGCCTGTTCACGCCGATCCGCGAACTGTTTTCCGGCGTGCCGGAGGCCCGCTCGCGCGGCTACGGTCCCGGCCGCTTCTCGTTCAACGTCAAGGGCGGCCGTTGCGAGGCCTGCCAGGGCGACGGCGTGATCAAGGTGGAGATGCACTTCCTGCCGGATATCTACGTTCCCTGCGATGTCTGCAAGGGCAAGCGCTACAACCGCGAGACCCTGGAGATCCGCTACAAGGGCAAGAGCATCCACGAGGTGCTGGAGATGACCATCGAGGAAGCCCGCGAGTTCTTCGACGCCGTCCCCGCCCTGGCGCGCAAGCTGCAGACGCTGATGGACGTCGGCCTGTCCTACATCAAGCTGGGCCAGAGCGCGACCACCCTCTCGGGCGGCGAGGCGCAGCGGGTCAAGCTGTCCCGCGAGCTGTCCAAGCGCGATACCGGCAAGACCCTGTACATCCTCGACGAACCGACCACCGGCCTGCATTTCGCCGACATCCAGCAACTGCTCGACGTGCTCCACCGCCTGCGCGACCACGGCAACACCGTGGTGGTGATCGAGCACAACCTGGACGTGATCAAGACCGCCGACTGGCTGGTCGACCTCGGCCCCGAGGGCGGCTCCAAGGGTGGCCAGATCATCGCCAACGGCACGCCGGAGCAGGTGGCCGAGATGCCCCAGTCGCACACCGGCCACTTCCTCAAGCCGCTGCTGGAACGCGATCGCGCCTGATTGCCGGGCGCTCATGAAAAAGCCCCTGCGACCGTGAGGCGCAGGGGCTTTTTCGTATCCGCGGGGTAGGGTCAGATCTGCGATTGCAGGTAGTTCTCCAGGCCCATCCTGGCGATCAGGCCAAGCTGTTGCTCCAACCAGTAGGCGTGGTCTTCCTCGGTGTCGGCCAACTGGGCCTTGAGGATGTCGCGGCTGACGAAGTCCTTGTGCTGCTCGCAGAGGGCGATGCCCTTGGCCAGCGCGGCGCGGACATGGCGCTCGAGCTTGAGGTCGGCCTCGAGCATCTCCGGCACCGTGGTGCCCGGGTGGATATCGTCGGGACGCATGCGCGGCGTACCTTCGAGCAGGAGGATACGGCGCAGCAGGGCGTCGGCGTGCTGGGTCTCCTCCTCCATCTCGTGGTTGAGGCGCTCGTAGAGCTTGCTGAAGCCCCAGTCCTCGTACATGCGCGAGTGGATGAAGTACTGGTCGCGCGCGGCCAGCTCGCCGGTCAGCAGCGTGTTGAGGTAATCGATGACTTCCGGATGGCCTTGCATCGGGGGCTCTCCCTGGAGAAAACTAGGAATCTAGCCGCATATGCTCCCGGCTCCGCCTGATCCGGGTCAAGCCAATGCAGATAAAAAAGCCCCCTTCCTAGGAAGGGGGCCGGGGGCCTCATCAGGCCATCAGTCCAGCTTCAGGCCGAGGGCGTCGGCGACGCCTTTGCCGTAGGCCGGGTCGACCTTGAGGAACAGGCCGATCTGGCGACGCTGGATCTGTTCCGGTACATCGCGGATGTCTTCGGCGATGTTGGCGAACAGCCGCTGCTTCTGCTCGTCGGTGAACAGATGGAACAGCGCGGCGGGCTGGCTGTAGTAGTCGTCGTCCACCCGGTGGTTCCAGTGGTCCGCCGCGCCCTCCAGGCTCAGCGGCGGCTCGGAGAAGTCAGGCTGCTCCTGCCACTGGTTGAAGCTGTTCGGCTCGTAGGTGACGCGCTGATGGGCGTTGTTGCCGTCCACCCGCATGCCGCCGTCGCGGTGGTAGACCTGGTGCGGGCAACGCGCGGCGTTCACCGGGATCTGGTGGTGGTTGACGCCCAGGCGATAGCGATGGGCGTCGCCGTAGGAGAACAGACGGCCCTGGAGCATCTTGTCCGGCGAGAAACCGATACCGGGCACCACGTTGGCCGGCGTGAAAGCGGCCTGCTCGACCTCGGCGAAGTAGTTGTCCGGGTTACGGTTCAGCTCGAAGAAGCCCACTTCGATCAACGGGTAGTCGCCGTGGGGCCAGACCTTGGTCAGGTCGAACGGGTTGTAGCGATAGGTGGCCGCTTCCTTCTCGGGCATGATCTGCACGTACATCTTCCAGCGCGGGAAGTCGCCTTTCTCGATGCTCTCGTACAAGTCGCGCTGCGAACTCTCGCGGTCCTGGGCGATCACTTCGGCAGCCTCGGCGTTGGTCAGGTTCTCGATGCCCTGTTGGGTCTTGAAGTGGAACTTGACCCAGAAGCGCTCGTTGTTCGCATTGATGAAGCTGAAGGTATGGCTGCCGAAACCATGGATGTGCCGATAGCTCTTCGGCAGGCCGCGGTCGCTGAAGTCGATGGTCAACTGATGCAGCGACTCGGGGAGGTGAGAGAAAAAGTCCCACTTGAAGGTCGCATTGCGCAGGTTGGTGCGCGGGTCACGCTTCACCACGTGGTTGAGATCGGGGAACTTGAGCGGGTCGCGCAGATAGAACACCGGGGTGTTGTTGCCGACCAGGTCCCAGTTGCCCTGCTCGGTGTAGAAACGCATGGAGAAGCCGCGGATGTCTCGCTCGGCATCCGCCGCGCCACGCTCACCGGCGACGGTGGAGAAGCGCAGGAACATATCGGTCTTCTTGCCGACCTGGGAGAAGATCTTCGCCCGGGTGTAGGGGGTGATGTCATGGGTGACGGTGAAGGTGCCGTAGGCCGCGGAGCCTTTCGCATGCATGCGTCGCTCGGGGATCACTTCGCGATCGAAGTGGGCGAGCTTCTCGAGGAACCACACGTCCTGCAGCAACATCGGGCCCCGCGGACCGGCGGTCTGCACGTTCTGGTTATCGACCACCGGTGCGCCAGCGGCAGTGGTCAGGCGGGTCTTCTCTTCCATTTACTCTCTCCTCAACGGCTAACGTGCTATGAAGCGAAGCGGCTACACGGAAATCATCAGCGTGGACCAGGGATTGGCGGAGGACAACCTGTCGGCTGAACCAAGCGCCCTTTGCATTGATCTCGCTTATCCGAACGTAGCTTTTCGTAAAAGCAGGTTAAGGATGAATGACAGCCCTCCCACAATCCAATTTATTAAAGACAGCGAGCCGATAGATAAAAACTTTAAGGCAGGTAATAAAAAAACCGGGCCTGGGCCCGGTTTCTTGTGCAGCAGATGCCTTATTCGGCAGCTTCTACGACTTCACCGCCGACAGGACGATCAACCAGCTCGACGTACGCCATGGGGGCGTTGTCGCCAGCGCGGAAACCGCACTTCAGGATGCGCAGGTAGCCGCCCGGACGGTTGGCGTAGCGCTTGCCCAGGTCGTTGAACAGCTTGCCAACGGCAGCTTTCGAACGGGTACGGTCGAAAGCCAGGCGACGGTTGGCGACGCTGTCTTCCTTGGCCAGGGTGATCAGCGGCTCGGCAACGCGACGCAGTTCCTTGGCCTTGGGCAGGGTGGTTTTGATCAGTTCGTGTTCGAACAGCGACACCGCCATGTTCTGGAACATAGCCTTGCGGTGCGCGCTGGTGCGGCTCAGGTGACGACCACTTTTACGATGGCGCATGGTTCAATTCCTTTCCAAACTTTACGTTCGGTAGTTACGACGATCAGGCAGTGGCCTTGTCGTCTTTCTTAAGACTTGCCGGCGGCCAGTTATCGAGGCGCATACCGAGGGACAGACCACGGGAAGCCAGAACGTCCTTGATTTCGGTCAGGGACTTCTTGCCCAGGTTCGGCGTTTTCAACAGCTCCACTTCGGTGCGCTGGATCAGGTCACCGATGTAGTAGATGTTTTCCGCCTTCAGGCAGTTGGCCGAACGTACGGTCAGTTCCAGGTCATCGACCGGGCGCAGGAGGATCGGATCGATCTCGTCTTCCTGCTCTTCAACGACGGGTTCGCTGTCGCCCTTGAGGTCCACGAACGCTGCCAGCTGCTGTTGCAGGATGGTAGCGGCGCGACGGATAGCCTCTTCGGGATCCAGAGTGCCGTTGGTTTCCAGGTCCAGGACCAGTTTGTCCAGGTTGGTGCGCTGCTCGACACGGGCGTTTTCCACCACGTAGGAGACACGACGGACCGGGCTGAACGATGCGTCGAGCTGCAGACGGCCGATGCTGCGGCTTTCGTCTTCATCGCTCTGACGTGCGTCGGCAGGCTCGTAGCCACGGCCACGAGCTACCTTCAGCTTCATGTTCAGCGCGCCGTTGTCTGCCAGGTTGGCGATAACGTGGTCACCGTTGATGATCTCAACATCGTGATCCAGCTGAATATCGGCAGCAGTCACAACACCCGAGCCCTTCTTAGCCAGGGTCAGCGTCACTTCATCACGACCGTGCAGCTTGATGGCCAGACCTTTCAGGTTCAGCAGGATCTCGATTACATCTTCCTGCACACCTTCGATCGCCGAGTACTCGTGGAGTACGCCGTCGATCTCGGCCTCGACCACTGCGCAGCCAGGCATGGAGGACAACAGGATGCGACGCAGCGCGTTGCCCAGGGTGTGACCAAAACCACGCTCGAGAGGCTCGAGCGTGATCTTGGCGCGGGTTTGACTGACCACCTGCACATCGATGTGGCGGGGGGTCAGGAACTCATTTACCGAACTCTGCATGGATGCACCTATTTTCTAGCCCTTACTTGGAGTAGAGCTCGACAATCAGGTTTTCGTTGATATCAGCGGACAGGTCGCTGCGAGCCGGAGCACTCTTGAAGGTACCAGCCTTCTTGTCGAGGTCGACTTCGACCCACTCGACGCGACCGCGCTGGCCACAGAGTTCCAGAGCCTGAGCGATACGCAGCTGGTTCTTCGATTTTTCGCGAACAGCTACGACGTCACCGGCCTTCACTTGGTAGGAAGGGATGTTGACGGTCTGACCGTTGACGGTGATGGCCTTGTGGGATACCAGCTGGCGGGATTCCGAACGAGTGGAACCGAAGCCCATGCGGTATACGACGTTGTCCAGGCGGCACTCGAGCAGTTGCAGCAGGTTCTCACCGGTAGAACCCTTGCGACGGGAAGCTTCCTGGTAGTAACCGCGGAACTGACGCTCCAGCACGCCGTAGATGCGACGTACTTTCTGCTTTTCACGCAGCTGCAGACCGTAGTCGGACAGACGGCCACGACGCTGGCCATGCTGGCCAGGAACGTTTTCAGCCTTGCACTTCGAGTCGAGGGCGCGGGCGCCGCTCTTCAGGAACAGGTCGGTGCCTTCACGGCGAGACAGTTTGCACTTGGGACCAATGTAACGAGCCATTTCTCACTGTCTCCTATTACACGCGACGCTTTTTCGGCGGACGGCAGCCGTTATGCGGGATCGGGGTTACGTCGGTGATGCTGGCGATCTTGTAGCCGCAAGCATTCAGAGCGCGAACGGCGGACTCGCGGCCCGGGCCCGGGCCCTTGACGTTGACGTCCAGGTTCTTCAGACCGTATTCCAGGGCAGCCTGGCCGGCACGCTCGGCCGCTACCTGGGCAGCGAACGGGGTGCTCTTACGCGAGCCGCGGAAACCGGAACCACCGGAGGTCGCCCAGGACAGTGCGTTGCCCTGACGGTCGGTGATGGTCACGATGGTGTTGTTGAAAGACGCGTGGATGTGGGCGATCCCATCGACCACTGTCTTTTTGACTTTCTTACGGGGACGAGCAGCAGGTTTTGCCATGACTAGATTCCTACGCGATTACTTGCGGATCGGCTTACGCGGGCCCTTGCGGGTACGCGCGTTGGTCTTGGTACGCTGACCGCGAACCGGCAGACCGCGACGATGACGCAGACCGCGGTAGCAACCGAGGTCCATCAGACGCTTGATGTTCATGTTGATTTCGCGACGCAGGTCACCTTCGGTGGTGATCTTCGCGACTTCGTTACGCAGCTGATCGATCTGCTCGTCGCTCAGGTCCTTGATCTTGGCAGCCGGGTTTACGCCGGTGGCTGCGCAGATGCTCTGAGCAGTAGTGCGACCAACACCATAGATGTAGGTCAGCGAGATAACAGTGTGCTTGTTATCCGGAATGTTGACGCCTGCAATACGGGCCATTCAGAAAAACTCCAATTGACAGCTACCCTGCGCCCAGGAAGCCAAGAAAGGGCGCGGATATTAGCGCTGTAATAGCAAATAATCAACCCGGCAGCACACTAGCTGCCGGGTTATCACGCGTGGATCACAATCAGCCTTGGCGCTGCTTGTGACGCGGTTCCGCGCTGCAGATCACCCGCACGATGCCATCGCGACGGATGATTTTGCAGTTACGGCACAGCTTCTTGACCGATGCACGAACTTTCATCACCAACTCCTCGAACCTTACGGGTCTATCAGCGCAGCATGCCGCTGCCGTAGCCCTTCAGGTTGGCTTTCTTCATCAGGGATTCATACTGGTGAGAAACGAGGTGAGATTGCACCTGGGCCATAAAGTCCATGACAACCACGACCACGATCAACAGCGAGGTCCCGCCAAGATAGAACGGCACGTGCGCCGCAACCACCAGGAACTGGGGCAGCAGGCAGACAGCCGTCATGTACAGAGCACCGAACATGGTCAAACGGGTCAGCACGCCATCGATGTAGCGAGCGGACTGTTCGCCCGGACGGATGCCCGGAATAAATGCACCGGACTTCTTGAGGTTCTCCGCCACGTCCTTCGGGTTGAACATCAGCGCTGTATAGAAGAAGCAGAAGAAAACGATCCCTGCAGTGAACAGCAAGATGTTCAGCGGCTGCCCCGGAGCGATCGCTTGCGCGACGTCCTGCAACCAACCCAAGCCTTCCGACTGACCGAACCAGGAGCCCAGGGACGCCGGGAACAGCAGGATACTGCTGGCGAAAATCGCGGGAATCACACCCGCCATGTTCACCTTCAACGGCAGATGGCTGGTCTGCGCTGCAAACACCTTGCGGCCTTGCTGGCGCTTGGCGTAATGCACCGCGATGCGACGCTGGCCACGCTCGATGAACACCACGAACGCGATGATCGCCACGGCCAGCAGGCCGACGCCGATCAGGGCGAAGATGTTGATGTCACCTTGACGGGCAGACTCGAAAGACTGACCGATGGCGCGCGGCAGGCCTGCAACGATACCAGCGAAGATCAACATCGAGATGCCGTTGCCGACACCGCGCTCGGTGATCTGCTCGCCCAGCCACATCATGAACATGGCACCAGCCACGAAGGTGGTGACAGCCACGAAGTAGAAGCCGAAGTCGTTGGAGAAGGCTACGCCCTGGCTGCCCAGGCCAACGGACATGCCGATGGCCTGGACCAGTGCCAGGACTACAGTACCGTAGCGGGTGTACTGGCTGATCTTGCGACGCCCAGACTCACCCTCTTTCTTCAACTGCTCCAGCTGCGGGCTGATAGCGGTCATGAGCTGCATGATGATCGATGCCGAGATGTACGGCATGATCCCCAGTGCAAAGATACTCATGCGCTCCAGCGCGCCGCCGGAAAACATGTTGAAGAGGCTAAGAATGGTCCCCTCGTTCTGCCGGAACAGTGCCGCCAAGCGATCGGGGTTGATGCCCGGAACTGGGATGTGCGCGCCGATCCGATAGACGATGATCGCCAGGAATAGGAAACGCAGACGTGCCCAGAGCTCGGACAGACCGCCGTTGCTTAGCGCAGAGAGAGCACCTTGCTTAGCCATTTAGTCCTCGAATTTACCGCCAGCTGCTTCGATAGCCGCACGCGCACCCTTGGTGGCGGCGATACCTTTCAGGGTGACCGCACGACCAACTTCGCCGGACAGCATGACTTTGACGCGCTGTACGTGCTGGTTGATCAGGTTGGCATCCTTCAGGGTCTGCAGGCTGACGACGTCGCCTTCGACCTTGGCCAGCTCGGAGGTGCGTACTTCAGCACGATCCATGGCCTTCAGGGAAACGAAGCCGAACTTCGGCAGGCGACGGTGCAGAGGCTGTTGACCACCCTCGAAGCCCGGAGCGACCTTGCCACCGGAGCGGGAGGTCAGACCTTTGTGACCACGGCCACCGGTCTTGCCCAGACCGCTACCGATGCCACGGCCCGGACGGTGCTTTTCGCGACGGGCACCCGGCGCGGAACGCAGATCGTTCAGTTGCATGGATTAACCCTCCACACGCAGCAGGTAGTAGGCCTTGTTGATCATGCCGCGGTTCTCAGGAGTGTCCTGAACTTCGACGGTATGATTGATGCGACGCAGGCCGAGACCCTTGACGCAAGCCTTGTGGTTGGCCAGACGGCCGTTCAGGCTCTTGACCAGAGTGACTTTGACAGTTGCCATGGTTAGAGAATCTCCTCGACGCTCTTGCCACGCTTGGCCGCTACTGCTTCCGGAGCCTGCATGTTCTTCAGGCCCTTGAAGGTGGCATAAACCACGTTCACCGGATTGGTGGAGCCATAGCACTTGGCCAGGACGTTCTGCACACCAGCCACTTCCAGAACGGCACGCATGGCGCCGCCGGCGATGATGCCGGTACCTTCCGAAGCCGGCTGCATGTACACCTTGGAGGCGCCATGGGCGGACTTGGTCGGATACTGCAGGGTGGTGCCGTTCAGATCGACTTGGATCATGTTGCGGCGAGCGGCTTCCATTGCTTTCTGGATGGCGGCCGGCACTTCACGCGCCTTGCCACGACCGAAACCAACGCGACCCTTGCCATCACCCACCACGGTCAGTGCGGTGAAAGCGAAGATACGGCCACCTTTTACGGTTTTGGCGACGCGGTTAACCTGAACCAGCTTCTCGATGTAGCCTTCGTCGCGCTTTTGCTCGTTGTTTGCCATAACTTAGAACTCCAGTCCGCCTTCACGAGCGGCATCAGCCAGCGCTTTCACACGGCCGTGGTACTTGAAGCCAGAACGATCGAACGCCACCTGGGTGACGCCGGCCGCTTTGGCGCGCTCGGCGACCAGTTGACCAACTTTCTTGGCTGCATCGATGTTGCCGGTGGCACCTTCGCGCAGGTCTTTGTCCAGGGTCGAGGCGCTGGCCAGGACCTTGCCGCCGTCGGCCGCAATGACCTGGGCGTAAATGTGCTGGGAAGAGCGGTACACGCAGAGGCGTACGGTTTCCAGCTCGCGCATCTTCAGGCGTGCCTTGCGAGCGCGACGCAGACGGGTTTCTTTCTTGACGCTCATTTGCTATGCCCTACTTCTTCTTGGCTTCTTTACGACGGACGACTTCGTCGGCGTAACGCACGCCCTTGCCTTTGTAAGGCTCCGGCGGACGGAAGTCGCGAATTTCGGCAGCAACCTGACCGACCAGCTGCTTGTCGATACCCTTGATCAGGATATCGGTCTGGCTGGGGGTCTCAGCGACGATGCCGGCCGGCAGTTCGTAATCAACCGGATGGGAGAAGCCGAGGGACAGGGACAGCACTTGGCCCTTGGCCTGCGCTTTGTAACCAACGCCGACCAGCTGGAGCTTGCGCTCGAAGCCCTGGCTGACGCCGACTACCATGTTGTTCACCAGAGCACGGGTGGTACCAGCCATGGCGCGAGTCTGCTGGTCGCCGTTACGCGCAGCAAAACGCAGCTCACCGCTGTCCTGGATCACTTCGACCGAAGGATGGACCTTGAGCTCCAGAGCACCTTTGGCGCCCTTGATGGACAGTTGCTGACCAGCCAGTTTGATTTCAACGCCGGCAGGCAGCTTGACGGGGTTCTTAGCAACGCGAGACATGCTGATTCCCCTTAGAACACAGTGCAGAGCACTTCGCCGCCAACACCAGCAGCACGGGCAGCACGATCGGTCATCACACCTTTGTTGGTGGAGACGATCGACACACCGAGGCCGCCACGAACTTTCGGCAGTTGCTCAACGGATTTGTACTGACGCAGGCCAGGACGGCTGATGCGCTTGACCTCTTCGATGACAGGCTTGCCTTCGAAGTACTTCAGTTCGATGGACAGCTGGGGTTTTACTTCCGAGCTGATCTGGAAATCCGCAATATAGCCTTCGTCCTTCAGGACTTTGGCTACCGCCGCTTTCAGTTTCGAGGACGGCATGCTTACGACGGTCTTTTCAGCCATCTGGGCATTACGGATGCGAGTTAGCATGTCTGCTAACGGGTCCTGCATACTCATGGGCTTAACGCTCCTGATACAAAAGAATAAGCCTTCAACTTCAATTCGCCCATAAACGCCAGGCGAAACAAACCCAGGCTCAGGGGAGCCGGGTATTCTAGAGATCACGCCAAAACGAATCAAGCCCCATGAGGGGCTTGATTCGATGTCGCGATCAACGGTGCCGACTGGCGACACCGTTCGCTGCGATTACCAGCTGGCTTTCACCAGACCCGGTACGTCGCCGCGCATGGCGGCTTCGCGCAGCTTGTTACGGCTCAGGCCGAACTTGCGGTAGAAGCCGTGCGGACGACCGGTCAGGCGGCAACGGTTACGCAGGCGGCTGGCGCTGGCGTCACGCGGTTGCTTCTGCAGGGCGACCTGGGCATTCCAACGCTCTTCCGCAGAGGAGTTCGGATTAGCGATGATCGCTTTCAGCTCGGCACGCTTCTTGGCGTACTTGGCTACCGTCAGCTGACGCTTCAGCTCGCGGTTCTTCATGCTCTCTTTAGCCATGTTCCTACTCCAATCAGTTACGGAACGGGAATTTGAAAGCACGCAGCAGGGCGCGACCTTCGTCATCCGTACGAGCGGTGGTGGTCAGGGTGATGTCCAGGCCACGCAGCGCATCGATCTTGTCGTAATCGATTTCCGGGAAGATGATCTGCTCTTTCACGCCCATGCTGTAGTTGCCGCGACCATCGAAGGACTTGGCATTCAGGCCGCGGAAGTCACGCACGCGCGGCAGGGAGATGGACAGCAGACGATCCAGGAACTCGTACATCCGGTCGCTACGCAGGGTGACCTTGACGCCGATCGGCCAGCCTTCACGGATCTTGAAGCCTGCGATGGACTTACGAGCGTAAGTCACGACCGGCTTCTGACCAGTGATCTTTTCCAGATCGGCTACGGCGTTCTCGATGATCTTCTTGTCACCGACCGCCTCGCCAAGACCCATGTTCAGGGTGATTTTGGTAACGCGCGGAACTTCCATCACGTTCGCCAGCTGAAGCTCTTCTTTCAGCTTGGGCGCGATTTCCTTCCGATAAATTTCTTTCAATCGTGCCATGGTGATCTACCTAGCAGCCTCAAGCCTGAACCGGTTTCTGGGTCGACTTGAAGACACGAATTTTCTTACCGTCTTCTACCTTGAAGCCAACGCGGTCAGCCTTGCTGGTTTCAGTATTGAAGATGGCGACGTTGGAGACGTGCAGAGGCGCCTCCTTCTCGACGATACCGCCCTGTTGGCCGAGCATCGGATTGGGCTTGGTGTGGCGCTTGATCAGGTTCACCCCGCCGACGACCAGACGGTCGTCAGCGAGAACCTTCAGCACCTTGCCACGCTTGCCCTTGTCCTTGCCGGCAATGACGATTACTTCGTCGTCACGACGAATCTTTTGCATGACGGCTACTCCTTACAGCACTTCGGGGGCGAGCGAGACGATCTTCATGAACTTCTCGGTACGGAGTTCACGAGTCACTGGCCCAAAGATACGGGTGCCGATCGGCTCCTGCTTGTTGTTCAGCAGGACGGCGGCGTTGCCGTCGAAGCGGATGATGGAACCGTCGGTACGACGTACGCCGTGCTTGGTGCGAACGACCACGGCAGTCATGACCTGGCCCTTCTTCACTTTGCCGCGCGGAATCGCTTCCTTGACGGTGACCTTGATGATGTCGCCGATGCCGGCGTAACGGCGGTGGGAACCGCCGAGCACCTTGATGCACATCACACGACGCGCGCCGCTGTTGTCAGCGACATCGAGCATGGATTGAGTCTGAATCATATAATTTCTCCGACCCCTAGTCCTTAGACTTCCACCGCGCGTTCAACGATATCAACCAGGGTCCAGGCCTTGGTCTTGGCCAGCGGACGGGTTTCGCGAATGGTGACCAGGTCACCAATGCGGCACTGATTGGATTCGTCGTGTGCGTGCAGTTTGGTCGAACGCTTGACGTATTTGCCGTAAATCGGGTGCTTGACGCGACGCTCGATCAGTACGGTGACGGTCTTGTCCATTTTGTCGCTGACGACGCGGCCGGTCAGCGTACGGACGGTTTTCTGAGCTTCAGCCATGATCACTTACCTGCTTGCTGATTGAGCACAGTTTTAACGCGAGCGATGTCGCGCTTAACCTGCGAGAGCAGGTGAGACTGCCCCAACTGGCCAGTTGCTTTCTGCATGCGCAGATTGAACTGGTCGCGCAGCAGGCCGAGCAGTTGCTCGTTCAGCTGCTCAACGGATTTTTCACGAAGTTCATTCGCTTTCATCACATCACCGTCCGCTTAACAAAGGAGGTGGCGAGGGGCAGCTTTGCAGCAGCCAGGGCGAAAGCCTCACGCGCCAGCTCTTCGGAAACACCCTCGATCTCGTACAGGACCTTGCCCGGCTGGATCTGGGCTACCCAGTACTCGACCCCACCCTTACCTTTACCCATACGAACTTCGAGGGGCTTCTTGGTGACAGGCTTGTCAGGGAATACGCGGATCCAGATCTTGCCACCACGCTTCACGTGACGGGTCAGCGCACGACGCGCGGACTCGATCTGACGAGCAGTAAGGCGGCCACGGCTAGTGGCCTTCAGTGCGTACTCACCGAAGCTGACCTTACTACCACGATGAGCCAGACCACGGTTGTGGCCGGTCATTTGTTTGCGGAACTTCGTACGCTTGGGTTGCAGCATTTGCGTACTCCTTACCTAGCAGCTTTTTTACGAGGAGCGGGTGCTACCGGCTTCAGCTCTTCCTGGCGGCCACCGATGACCTCGCCCTTGAAGATCCAAACCTTGACACCGATCACACCGTAAGTGGTGTGCGCTTCGTAGGTGGCATAGTCGATATCGGCGCGCAGGGTGTGCAGGGGCACACGACCTTCGCGATACCATTCGGTACGGGCGATTTCAGCCCCACCCAGACGACCGCTGACCTGAATCTTGATGCCCTTGGCACCAATGCGCATGGCGTTCTGTACGGCGCGCTTCATGGCGCGACGGAACATTACGCGACGCTCCAGCTGCTGGGCTACGCTCTGCGCAACCAGCATGGCATCGAGTTCCGGCTTGCGGATTTCCTCGATGTTGATGTGCACGGGCACACCCATTTGCTTGGTCAGGTCCTGGCGCAGTTTCTCAACATCTTCACCTTTCTTGCCGATCACGATGCCGGGACGAGCGGTGTGGATGGTGATGCGTGCGGTTTGAGCCGGACGATGAATATCGATACGGCTTACGGACGCGCTTTTTAGTTTGTCTTGGAGGTACTCACGCACCTTCAGGTCGGCAAACAGGTAATCCGCATAGTTCTTGCGGTCTGCGTACCAAACGGAGGTGTGCTCCTTGACGATACCCAGGCGAATGCCATTGGGATGTACTTTCTGACCCATCTGTCGACTCCGTTACTTGTCCGCAACCTTGACCGTGATATGGCAAGACCGCTTCACGATGCGATCAGCACGGCCTTTGGCACGCGGCATGATGCGCTTGAGCGAACGACCTTCGTTGACGAAGACGGTGGAGACCTTCAGGTCATCCACATCGGCGCCTTCGTTGTGCTCAGCGTTGGCAACGGCCGACTCCAGCACTTTCTTCATGATCTCGGCGGCTTTCTTACTGCTGAAAGCCAGGAGGTTGAGCGCTTCGCCCACCTTCTTCCCGCGGATCTGGTCGGCGACCAAGCGGGCTTTCTGGGCGGAGATACGAGCGCCCGACAGCTTAGCGGCTACTTCCATCTTCCTTACCCCTTAACGCTTGGCTTTCTTGTCCGCAGCATGCCCGCGGTAGGTGCGGGTAGCGGCGAACTCGCCCAGTTTGTGGCCGACCATGTCCTCGTTGACGAGAACCGGTACGTGTTGACGGCCGTTGTGCACGGCGATGGTCAGACCAACCATATGCGGCAGAATCATCGAACGACGCGACCAGGTCTTGATCGGCTTGCGGTCGTTCTTTTCCACCGCGACTTCGACCTTCTTCAACAGGTGAAGATCGATAAACGGACCTTTTTTCAGTGAACGTGGCACTGTGGTATCCCTCTATTTACTTGCGGCGGCGGACGATCATGTTATCGGTACGCTTGTTCGAGCGAGTCTTCTTACCCTTGGTCTGAAGACCCCACGGCGATACCGGATGACGACCAGCAGAGGTACGGCCTTCACCACCACCATGCGGGTGGTCGACCGGGTTCATCGCCACGCCGCGAACGGTCGGGCGAACACCACGCCAGCGCGTAGCACCGGCTTTACCCAGCGAACGCAGGCTGTGCTCGGAGTTCGAGACTTCGCCCAGGGTCGCACGGCACTCAGCCAGGACTTTACGCATTTCACCGGAGCGCAGACGCAGGGTTACGTACGCACCTTCACGCGCGACCAGCTGGGCGGAAGCGCCAGCGGAGCGAGCGATCTGAGCGCCTTTACCCGGCTTCAGCTCGATACCATGAACAGTGCTACCCACCGGGATGTTGCGCAGAGGCATGCTGTTGCCTGCCTTGATCGGCGCACCGATACCGGAGATCAGCTGGTCACCTGCAGCAACGCCCTTGGGGGCGATGATGTAGCGACGCTCGCCGTCTGCATACTTCAGCAGAGCGATGTGTGCAGTGCGGTTCGGATCGTATTCGACGCGCTCAACGATGGCAGGGATGCCATCCTTGTTGCGACGGAAGTCGACCAGACGGTAGTGCTGCTTGTGACCACCACCGATATGACGGGTGGTGATACGACCGTTGTTGTTACGGCCGCCAGACTTGGATTTCTTTTCCAGCAGCGGTGCGTAGGGAGCGCCTTTGTGCAGCTCCTGATTCACCACCTTGACGACAAAGCGACGACCAGCGGAAGTCGGTTTGCACTTAACGATTGCCATGATGCACCCCTTTACTCAGCGCTGGTGGCGAAATCGAGATCTTGGCCCGGCTGGAGAGCGATGTACGCTTTTTTCCAGTCGTTACGCTTGCCCAGACCGCGAGCGGTGCGCTTGGTCTTACCCTTGACGTTCAGGGTAGTGACGCGCTGTACCTTCACGCTGAACAGGCTTTCTACGGCCTTCTTGATTTCCAGCTTGGTTGCATCGGTGGCAACCTTGAAAACGAATTGGCTCTTGCCGTCCGCGAGACCCGTGGCTTTCTCGGAGATGTGCGGACCAAGCAGCACTTTGAATACGCGTTCCTGGTTCATCCCAGCAGCTCCTCGAACTTCTTCACGGCGGACACGGTGACCAGCACCTTGTCGTAGGCGATCAGGCTGACGGGGTCGGAACCTTGGACATCACGTACATCGACGTGCGCCAGGTTGCGCGCAGCGAGGTACAGGTTCTCGTCGACACCATCGGTCACGATCAGCACGTCTTTCAGACCCAGGGTGTCCAGCTTGGCAACCAGGCCCTTGGTTTTCGGTGCATCGACAGCGAAGTCGGCAACGACGACCAGACGGTCCAGACGAACGAGCTCGGCAAGGATGGAGCGCAGTGCTGCGCGGTACATCTTCTTGTTCAGCTTCTGTTCGTGGCTACGCGGTTTAGCGGCGAAAGTGGTGCCGCCCCCACGCCAGATGGGGCTACGGATGGTGCCAGCACGAGCACGACCGGTGCCCTTCTGACGCCACGGCTTCTTGCCACCACCAGAGACTTCGGAGCGAGTCTTCTGCGCCTTGCTGCCCTGACGGCCGCCAGCCATGTAGGCCACGACTGCCTGGTGCACCAGGGTCTCGTTGAATTCGCCACCAAAGGTACGCTCGGAGACTTCGATAGCCTGAGCGCCGTTCACATTCAATTGCATCTCAGCTTCCCCCTTAACCGCGAGCCTTGGCTGCCGGACGCACGATCACATCACCGCCGGTAGCGCCGGGAACGGCACCCTTGACCAGCAGCAGATTGCGTTCAGCATCGACGCGCACGATCTCCAGGGATTGAACGGTTACCCGCTCCGCACCCAGATGACCGGACATTTTCTTGCCCTTGAACACTCGACCAGGAGTCTGGCACTGGCCGATGGAACCCGGGACGCGGTGGGAAACGGAGTTACCGTGGGTGTTATCCTGACCACGGAAGTTCCAGCGCTTGATGGTGCCCGCGAAGCCCTTACCCTTGGACTCGCCGGTAACGTCTACCATCTGGCCTGCCTGGAACAGATCGACAGTGATCTGGTCACCAGCGGCATACTGCTCTTCGCCCAGACGGAATTCCCACACGCCGCGACCGGCGGCGACATTCGCCTTGGCAAAGTGACCAGCTTGCGCTTTGGTAACGCGAGAAGCACGACGCTCGCCGGCGGTGACTTGCACTGCACGGTAGCCATCGGTTTCTTCAGTCTTGAACTGGGTGACGCGATTCGGCTCGACCTCGATGACCGTAACCGGAATAGAGACACCTTCCTCGGTGAAAATGCGGGTCATGCCGCATTTACGACCGACAACACCAATTGTCATGTTGTAAACCTCTTGAGTGTACGGGGCTTTCACCCGCTATGGCCGCCCATTTCAGAGCGTTACACGACCAATGCCGAAGGCATTAGCCGAGGCTGATCTGTACTTCAACGCCTGCAGCAAGATCGAGCTTCATCAGCGCATCGACGGTTTTATCCGTCGGCTGGACGATGTCCAGTACACGCTTATGTGTACGAATTTCGTACTGATCACGCGCATCTTTGTTGACGTGCGGAGAGATCAGCACGGTGAAACGTTCCTTGCGGGTCGGCAGAGGGATTGGACCACGCACCTGAGCACCAGTACGTTTCGCGGTTTCCACGATTTCCTGGGTTGATTGATCGATCAGGCGATGGTCAAAAGCCTTCAACCGAATCCGGATTTGTTGGTTTTGCATTTGACCTCAGACTCCAATTTACCATTCCCAACGGACGGACTACGCCCGTTAAAAGGAGGCGCAATTGTACGGATGCCCCCACAGGGTGTCAATATTTAACCAACGAACGAAAAAAGGGGCCCCGGAGGGCCCCTTTTCTGATGGCAGGATCAGCGATTACTCGATGATCTTGGCAACCACGCCGGCGCCAACGGTACGGCCGCCTTCGCGGATCGCGAAGCGCAGGCCATCTTCCATGGCGATCGGAGCGATCAGGGTGACAACCATCTTGATGTTGTCGCCCGGCATTACCATCTCTACGCCTTCCGGCAGTTCGCAGTTACCGGTCACGTCGGTGGTACGGAAGTAGAACTGCGGACGGTAGCCCTTGAAGAACGGGGTGTGACGACCACCTTCTTCCTTGGACAGCACGTACACTTCGCACTCGAACTTGGTGTGCGGCTTGATGGTGCCCGGCTTGGCCAGTACCTGGCCACGCTCTACGTCTTCACGCTTGGTGCCGCGCAGCAGGATACCAACGTTCTCACCAGCACGACCTTCGTCGAGCAGCTTGCGGAACATTTCAACGCCGGTGCAGGTGGTCTTGGTGGTCGCCTTGATGCCGACGATTTCCACTTCTTCCTGGACCTTGATGATGCCGCGCTCTACACGACCGGTTACCACGGTACCGCGGCCGGAGATCGAGAACACGTCTTCGATCGGCATCAGGAACGGCTGGTCGATGGCACGAACCGGCTCCGGAATGTAGGAGTCCAGGGTCTCTACCAGCTTCTGCACGGCGCTTACGCCGATGCCGTTGTCATCCTTGCCTTCCAGCGCCATCAGCGCGGAACCGATGATGATCGGAGTGTCGTCGCCCGGGAAGTCGTAGGTGTTCAGCAGATCGCGAACTTCCATCTCGACCAGTTCCAGCAGCTCGGCGTCGTCGACCATGTCGGCCTTGTTCAGGAACACGACGATGTAGGGAACGCCTACCTGGCGGGACAGCAGGATGTGCTCGCGGGTCTGCGGCATGGGGCCGTCGGCAGCCGAGCAAACCAGGATCGCGCCGTCCATCTGGGCAGCACCGGTGATCATGTTCTTCACGTAGTCGGCGTGACCGGGGCAGTCAACGTGGGCGTAGTGACGAACAGCGGAATCGTATTCAACGTGCGAGGTGTTGATGGTGATACCGCGGGCCTTTTCTTCCGGCGCGTTGTCGATCTGATCGAAAGCACGAGCGGAACCACCCCAGGTATCGGAGCAGACCTTGGTCAGTGCAGCGGTCAGAGTGGTCTTGCCATGGTCAACGTGACCGATGGTGCCGACGTTGACGTGCGGTTTGTTACGTTCGAATTTTTCCTTAGCCACGACAGTAAACCTCTTACTTAAAGGGCTGAATCAACCTTGTTTTTTAACCAGCGCTTCGACGATGTTCGACGGAGCTTCGGCGTATTTGGAGAATTCCATGGAGTAGCTCGCGCGACCCTGGGACATGGAACGCACGTCGGTCGCATAACCGAACATCTCACCCAGCGGAACCTCGGCACGAATAACCTTACCGGAAACCGTGTCCTCCATCCCCTGAATCAGACCACGACGACGGTTCAGGTCGCCCATCACGTCACCCATGTAGTCCTCAGGAGTCACTACCTCTACCTTCATGATCGGCTCGAGCACCTTGCCGCCGCCCTTCTGGGCCAGCTGCTTGGTCGCCATGGAAGCAGCGATCTTGAACGCCATCTCGTTGGAGTCGACGTCATGGTAGGAACCATCGAAAACGGTAGCCTTCAGGCCGATGAGCGGATAGCCGGCAACGACGCCGTTCTTCATCTGCTCTTCGATACCCTTCTGGATCGCCGGGATGTATTCCTTCGGAACCACACCGCCCACGACTTCGTTCTCGAACACCAGGCCTTCGGTGATATTGCCCTTCTCGTCCACGTCCGCGGCCGAGAAACGGATCCAGCAATGACCGAACTGACCGCGACCACCGGACTGGCGAACGAACTTGCCTTCGATCTCCACGTTGTCCTTGGTGATGGTCTCACGGTAGGCAACCTGCGGCTTGCCGATGTTGGCCTCGACGCCGAACTCGCGCTTCATGCGGTCGACGATGATGTCCAGGTGCAGCTCGCCCATGCCGGAGATGATGGTCTGACCGGACTCTTCGTCGGTCTTGACACGGAACGACGGGTCTTCCTGGGCCAGCTTGCCGAGGGCGATACCCATCTTCTCCTGGTCAGCCTTGGTCTTCGGCTCTACAGCGACCGAGATTACCGGCTCGGGGAAGTCCATGCGCTCGAGGATGATCGGCTTCTCGATCGAGCACAGGGTGTCACCGGTGGTGACGTCCTTCATGCCGATCAGGGCAGCGATGTCGCCTGCGCGCACTTCCTTGATCTCTTCACGCTGGTTGGCGTGCATCTGCACCATCCGACCGACGCGCTCTTTCTTGCCTTTCACCGAGTTCAGGACGGAGTCGCCGGAACTCAGGACGCCGGAGTAAACGCGGGCGAAGGTCAGGGTACCGACGAACGGGTCGGTAGCGATCTTGAACGCCAGGGACGAGAACGGTTCGTTGTCGTCGGCATGACGCTCGTCTTCGACGGTCTCGTCGTCCGGGCTGACGCCTTTGATCGCAGGGATCTCGGTCGGAGCCGGGAGGTAGTCGATGACGGCATCGAGAACCAGCGGAACGCCCTTGTTCTTGAACGAGGAACCGCAGACGGCCGGAACGATCTCGCAGGCCAGGGTGCGCAGACGCAGGCCTTCCTTGATCTCGGCTTCGGAGAGCTCGCCCTCTTCGAGGTACTTGTTCATCAGCTCTTCGTTGGCTTCGGCCGCAGCCTCGACCATGCTGGAACGCCACTCTTCGGCCAGGTCCTTGAGCTCCGCAGGAATTTCTTCCTCGCGGTAGGTCATGCCCTTGTCGTCATCGTTCCAGTAGATGGCCTTCATCTTGATCAGGTCGACCTGACCAACGAAGTTCTCTTCAGCGCCGATGGCGAGCTGGACCGGAACCGGGGTATGACCCAGGCGCTTCTTGATCTGCTCGACGACGCGCAGGAAGTTCGCGCCCTGGCGGTCCATCTTGTTGACGTAGACGATGCGCGGTACGCCGTACTTGTTGGCCTGACGCCATACGGTTTCCGACTGCGGCTCTACGCCGGAGGTGCCACAGAACACCACGACAGCGCCGTCCAGTACACGCAGGGAACGCTCCACCTCGATGGTGAAGTCTACGTGGCCGGGGGTGTCGATGACGTTTACGCGATAGTTGTCGTACTGACCGCGCGAGCCCTTCCAGAAGGTGGTAACGGCAGCGGAGGTAATGGTGATACCGCGCTCCTGCTCCTGCACCATCCAGTCGGTGGTCGCAGCGCCGTCATGCACTTCGCCCAGCTTGTGGTTGACGCCGGTATAGAACAGAACCCGCTCCGTGGTGGTGGTCTTGCCCGCGTCAACGTGGGCACAGATACCGATATTACGGTAGCGGTTGATGGGTGTAGTACGGGCCACAATAAGGTCCTCGGGGGTTGGGCAGCGCGATTAGAACCGGTAGTGCGAGAAGGCCTTGTTGGCCTCTGCCATACGGTGCACGTCTTCACGCTTCTTGACTGCTGCGCCCTTGCCTTCAGCGGCATCCAGCAGCTCGCCAGCCAGGCGCAGAGCCATGGACTTCTCGCCACGCTTGCGGGCGAAGTCCACCAGCCAACGCATGGCCAGGGCATTACGACGGGACGGACGGACTTCGACCGGAACCTGGTAAGTCGCACCACCTACGCGGCGGGACTTCACTTCGACCAGCGGAGCGATGGCATCGAGAGCTTTTTCGAAGGTTTCCAGGGGATCGGCCTTGCCGCGTTCCTTCACCTTGTCCAGCGCACCGTAAACGATACGCTCGGCAACGGCTTTCTTGCCGCTTTCCATCACGTGGTTCATGAACTTGGCCAGGATCTGGCTTCCGTATTTCGGATCAGCCAGCACTTCACGCTTGGCCGCTACACGACGTCTTGGCATTGATAAGCCCTCAAACGGTCTTCAGGTTAGCCCGGGACCATAACAGTCAAGTTACGCCCGACCTTACTCTTATCGACTCAGATAAATATAAAAACGCTATTACTTCGGACGCTTGGCGCCGTACTTCGAACGACCCTGCTTACGGTCTTTGACACCCGAGGTGTCCAGCGAACCGCGCACGGTGTGGTAACGCACACCCGGAAGGTCCTTTACACGACCGCCACGGATCAGCACTACGCTGTGCTCTTGCAGGTTGTGACCTTCACCACCGATGTACGAGGAAACCTCGAAACCGTTGGTCAGACGTACACGGCATACCTTACGCAGTGCCGAGTTCGGCTTTTTCGGCGTGGTGGTGTATACGCGGGTGCATACGCCACGACGTTGCGGGCAGTTCTGCAGCGCAGGCACGTCGCTCTTGTCGACCATGCGCTTGCGCGGCTTACGCACCAGCTGGTTGATAGTTGCCATCTATAGCTCCACTGATTGTCTTACGACACACAAACGAAATGACAGAGCATGCGCCCTGCCAATTTTCGGGGTACAAAATAGTAAAGAGGTTCTTGTACACCGTCAAGACAAAGCCCCGGCTATCGGGATAGCCGGGGCTTGTCGTTGATGCTTAGTTACCGCTCGAGTTCAGCGCTTCGGTCAGTGCGGCTTCCGCCTCGCTGGCACTCACACGCTGCGGCTTGCCGAGGTCGCGCTGACGCTTGCGCTCGCTGTGGTAAGCCAGACCGGTACCGGCCGGGATCAGGCGACCCACGACCACGTTCTCTTTCAGACCACGCAGGAAGTCGCGCTTGCCGGTGACCGCCGCCTCGGTGAGGACGCGGGTGGTCTCCTGGAACGACGCCGCGGAAATGAACGACTCGGTCGACAGGGAAGCCTTGGTGATACCCAGCAGAACGCGCTCGTACTTGGCCGGGAACTTGTCCTCGGTACCGAGCTGTTCGTTCTCTTCCAGCACCTGGGTGAGTTCCACCTGGTCGCCTTTGATGAAGCTGGAGTCGCCGGACTCGCTGACTTCGACCTTGCGCAGCATCTGACGCAGGATGGTCTCGATGTGCTTGTCGTTGATCTTCACGCCCTGCAGACGGTAGACGTCCTGGATCTCGTTGACGATGTACTTCGCCAGCGAGCTCACGCCCAGCAGGCGCAGGATGTCGTGCGGGTTGCTCGGACCGTCGGAGATGACTTCGCCGCGGTTCACCTGTTCGCCTTCGAACACGTTCAGGTGACGCCACTTCGGAATCAGCTCCTCGTACGGATCGCTGCCATCGTTCGGCGTGATGACCAGGCGGCGCTTGCCCTTGGTCTCCTTGCCGAAGGAGATGGTGCCGCTGATTTCCGCCAGGATCGAAGGCTCTTTCGGACGACGAGCCTCGAACAGGTCGGCAACGCGCGGCAGACCACCGGTGATGTCACGGGTCTTCGAGGTTTCCTGCGGGATACGCGCGACAACGTCACCGATGCTCACCTTGGCGCCGTCGGTCAGGTTGACCAGGGCGTTGGCCGGCAGGAAGTACTGCGCCGGTACGTCGGTACCCGGCAGCAGCAGGTCCTTGCCCGCGGCATCGATCAGCTTCACGGCCGGACGGATGTCCTTGCCGGCAGCCGGACGGTCCTTCGGATCCATCACTTCGATGTTGGTCAGGCCGGTCAGTTCGTCGGTCTGACGCTTGACGGTGATGCCCTCTTCCATGCCCACGAAGGCCACGGTACCGTCCACCTCGGTGACGATCGGGTGGGTGTGCGGGTCCCACTTGGCGACGATAGCGCCCGGGTCGACCTTGTCACCTTCCTTGACCGAGATCACCGCACCGTACGGCAGCTTGTAGCGCTCGCGCTCGCGACCGAAGTCGTCGGCAACCGCCAGTTCGCCGGAACGGGAAACCGCGACCAGCGCGCCGTCGGCACGAACCACATGCTTCAGGTTGTGCAGGCGGATGGTGCCGCCGTTCTTCACCTGGACGTTGTCGGCCGCGGAGGTCCGGCTGGCCGCACCACCGATGTGGAAGGTACGCATGGTCAGCTGGGTGCCCGGCTCACCGATGGACTGGGCAGCGATGACACCGACCGCCTCGCCGATGTTGACGCGATGGCCACGGGCCAGGTCGCGGCCGTAGCACATGGCGCAGATGCCATGACGGGTTTCGCAGGTGATCGGGGAACGCACCACCACTTCGTCGACGCTCATCACTTCGAGGAAGTCGACCCACTTCTCGTCGATCAGGGTGCCGGCCGGCACGATGACCTCGTCGCTGCCCGGCTTGAACACGTCGCGCGCGATCACACGGCCGAGCACGCGCTCGCCGAGCGGTTCTACCACGTCGCCGCCTTCGATGTGCGGCGACATCAGCAGGCCGTGCTCGGTACCGCAATCGATCTCGGTCACTACCAGATCCTGGGCCACGTCGACCAGACGACGGGTCAGGTAACCGGAGTTCGCGGTCTTCAGCGCGGTATCCGCCAGACCCTTACGAGCACCGTGGGTAGAGATGAAGTACTGGAGTACGTTCAGGCCTTCACGGAAGTTCGCGGTGATCGGGGTCTCGATGATCGAGCCGTCCGGCTTGGCCATCAGGCCACGCATACCTGCCAGCTGACGGATCTGGGCCGCGGAGCCCCGCGCACCCGAGTCAGCCATCATGTACATGGAGTTGAAGGACTCCTGGTCGACTTCCTTGCCCTCGCGATCGACGACCTTCTCTTTCGAGAGGTTGGCCATCATCGCCTTGGACACTTCGTCGTTGGCCTTCGACCACAGGTCGATCACCTTGTTGTACTTCTCGCCCTGGGTTACCAGGCCGGAGGCGTACTGGCTCTCGATCTCCTTCACTTCGTCGGTGGCGGCGTTGATGATCCGCGCCTTCTCGTCCGGGATGACGAAGTCGTTGACGCCGATGGACACGCCGGAAATGGTCGAGTAGGCGAAACCGGTGTACATCAGCTGGTCGGCGAAGATGACGGTGTCCTTCAGACCCACCACGCGATAGCAGTGGTTGATCAGCTTGGAGATCGCCTTCTTCTTCATCGACTGGTTGACCACGTCGAACGGCAGGCCGGCCGGAACGACCTGGAACAGCAGCGCGCGGCCGACGGTGGTGTCGACGATACGGGTATTGGCGGTCAGTTGGCCGTCTTCACCCTTGATCTTTTCGTTGATGCGCACTTTCACGCGAGCGTGCAGGGACGCCTGGCCGCTGCGGTAGGCGCGGTCGACTTCCTGCAGGTCGGCGAAGGCCATGCCCTCGCCCTTCGCGTTGATCGCTTCACGGGTCATGTAGTACAGACCCATTACCACGTCCTGCGACGGAACGATGATCGGCTCGCCGTTGGCGGGCGACAGGATGTTGTTGGTGGACATCATCAGCGCGCGCGCTTCCAGCTGGGCCTCGAGGGTCAGCGGAACGTGGACGGCCATCTGGTCACCGTCGAAGTCGGCGTTGTACGCGGCGCAGACCAGCGGGTGCAGCTGGATCGCCTTGCCTTCGATGAGGACCGGCTCGAACGCCTGGATGCCCAGACGGTGCAGGGTCGGCGCACGGTTCAGGAGAACCGGATGCTCGCGGATGACTTCGGCGAGAACGTCCCAGACCTCGGGCAGCTCGCGCTCGACCATTTTCTTGGCGGCCTTGATGGTGGTGGCCATACCACGACCTTCCAGCTTGCCGAAAATGAACGGCTTGAACAGCTCCAGGGCCATCTTCTTCGGCAGACCGCACTGGTGCAGGCGCAGGGTCGGGCCCACGGTGATCACGGAACGACCGGAGTAGTCCACGCGCTTGCCGAGCAGGTTCTGACGGAAGCGACCTTGCTTGCCCTTGATCATGTCGGCCAGCGACTTCAGCGGACGCTTGTTCGAGCCGGTGATGGCGCGACCGCGACGGCCGTTGTCGAGCAGGGCGTCGACGGCTTCCTGCAGCATGCGCTTTTCGTTGCGCACGATGATGTCCGGAGCGGCCAGGTCGAGCAGGCGCTTCAGACGGTTGTTACGGTTGATCACCCGACGATACAGGTCGTTCAGGTCGGAAGTCGCGAAGCGACCGCCATCCAGCGGAACCAGCGGACGCAGGTCCGGCGGCAGCACCGGCAGGACGGTCAGGACCATCCACTCAGGCTTGTTGCCGGAGCCCTGGAAGGCTTCCATCAGCTTCAGGCGCTTGGACAGCTTCTTGATCTTGGTTTCCGAGTTGGTCTGCGGAATCTCTTCGCGCAGGCGGCCGATCTCGTGCTCCAGATCGATGGCGTTGAGCAGTTCGTGAACGGCTTCGGCGCCCATGCGAGCATCGAAATCGTCACCGAACTCTTCGAGGGCCTCGAAGTATTGCTCGTCGTTCAGCAGCTGGCCCTTTTCCAGGGTGGTCATGCCCGGATCGATCACCACGTAGCTCTCGAAATAGAGCACGCGCTCGATATCGCGCAGGGTCATGTCCAGCAGCAGGCCGATACGGGACGGCAGCGACTTCAGGAACCAGATGTGGGCAACCGGCGAAGCCAGCTCGATGTGGCCCATGCGCTCGCGGCGCACCTTGGCCAGGGCGACTTCCACGCCGCACTTCTCGCAGATCACACCGCGGTGCTTGAGGCGCTTGTACTTGCCGCACAGGCACTCGTAGTCCTTCACCGGGCCGAAGATCTTGGCGCAGAACAGGCCGTCGCGCTCCGGCTTGAAGGTACGGTAGTTGATGGTTTCCGGCTTTTTAACTTCGCCGAAAGACCAGGAACGAATCATCTCGGGCGAAGCCAGGCCAATACGGATGGCATCGAACTCTTCGATTTGACCCTGGTTTTTCAACAGATTAAGCAAGTCTTTCAAGGCCTTTCCTCCTCACGGACCCGGTGCGACCGGCCTTGACCAGCCGCACCGTCTAGCGTCACGTGTTATTCGGTTTCCAGTTCGATGTCGATGCCGAGCGAACGGATCTCTTTGATCAGAACGTTGAAGGACTCGGGCATGCCGGCCTCCATGCGGTGATCGCCGTCCACGATGTTCTTGTACATCTTGGTCCGGCCGTTCACGTCGTCCGACTTGACCGTCAGCATTTCCTGCAGGGTGTACGCCGCGCCATAGGCTTCCAGCGCCCACACCTCCATCTCACCGAAGCGCTGACCACCGAACTGTGCCTTACCACCCAGCGGCTGCTGGGTAACCAGGCTGTACGAGCCGGTGGAACGGGCGTGCATCTTGTCGTCCACCAGGTGGTTCAGCTTGAGCATGTACATGTAGCCGACGGTGGTCGGACGCTCGAACTGGTTGCCGGTACGGCCGTCGAACAGACGCATCTGGCCGCTTTCCGGCAGGTCGGCCAGCTTCAGCATGGCCTTGATCTCGCGTTCCTTGGCGCCATCGAACACCGGGGTCGCCATCGGTACGCCACCGCGCAGGTTCTTGGCCAGCGCGAGGATCTCGTTGTCGCCCAGCTCGTCGAGGTTTTCCTCGCGACCGCCGATCTCGTTGTAGATCTCGTGCAGGAACTTACGCAGTTCGGCGACCTTGCGCTGCTCTTCGAGCATGCGGTTGATCTTCTCGCCCAGCCCCTTGGCCGCGAGGCCCAGGTGGGTTTCGAGGATCTGACCGACGTTCATACGCGACGGTACGCCCAGCGGGTTGAGGACGATGTCGACCGGGGTGCCGTTGGCATCGTGCGGCATGTCTTCCACCGGCATGATCACCGAGACCACACCCTTGTTACCGTGACGGCCGGCCATCTTGTCGCCCGGCTGGATGCGACGCTTGATCGCCAGGTAGACCTTGACGATCTTCAGCACGCCCGGAGCCAGGTCGTCGCCCTGCTGCAGCTTGCGCTTCTTGTCCTCGAACTTGTCGTCCAGGAGCTGGCGACGATCGCTGATGTAGGCCTGGGCCTTCTCCAGCTGTTCGTTCAGGGCGTCGTCGGCCATGCGCAGCTTGAACCACTGGCCGCGCTCGAGACCGTCGAGGTAGTCGTCGGTGATCTCCGTGCCCTTCTTCAGCGCCGGGCCACCTTCAGCCTTGGCACCGACCAGGGCGGCACGCAGACGCTCGAAGGTCGCGCCTTCGACGATGCGGAACTCTTCGTTCAGGTCCTTGCGGATCTGGTCGAGTTGCATCTTCTCGATGGACAGCGCGCGGGAATCGCGCTCGACGCCGTCGCGGGTGAAGACCTGAACGTCGATGACGGTACCCTTGGTGCCGGTCGGCACACGCAGGGAGGTGTCCTTCACGTCGGACGCCTTCTCACCGAAGATCGCGCGCAGCAGCTTCTCTTCCGGAGTCAACTGGGTCTCGCCTTTCGGAGTGACCTTGCCGACCAGGATGTCGCCGGCCTGCACTTCGGCGCCGACGTAGACGATACCGGCTTCGTCCAGCTTGTTCAGCGCGGCCTCGCCCACGTTCGGGATGTCCGCGGTGATTTCCTCTGGGCCGAGCTTGGTGTCACGAGCGACGCAGGTCAGTTCCTGGATGTGGATCGTGGTGAAACGATCTTCCTGGACCACGCGCTCGGACAGGCAGATGGAGTCTTCGAAGTTGAAGCCGTTCCAGGGCATGAACGCTACGCGCATGTTCTGGCCCAGGGCCAGTTCGCCCATGTCGGTGGACGGACCGTCGGCCAGGATGTCGCCGCGCGCGACCACGTCACCCTTGCTCACCAGCGGACGCTGGTTGATGCAGGTGTTCTGGTTGGAACGGGTGTACTTGGTCAGGTTGTAGATGTCGACACCCGCTTCGCCGGTCTCGACTTCGTCATCCGCCACGCGAACCACGACACGGCTGGCATCGACCGAGTCGATCACACCGCCACGGCGAGCCACGACGCAGACGCCGGAGTCGCGCGCCACGTTGCGCTCCATGCCGGTACCCACCAGCGGCTTGTCGGCACGCAGGGTCGGCACGGCCTGACGCTGCATGTTCGAGCCCATGAGTGCGCGGTTGGCGTCGTCGTGCTCGAGGAACGGAATCAGCGAGGCAGCGACGGAAACGACCTGCTTCGGCGAAACATCCATCAGGGTCACGTCTTCCGGCGCCTTCACGGTGAATTCGTTCAGGTGACGCACGGCCACCAGCTCGTCCACCAGTTGACCCTTCTCGTTGAGGGTCGCCGAAGCCTGGGCGATGACGTGGTCGGCTTCTTCGATCGCCGACAGGAACACGATCTCGTCGGTTACCAGGCTGTCCTTGACCACGCGGTACGGGCTCTCGAGGAAGCCGTACTTGTTGGTGCGGGCGTAGGTCGCCAGGGAGTTGATCAGACCGATGTTCGGACCTTCAGGGGTTTCGATCGGGCACACGCGGCCGTAGTGGGTCGGGTGTACGTCACGAACCTCGAAGCCCGCACGCTCACGGGTCAGACCGCCCGGGCCGAGCGCGGAGACGCGGCGCTTGTGGGTGATCTCGGAAAGCGGGTTGTTCTGGTCCATGAACTGCGACAGCTGGCTCGAACCGAAGAACTCCTTGATCGCGGCAGCCACCGGCTTGGCGTTGATCAGGTCCTGCGGCATCAGGCCTTCGCTTTCGGCCATGGACAGGCGTTCCTTGACCGCGCGCTCGACACGCACCAGGCCCACGCGGAACTGGTTCTCGGCCATTTCGCCGACGCAACGGACGCGACGGTTGCCCAGGTGGTCGATGTCATCGACGATGCCCTTGCCGTTACGGATGTCGACGAGGGTCTTGAGCACATCGATGATGTCTTCCTTGCTCAGGACGCCCGGACCTTCGATCTCGGTACGACCGATACGGCGGTTGAACTTCATCCGGCCTACGGCCGACAGGTCGTAACGCTCGGCGCTGAAGAACAGGTTGCCGAACAGGGTCTCGGCAGCTTCCTTGGTCGGCGGCTCGCCCGGACGCATCATCCGGTAGATCTCGACCAGGGCTTCCAGCTGGTTGCTGGTGTTGTCGATCTTCAGGGTGTCGGAGATGAACGGACCGCAGTCGATGTCGTTGGTGTACAGGGTCTCGATGCGCACGACCTGGGCCTTGGCCACCTTGGCCAGGAGGTCGAGGGTCAGCTCGGTGTTGCACTCGGCGATGATCTCGCCGGTAGCCGGATGCACGATCGCCTTGGCGATGGTACGACCGATCAGGTAGTCGAACGGCACTTCCAGCTGACTCACGCCAGCCTTTTCCAGCTGGTTGATGTGGCGGGCAGTGATACGACGCCCCTGCTCCACGATCACCTTGCCGCTGCCATCCTTGATGTCGATGCTCGCGACTTCACCGCGCAGGCGCTGCGGGACCAGTTCCAGGTTCAGGGTCTCGCCCTTGATGTGGAAGACGTTGGTCGCGTAGAAGGCGTTGAGGATCTCTTCGGTGCTGTAGCCGAGCGCGCGCAGCAGTACCGAGGCCGGCAGCTTGCGGCGACGGTCGATACGGACGAACACGCAGTCCTTCGGATCGAACTCGAAGTCCAGCCAGGAACCGCGGTAAGGAATGATCCGCGCGGAGTACAGCAGCTTGCCGGAGCTGTGGGTCTTGCCACGGTCGTGGTCGAAGAACACGCCCGGGGAACGGTGCAGCTGGGAGACGATGACACGTTCGGTACCGTTGATGATGAAGGTACCGTTCTCGGTCATCAGGGGGATTTCCCCCATGTAGACTTCTTGTTCCTTGATGTCCTTGATCGCCTTGTTCGACGACTCGCGGTCGAAGATGATCAGGCGAACTTTCACGCGCAGCGGTACGGCGAAGGTCACGCCGCGCAGCACGCACTCCTTGACATCGAATGCCGGCTCACCCAGACGGTAGCCGACGTATTCCAGGGCAGCATTGCCGGAATAGCTGATAATCGGGAAAACGGACTTGAAGGCCGCGTGCAGACCGATATCGCGGAACTGCTCCTTGGTTGCGCCAGCCTGCAGGAATTCGCGATAGGAATCCAGCTGGATGGCCAGCAAATACGGCACATCCATGACGTCCGGCAACTTGCTAAAGTCCTTGCGGATACGTTTTTTCTCAGTGTATGAGTAAGCCATCAGCGTTCCCCAGCTTGGTCACCTGCTTGTTTGGCGTCTCCGACGGGAGCAGCCGGAAAATCTTGCAGACCCCTTGGCCTGCATTGCCCACTCGGGGCACTTTCACGTCGTGGGTGGAACGCCCGAGGCGAGTCCACCCAGAACGGAAAAAGGCCGGTGGCAAAAGCCACCAGCCATCAGCCTTTCGCTTGACGCTCGGGCTGTAGACGCAAGGTCGTCGCTTACTTGAGCTCGACTTTGGCGCCTGCTTCTTCCAGGGCTTTCTTGGCGGCTTCGGCTTCTTCTTTCGAAGCGCCTTCCTTCACCACGCCCGGAGCGCCGTCTACGACGGCCTTGGCTTCTTTCAGACCCAGACCGGTCAGTTCGCGAACGACCTTGATCACGTTCACTTTCTTGTCGCCAGCTTCGGCCAGGACGATGGTGAACTCGGTCTGCTCTTCGGCAGCGGCAGCAGCCGGGCCAGCAGCGGCAACGGTAGCGGCAGCAGCGGTAACGCCGAACTTCTCTTCCATCGCCTTGATCAGTTCGACCACTTGCATGACGGACATTTCGGATACGGCGTTGATGATGTCTTCGTTGGTCAGAGCCATGACTCTAATTCCTGTATTGGGGGACGGCCTGCGGCCATCGTATTAAACAAATAAGATTGAAAGCGCTTGCGAGCCGACTTAGGCGGCAGCAGCTTCTTTCTGGTCGCGAATGGCCGCCAGAGTACGAGCCAGCTTGCTGGTAGCGCCCTGAATCACGCTCATCAGCTGCGATACGGCTTCGTCGTAGGTCGGCAGGCTTGCCAGTACGTCGATCTGATTGGCTGCGAGGAACTGACCCTCGAAGGCAGCCGCCTTGATCTCGAACTTGTCCTGACCCTTGGCGAACTCACGGAAGATACGAGCGGCAGCGCCCGGATGTTCGTTGGAGAAAGCGATCAGGGTCGGGCCTTTGAACACGTCGTTGAGCACGTCGAACTGGGTGCCTTCAACGGCGCGCTTGAGCAGGGTGTTACGTACGACTTTCACGTACACACCAGCTTCGCGGGCCTCTTTACGGAGTCCGGTCATGGCGCCTACGGTCACGCCACGGGCATCGGCCACGACAGCGGACAGGGCAGCTTTGGCAGCCTCGTTGACTTCAGCGACGATGGCCTTCTTGTCTTCGAGTTTAATTGCCACGGGTTTACTCCTGGATGTTACCGTTTCGTCCAGCCGGGGCCGGACGTCGTTTTGGTGTCTGATTCGGTAACCGAATCGGGAGCACCATCTGCGTAGGCTTGTGGTTTAAGGCTTGCGCCACCTACGGTCTTGGATAGCCCCCGCCAGGCAGGGACCCCAATACCTGTGCAGCGGGCAGAACCCGCTGCACGATTTCACTTAGGCTTCCAGGGAAGCCAGGTCGATCTGCAGGCCCGGACCCATGGTGGTGCTCAGGGTCACGCGCTTGACGTACACGCCTTTCGACGAGGACGGCTTCAGGCGCTTCAGGTCGGCCAGCAGCGCTTCAACGTTCTGCTGCAGCTTGGCCGGCTCGAAATCGACCTTACCGACGGAGCTGTGGATGATGCCGTTCTTGTCGGTACGGAAACGTACCTGACCAGCCTTGGCATTCTTCACGGCGGTAGCGACGTCCGGAGTCACGGTGCCGACTTTCGGGTTCGGCATCAGACCACGCGGGCCGAGGATCTGGCCCAGCTGACCGACGACACGCATGGCATCCGGGGAAGCGATGACGACGTCGTAGT
Organism: Pseudomonas aeruginosa; assembly: GCF_001457615.1. Taxonomy (GTDB): domain Bacteria; phylum Pseudomonadota; class Gammaproteobacteria; order Pseudomonadales; family Pseudomonadaceae; genus Pseudomonas; species Pseudomonas aeruginosa. The sequence goes on along the minus strand of NZ_LN831024.1, from coordinate 707,821 downwards.
TCAGGTCGCCGCCTTTCATTTCGGCAGCCAGCTCGTCCATACCCACCTTGTCGGCGCCGGCAGCCAGAGCGGCTTCGGCAGCCGGACCCTGGGTGAAGACGGCAACGCGGACGCTCTTGCCGGTGCCGTTCGGCAGGACGGTGGCGCCACGAACGACCTGGTCGGATTTACGCGGATCGACGCCGAGGTTCACGGCAACGTCCACGGACTCCTTGAACTTGATGGTGGACAGCTCGGCCAGCAGCTTGGCGGCCTCTTCGAAGCTGTACTGCTTGCCGGCAACTACTTTCTCGGCAATCGCCTTCTGGCGCTTGGTCAGCTTAGCCATTACACACCCTCCACGTTCAGGCCCATGCTGCGCGCGGAGCCAGCGATGGTACGTACAGCAGCGTCCAGATCAGCAGCGGTCAGGTCAGCCTGCTTGGTCTTGGCGATCTCTTCCAGCTGGGCACGGGTAACGGTGCCGACTTTCTGGGAGTTCGGACGAGCGGAGCCGCTGGTGATGCCAGCTGCTTTTTTCAGCAGGACGGCAGCCGGGGTGCTCTTGGTTTCGAAGGTGAAGCTACGGTCGCTGTAAACGGTGATGATCACAGGAGTCGGCAGGCCCGGCTCTTGGCCTTGGGTCTTGGCGTTGAACGCCTTGCAGAATTCCATGATGTTCACGCCGTGCTGACCCAGGGCAGGGCCGACCGGCGGCGACGGGTTGGCCTGACCGGCCTTTACTTGCAGCTTGATATAAGCCTGGATTTTCTTAGCCATTTGCTACTCCAAATTCGGGTACAAGCGCCTGAAGGCTCCCCGGTTGCTTTCGCGTTTATCCCAGTGACGACAAAACCCCGCAGCCTTGGGCTGCGGGGTGAGGGATGCGTTTTCAGCTAGACCTTTTCGACCTGACTGAACTCCAGCTCCACCGGGGTAGAGCGGCCAAAGATGAGCACGGCCACTTGGATCCGGCTCTTCTCGTAGTTAACTTCTTCGACGACACCATTGAAGTCGGCGAAAGGACCATCGATGACACGAACGGTCTCGCCCGGCTCGAACAGGGTCTTCGGCTTGGGCTTGTCGCCGCTATCGGCCACGCGACGCAGGATTGCATCAGCCTCACGATCTGTGATCGGAGCCGGCTTGTCGGCAGTCCCGCCGATGAAGCCCATGACACGCGGGGTATCCTTCACCAGGTGCCAGGTACCTTCGTTCATTTCCATCTGAACCAGCACATAGCCAGGGAAGAATTTGCGCTCGCTCTTGCGCTTCTGGCCGTTCCGCATCTCCACCACTTCTTCGGTGGGAACCAGAATCTCGCCGAACTCTTCTTCCATGCCAGCAAGCTTGACACGCTCGATCAGCGAGCGCATGACATGCTTCTCGTAGCCCGAGTATGCATGCACAACGTACCAACGCTTAGCCACGGCGCACCCTTAACCTACAATCATGGAAACCAACCAACCCAGCAGGGAATCGAGCCCCCACAGCAGCAGCGCCATTACCAGCACTACCGCGACCACGATCAGCGTGGTCTGAGTTGTTTCTTGACGACTCGGCCATACGACCTTGCGAATCTCGACGCGCGCTTCCTTAGCAAGACTAAAGAAGGCCTGCCCCTTGGCCGTTTGCAGAGCCAGGAAAGCAGCGATCACCGCCAGAACGAGAATACCGAGAACGCGATACAGGATTGGTTGAGCCGAAAAGTACTGATTGCCCACAACGGCAACCACAACCAGAACGGCAACCAAGAGCCATTTCAAGAGATCAAAACGTGATTCTTTGGCTTCTGCCTTGGCATTCATCTGTTAGGAATCTCGTGAAGAAAAGCCAGATTTACTTGGGAAATCTGGCAGGCCAGGAGGGAATCGAACCCCCAACCTGCGGTTTTGGAGACCGCCGCTCTGCCAATTGAGCTACTGGCCTGAAGCAAAATCAGGCCGACCATTATGCCGGCCTGAGAAGGGAAGATCAACCGATATTATTCGATGATCTTGGCAACCACGCCGGCGCCAACGGTACGGCCGCCTTCGCGGATCGCGAAGCGCAGGCCATCTTCCATGGCGATCGGAGCGATCAGGGTGACAACCATCTTGATGTTGTCGCCCGGCATTACCATCTCTACGCCTTCCGGCAGCTCGCAGTTACCGGTCACGTCAGTGGTACGGAAGTAGAACTGCGGACGGTAGCCCTTGAAGAACGGGGTGTGACGACCACCTTCTTCCTTGGACAGCACGTACACTTCGCACTCGAACTTGGTGTGCGGCTTGATGGTGCCCGGCTTGGCCAGTACCTGGCCACGCTCTACGTCTTCACGCTTGGTGCCACGCAGCAGGATACCAACGTTTTCACCAGCACGACCTTCGTCGAGCAGCTTGCGGAACATTTCAACGCCGGTGCAGGTGGTCTTGGTGGTCGCCTTGATGCCGACGATTTCCACTTCTTCCTGGACCTTGATGATGCCACGCTCTACACGACCGGTTACCACGGTACCGCGGCCGGAGATCGAGAACACGTCTTCGATCGGCATTAGGAACGGCTGGTCGATGGCACGAACCGGCTCCGGAATGTAGGAGTCCAGGGTCTCTACCAGCTTCTGCACGGCGCTTACGCCGATGCCGTTGTCATCCTTGCCTTCCAGCGCCATCAGCGCGGAACCGATGATGATCGGAGTGTCGTCGCCCGGGAAGTCGTAGGTGTTCAGCAGATCGCGAACTTCCATCTCGACCAGTTCCAGCAGCTCGGCGTCGTCGACCATGTCGGCCTTGTTCAGGAACACGACGATGTAGGGAACGCCTACCTGGCGGGACAGCAGGATGTGCTCGCGGGTCTGCGGCATGGGGCCGTCGGCAGCCGAGCAAACCAGGATCGCGCCGTCCATCTGGGCAGCACCGGTGATCATGTTCTTCACGTAGTCGGCGTGACCGGGGCAGTCAACGTGAGCGTAGTGACGAACAGCGGAATCGTATTCAACGTGCGAGGTGTTGATGGTGATACCGCGGGCCTTTTCTTCCGGCGCGTTGTCGATCTGATCGAAAGCACGAGCGGAACCACCCCAGGTGTCGGAGCAGACCTTGGTCAGTGCAGCGGTCAGAGTGGTCTTGCCATGGTCAACGTGACCGATGGTGCCGACGTTGACGTGCGGCTTGTTCCGTTCAAATTTTTCTTTAGCCATGGAGACCATCCCCTTCAAGGAATTGAGCGGATCACGCTACCATTAGAACAAGGGCAGATATTTTCATATCTGCCCCTGAATAAATGGAGCTCATGAGCGGATTTGAACCGCTGACCTCACCCTTACCAAGGGTGTGCTCTACCAACTGAGCTACATGAGCGAAACACAAGCAACTTGACTGGAGCGGGTAGCGGGAATCGAACCCGCATCATCAGCTTGGAAGGCTGAGGTTCTACCACTGAACTATACCCGCGGAGCCCGAAGCTCACGCTTTTAAACTGGTGGAGGGAGAAGGATTCGAACCTTCGAAGTCTATGACGTCAGATTTACAGTCTGATCCCTTTGGCCACTCGGGAATCCCTCCAAACTGGTGGGCGGCATTCTCTACGTCTGCCACCTTGCTGTCAAGAGTTTTCTCTTAAAAAACCTGAACTTAGGTTTCAACAGCAACTTCATGGTAGGAGTCTTTCAGCCTTCCCCCTGCGAAGCGGGCGCCATTCTATGCAAACCATCAGGGGGATGCAACACCTTTGCACGACATTATTTGATGCTGCAATCCCTTGAAGTCCCGAGCCAGCTCCTGGAGCAGTTGCTCATCCACCAGACGCCGGCTGCCGGGTGCCACCCTTACCCAGAAATCACGCTGCCCGCGGGGCAATTCCTTCAGCTCCGCCTCGTAACCTGCCGTCTTGAGACGGGCCTGCGCACTTTCAGCCGAATCCCGCGCGGAAAACATCCCCAAAGAAATGCCATTGGCCAGCACTCCCTCGCCAATCAGGTAGCTGTCGATATTGCGCGCCTGAAGCTCCTTCAACTGACGAAGCGCAGCCTCCCGCGAGGCTAGCGGAGGAAGATAGACCCAGTAATCGACGCTCATCTCCCCACGGGCCTCGACCTCCGCCTCGATATCCAGGCCCAGCAGGCGCTGCCGCAACCTTCGGGCATCCGCCTCCTCACCGCCTCCGCCAAGATAGAGACAGGCCGACTCGGATGCGATCGACTCTTCGGCAGCCGGAGGCAAACTCGGCGCCGGCACCTGCGATCCCGAGCGCGCCCTGGAAGCAAGGTTGCTCTCGGCCAACAGCAGAATGTTCTTCTGCCCATCCTTATAGAGTTCCAGCGGTGCGATTTCCTTGGCCCGTAGCGGGGATTGCTGCTGGTGCCAGACGTAGTAGAAGACGTTCAGGGCCAGGAGAAACAGGAAGAACCAGCGCATAGATCCTCTCACTCAATCGGGCAAGCCAGTGCCAGCCCTACGAAAACCAGGTCCGGCATGATCCGGGCGCCAGCCAGTTCGTCGCGAACCAGTTCGGCATCCCCACCCGTCAGGAATATTTCACAATCCGGACCGAGCAGCTCGCACGCCATGGCGTACTGCTCACGAACGAACCCCCTGAGCATGAGCAGACAACCCCGCTCAACCGCCTCGGCCGTGGCCTGCCCTGGCTGGAGACTGGCAAGCGCCCGCCGGGCCTCTGCATCGTCGTAGCGGATACGTCGGGTATGGGTGCGCAACTGGCTTCTCATCAGGGTCATGCCCGGGCATATGTAGCCCCCCAGATGCACTCCATCCGCCGCGACCAGGTCAGAGGTGACCGCGGTCCCCAGATCAATGACCAGGCAGGCCTTCTTAGCCAGGTGATGAGCCGCGACGAGGGCCAGCCAGCGGTCGAGCCCCAGGCGCTGGTAATCGAGATAGCCGTTGCGCACACCCGCCAACTGCTTGCCGGATGATGCAACCAGCGCCGAAACCGGGAACAGCTGCTCCAACCGTGCGACCAGTTGCGAGGTTTCCTGCTCGCTGCGAACGCTCACCAGGCGACAGGCTCGCACTGGCAGCGCTTGCTGCGACGTTAACTGTTCGACCAGGGCATCATCGGACTCCGCAAGGCCACCGGCGACCGACCGCGCCGCCCCCTCGATGACCCGCCACTTGATCAGCGAGTTTCCACAGTCGAGCTCAAGAATCATTGACGCAACCTCAAACTAAGCTCCCCTCCACTGAACCCCTGCTCCACGCCATCCACCTCAAGACGCAGCGCTCCTCGGCTATCGACACCCAGCACACGACCCTCGATGGAACTCAGGGCAGTCGAGAGAATGACCTGGGCACCCTGCCAGAGATTGCAGGACTCCCACTCCTCGCGACTTGCAGCAAAGCCTTCGCGCGAATGCCTATCGAGATAATCAGCCAGCTGCCGATTGAGAGCAGAAAGCAGCCGCGAACGATCCACCAGCTCCCCCAGCGCTTCGCGCAGGGAGGTCCAAGGCTGGCCGATATCAGTGGCGGTCCTCATGTTGACGTTGATCCCTATGCCGATAACGACATGACACAGATCCGCGGGGTCGCCACTCAGCTCCAGGAGAATTCCGGCGATCTTCTTGCCTCCCTGCAGAAGGTCGTTCGGCCACTTCAACCCGGCGTCCCGGACGCCCAAAGACTCCAGGGCCCGGAGCACCGCGAGACCGACAACCAGGCTCAACCCTTCGAGCTCCCGAGCGCCCCCCCTGACAGTAATGGCCAGAGAATAATAGAGGTTCTCTCCATAGGGACTGACCCAGGCTCGGCCGCGACGTCCACGCCCGGCAGTCTGCTGCTCGGCGACGATAACGAAAGGCGTCGAGGCTCCAGCCGCGAGCCTGCGCATGGCCTCGCTATTGGTCGAATCGACGGTGGGCATGATCTCGACCGGCCAGAGGCTGTCGATCTTCCGCGGATCCAGGAGACTGAGGGGACTCGCCAGGCGGTAACCCCGGCCACGCACCTTGTGGAACTGCAGGCCATGTTCAGCCTCCAGGTGCTGCAAGCGTTTCCAGACTGCACTGCGACTGATGCCCAGTACTGCCCCCAACTCCTCACCGGAGTGGAATCGCCCGTCTTGAAGTAGTTTCAGCAAGGTCTGCATAGACGCCCCACACTAGCCAGGCACGCATCATATAGAGGCACTTGCGCTTTGCCTACGAAAAGCCCTGCCGTATAGCTGCCTTTTCCCCGGATTTTCGCAGACTTTTCCGCGCGCAAAAGCAAAACCCCCGGTCATCGCTGACCAGGGGTTTTGGGATAGGAGCTTGACGATGACCTACTCTCACATGGGGAGACCCCACACTACCATCGGCGATGCGTCGTTTCACTTCTGAGTTCGGGAAGGGATCAGGTGGTTCCAACGCTCTATGATCGTCAAGCAATTCGGTTGGATATCCGTTCGCTTGGGCTTACGTCTATCCGGATTCAGGTATGTGATTTCAAGGTGTTTGCGGTTCATGCGAACTTTCGGTTCGTCGACTTCACCTTACAACACACAATCGTCAGATTGTTTGGGTGTTATATGGTCAAGCCTCACGGGCAATTAGTACTGGTTAGCTCAACGCCTCACAACGCTTACACACCCAGCCTATCAACGTCGTAGTCTTCGACGGCCCTTCAGGGGAATCAAGTTCCCAGTGAGATCTCATCTTGAGGCAAGTTTCCCGCTTAGATGCTTTCAGCGGTTATCTTTTCCGAACATAGCTACCCGGCAATGCCACTGGCGTGACAACCGGAACACCAGAGGTTCGTCCACTCCGGTCCTCTCGTACTAGGAGCAGCCCCTCTCAAATCTCAAACGTCCACGGCAGATAGGGACCGAACTGTCTCACGACGTTCTAAACCCAGCTCGCGTACCACTTTAAATGGCGAACAGCCATACCCTTGGGACCGGCTTCAGCCCCAGGATGTGATGAGCCGACATCGAGGTGCCAAACACCGCCGTCGATATGAACTCTTGGGCGGTATCAGCCTGTTATCCCCGGAGTACCTTTTATCCGTTGAGCGATGGCCCTTCCATACAGAACCACCGGATCACTAAGACCTACTTTCGTACCTGCTCGACGTGTCTGTCTCGCAGTCAAGCGCGCTTTTGCCTTTATACTCTGCGACCGATTTCCGACCGGTCTGAGCGCACCTTCGTACTCCTCCGTTACTCTTTAGGAGGAGACCGCCCCAGTCAAACTGCCCACCATACACTGTCCTCGATCCGGATCACGGACCAGAGTTAGAACCTCAAGCATGCCAGGGTGGTATTTCAAGGATGGCTCCACGCGAACTGGCGTCCACGCTTCAAAGCCTCCCACCTATCCTACACAAGCAGGCTCAAAGTCCAGTGCAAAGCTACAGTAAAGGTTCACGGGGTCTTTCCGTCTAGCCGCGGATACACTGCATCTTCACAGCGATTTCAATTTCACTGAGTCTCGGGTGGAGACAGCGCCGCCATCGTTACGCCATTCGTGCAGGTCGGAACTTACCCGACAAGGAATTTCGCTACCTTAGGACCGTTATAGTTACGGCCGCCGTTTACCGGGGCTTCGATCAAGAGCTTCGCTTGCGCTAACCCCATCAATTAACCTTCCGGCACCGGGCAGGCGTCACACCCTATACGTCCACTTTCGTGTTTGCAGAGTGCTGTGTTTTTAATAAACAGTCGCAGCGGCCTGGTATCTTCGACCAGCCAGAGCTTACGGAGTAAATCCTTCACCCTAGCCGGCGCACCTTCTCCCGAAGTTACGGTGCCATTTTGCCTAGTTCCTTCACCCGAGTTCTCTCAAGCGCCTTGGTATTCTCTACCCGACCACCTGTGTCGGTTTGGGGTACGGTTCCTGGTTACCTGAAGCTTAGAAGCTTTTCTTGGAAGCATGGCATCAACCACTTCGTCATCTAAAAGACGACTCGTCATCAGCTCTCGGCCTTGAAACCCCGGATTTACCTAAGATTTCAGCCTACCACCTTAAACTTGGACAACCAACGCCAAGCTGGCCTAGCCTTCTCCGTCCCTCCATCGCAGTAACCAGAAGTACAGGAATATTAACCTGTTTCCCATCGACTACGCTTTTCAGCCTCGCCTTAGGAACCGACTAACCCTGCGTCGATTAACGTTGCGCAGGAACCCTTGGTCTTTCGGCGTGGGTGTTTTTCACACCCATTGTCGTTACTCATGTCAGCATTCGCACTTCTGATACCTCCAGCAAGCTTCTCAACTCACCTTCACAGGCTTACAGAACGCTCCTCTACCGCGTCACTTACGTGACACCCGCAGCTTCGGTGTGTGGTTTGAGCCCCGTTACATCTTCCGCGCAGGCCGACTCGACTAGTGAGCTATTACGCTTTCTTTAAAGGATGGCTGCTTCTAAGCCAACCTCCTAGCTGTCTAAGCCTTCCCACATCGTTTACCACTTAACCACAACTTTGGGACCTTAGCTGGCGGTCTGGGTTGTTTCCCTTTTCACGACGGACGTTAGCACCCGCCGTGTGTCTCCCATGCTCGGCACTTCTGGGTATTCGGAGTTTGCATCGGTTTGGTAAGTCGGGATGACCCCCTAGCCGAAACAGTGCTCTACCCCCCAGAGTGATACATGAGGCGCTACCTAAATAGCTTTCGAGGAGAACCAGCTATCTCCGAGCTTGATTAGCCTTTCACTCCGATCCACAAGTCATCCCCTACCTTTTCAACGGGAGTGGGTTCGGTCCTCCAGTCAGTGTTACCTAACCTTCAACCTGCTCATGGATAGATCGCCCGGTTTCGGGTCTATACCCAGCGACTAAACGCCCTATTAAGACTCGCTTTCGCTACGCCTACCCTATACGGTTAAGCTTGCCACTGAATATAAGTCGCTGACCCATTATACAAAAGGTACGCAGTCACCTAACAAGTAGGCTCCACTGCTTGTACGCATACGGTTTCAGGTTCTATTTCACTCCCCTCTCCGGGGTTCTTTTCGCCTTTCCCTCACGGTACTGGTTCACTATCGGTCAGTCAGTAGTATTTAGCCTTGGAGGATGGTCCCCCCATGTTCAGACAAAGTTTCTCGTGCTCCGTCCTACTCGATTTCACTTCAAAGATCCTTTCGCGTACGGGGCTATCACCCACTATGGCCGCACTTTCCAGAGCGTTCCGCTAAAATCAATGAAGCTTAAGGGCTAATCCCCGTTCGCTCGCCACTACTAAGGGAATCTCGGTTGATTTCTTTTCCTCAGGGTACTTAGATGTTTCAGTTCCCCTGGTTCGCCTCTTGCACCTATGGATTCAGTACAAGATACCTAGGTTATCCTAGGTGGGTTCCCCCATTCAGAGATCTCCGGATCAAAGTCTGTTTGCCGACTCCCGAAGCTTTTCGCAGGCTACCACGTCTTTCATCGCCTCTGACTGCCAAGGCATCCACCGTATGCGCTTCTTCACTTGACCATATAACCCCAAGCAATCTGGTTATACTGTGAAGACGACATTCGCCGAAAATTCGCGCTTGAACTCGCAAATTTTACCTTGACTTGAATGATCACCAGTGAAAGAGATCATTCAGTCTTACTTCTATCACATACCCGAATTTTTAAAGAACAGTTCTGGTGCAAAGACCAGAAATCAATGTTCATCTACGAACATTCATTTCTGAGCTTTCGACGATTGTTTTAGATGGTGGAGCCAAGGAGGATCGAACTCCTGACCTCCTGCGTGCAAAGCAGGCGCTCTCCCAGCTGAGCTATGGCCCCGTATCGGATCACGCAGCACACCAACAATTGGTGGGTCTGGGCAGATTCGAACTGCCGACCTCACCCTTATCAGGGGTGCGCTCTAACCAACTGAGCTACAGACCCAATCGTCTAACCAGTGAATCAAGCAATTCGTGTGGGAGCTTATGAAGAAGCTGAGATCTTCGATTAAGGAGGTGATCCAGCCGCAGGTTCCCCTACGGCTACCTTGTTACGACTTCACCCCAGTCATGAATCACTCCGTGGTAACCGTCCCCCTTGCGGTTAGACTAGCTACTTCTGGAGCAACCCACTCCCATGGTGTGACGGGCGGTGTGTACAAGGCCCGGGAACGTATTCACCGTGACATTCTGATTCACGATTACTAGCGATTCCGACTTCACGCAGTCGAGTTGCAGACTGCGATCCGGACTACGATCGGTTTTATGGGATTAGCTCCACCTCGCGGCTTGGCAACCCTTTGTACCGACCATTGTAGCACGTGTGTAGCCCTGGCCGTAAGGGCCATGATGACTTGACGTCATCCCCACCTTCCTCCGGTTTGTCACCGGCAGTCTCCTTAGAGTGCCCACCCGAGGTGCTGGTAACTAAGGACAAGGGTTGCGCTCGTTACGGGACTTAACCCAACATCTCACGACACGAGCTGACGACAGCCATGCAGCACCTGTGTCTGAGTTCCCGAAGGCACCAATCCATCTCTGGAAAGTTCTCAGCATGTCAAGGCCAGGTAAGGTTCTTCGCGTTGCTTCGAATTAAACCACATGCTCCACCGCTTGTGCGGGCCCCCGTCAATTCATTTGAGTTTTAACCTTGCGGCCGTACTCCCCAGGCGGTCGACTTATCGCGTTAGCTGCGCCACTAAGATCTCAAGGATCCCAACGGCTAGTCGACATCGTTTACGGCGTGGACTACCAGGGTATCTAATCCTGTTTGCTCCCCACGCTTTCGCACCTCAGTGTCAGTATCAGTCCAGGTGGTCGCCTTCGCCACTGGTGTTCCTTCCTATATCTACGCATTTCACCGCTACACAGGAAATTCCACCACCCTCTACCGTACTCTAGCTCAGTAGTTTTGGATGCAGTTCCCAGGTTGAGCCCGGGGATTTCACATCCAACTTGCTGAACCACCTACGCGCGCTTTACGCCCAGTAATTCCGATTAACGCTTGCACCCTTCGTATTACCGCGGCTGCTGGCACGAAGTTAGCCGGTGCTTATTCTGTTGGTAACGTCAAAACAGCAAGGTATTAACTTACTGCCCTTCCTCCCAACTTAAAGTGCTTTACAATCCGAAGACCTTCTTCACACACGCGGCATGGCTGGATCAGGCTTTCGCCCATTGTCCAATATTCCCCACTGCTGCCTCCCGTAGGAGTCTGGACCGTGTCTCAGTTCCAGTGTGACTGATCATCCTCTCAGACCAGTTACGGATCGTCGCCTTGGTAGGCCTTTACCCCACCAACTAGCTAATCCGACCTAGGCTCATCTGATAGCGTGAGGTCCGAAGATCCCCCACTTTCTCCCTCAGGACGTATGCGGTATTAGCGCCCGTTTCCGGACGTTATCCCCCACTACCAGGCAGATTCCTAGGCATTACTCACCCGTCCGCCGCTGAATCCAGGAGCAAGCTCCCTTCATCCGCTCGACTTGCATGTGTTAGGCCTGCCGCCAGCGTTCAATCTGAGCCATGATCAAACTCTTCAGTTCAATACTGCTTGGGTTTTGAGAAAACCCTAAACTTGGCTCAGCAATCGCATTCTCTTAAAAAGAGATAAAACTCTCGAATTCACGAGTGTTACTTGCGTTGCTGATAATCTTGCGATCACCAGTCTTACATCACAAGCACCCACACGAATTGCTTGATTCGACTTGTTAAAGAGCAGTTGGTCAAGGCTTTCGTCTCAACCGAGGCCGCGCATTCTACAGCAACCTCTCGTTCCGTCAAGCGTTATTTTCGAAAATTTTCTTTTCTACTCAACCGCTTGCGCCGACCTTCAAACCATCTTCCGATCAGCGGGAGGCGCATTCTACAGCGTTCAAATTCGCTGTCAAGCACCTCGGTGAAGCTTCGTTTCGAGCCCCTTTCGGGACCGAACCGCTGCGGCGAACAACCTGCCGGAGCGCTTCACCACCCCTGGGAGAGAATCCGTAAATCCTTGATTTACAAGCATTTACTCTTCGTCGTCGCCGGGAGTGGTGCGCATTATAGGGAGATAGAAACTGGCGTCAACACTTATTTGAAAGAATTATTCAGCCTTCAGCGTGATGCGCGCGAAAGCCTTCTTCCCTGCCTGGAACACACGGGTCTCACCCAGCGCCAGCATGAAGGTGCGGTCGACGACCTGCCCATCCACCTTGACGCTGCCGGCACCCAGGAGATCGCGAGCCGCAGCCGCATTCTTCACCAACCCCGCCTTATTAAGGACAGAGGCAACGGGCATATCCTCGGGGGACGACAGCTCGATCTCCGGCAGGTCTTCCGGCAGCTCGCCATCCTTCAGGCGATTGCCGGCCGACTTGTGTGCGCTCGCCGCCGCCTCCTCGCCATGGAAGCGGGCGACGATCTCCTCGGCCAGCTTGATCTTGATGTCACGCGGGTTGGCGCCCGCCTCGACGTCCTTGCGGAAGCTATCGATCTCATCCAGGGAACGGAAGCTGAGCAGTTCGAAGTAACGCCACATCAGCGTGTCAGGAATGGAGACCAGCTTGCTGTACATGACACCCGGCGCTTCCTGGATACCAATATAGTTGCCCAGCGACTTGGACATCTTCTTCACGCCATCCAGCCCTTCCAGCAACGGCATGGTCAGGATCACCTGGGCCTCCTGGCCATAGGCACGCTGCAGCTCGCGCCCCATCAGCAGGTTGAACTTCTGGTCGGTGCCACCCAACTCGACGTCCGCCTTCAGCGCGACGGAGTCATAGCCCTGGACCAGCGGATAGAGGAACTCATGGATAGCGATGGGCTGATTGCTGGCATAGCGCTTGCTAAAGTCATCGCGCTCCAGCATCCGCGCAACGGTGTACTGAGAGGCAAGACGAATGAAGTCAGCCGGGGTCAGTTGGTCCATCCAGGTGGAATTGAAGGCTACTTCGGTCTTGGCCGGGTCGAGGATCTTGAAGACCTGGGACTTGTACGTCTCCGCATTCTCCAGAACCTGCTCGCGCGTCAGGGGAGGACGGGTAACACTTTTCCCACTGGGGTCACCAATCATCCCAGTGAAGTCGCCGATGAGGAAGATCACCTGATGCCCCAGGTCCTGGAACTGGCGCAGCTTATTAATAAGCACGGTATGGCCAAGATGCAGATCGGGAGCGGTCGGGTCGAAGCCGGCCTTGATCCGCAAGGGCTGGCCACGCTTCAGCTTGGCCACCAGTTCCGCCTCTACCAGGATCTCGTCTGCACCGCGCTGGATCAGCGCCAGCTGCTCTTCAACCGACTTCATTTACAGGTTCTGCCCAATTGCCAAAATCGAAAGGGAACCAACCATACAAGATCGCAGACTAAAAACAAATTTTGCCGACCGTCAGGGGGACGGAGCCAGGCCAGACGCGACTTTTGGCTTGATTCAAGGAGATTTTGGTTATATTTTAGGCAGTTATTTATTCACAATCCAAAAACACCAATCACGCCATGACGCAATCCGATCAGAAAGCGCCGCCGTATTACCCGAAAAGCCACTTGTTGGCCGCCAGCGGTGTTGCAGCGCTCCTCAGTTTGGCACTACTGGTGTTCCCCTCGAGCGAAGTCGAGGCCAAGAGGACCACGCTCAATCTGGAGCTTGAAAGCAACACCGATCGCCTCCTTCAGGAGAAAGACGACCTCCTGCCGCAATCGGTCACCAATTCCAGCGACGAAGGCACGCCTTTCGCTCAGGTAGAAGGCGCCTCCGACGACAACACCGCCGAGCAAGACTCGGACAAACCGGGCACATCTGTAGCCGATGCCGACACCAAGCCCGTCGATCCCGAGTGGAAGACCATCACCGTCGCCAGTGGCGATACGCTGTCGACCGTATTCACCAAGGCAGGCCTTTCCACCTCGGCCATGCACGACATGCTGACCAGCAGCAAGGATGCCAAGCGCTTCACCCATCTGAAGGTCGGCCAGGAGGTCAAGCTCAAGCTCGACCCCAAAGGAGAGCTGCAGGCGCTGCGAGTCAAGCAGAGCGAACTCGAGACCATCGGCCTGGACAAGACCGACAAGGGCTACTCCTTCAAACGCGAGAAGGCCCAGATCGACCTGCATACCGCCTATGCCCATGGCCGCATCACCAGCTCGCTGTTCGTTGCCGGTCGTAACGCCGGCCTGCCCTATAACCTGGTCACGTCGCTGTCGAACATCTTCGGCTACGACATCGACTTCGCCCTCGATCTGCGTGAAGGCGACGAGTTCGACGTGATCTACGAACAACACAAGGTCAACGGCAAGCAAGTGGCGACCGGCAATATCCTCGCCGCCCGCTTCGTCAACCGTGGCAAGACCTACACCGCCGTGCGCTATACCAACAAGCAGGGCAATACCAGCTACTACCGCGCCGACGGCTCCAGCATGCGCAAGGCATTCATCCGTACGCCGGTGGATTTCGCCCGCATCAGCTCGCGCTTCTCCCTGGGCCGCCGCCACCCGATCCTGAACAAGATCCGCGCGCACAAGGGCGTCGACTACGCTGCCCCCATCGGCACACCGATCAAGGCCACCGGAGACGGCAAGATCCTCGAAGCCGGACGCAAGGGGGGCTACGGCAACGCCGTGGTGATCCAGCACGGCCAGCGCTATCGGACCATCTACGGACACATGAGCCGCTTCGCCAAGGGTATCCGCGCCGGTACCAGCGTGAAGCAGGGCCAGATCATCGGTTACGTGGGCATGACGGGCCTGGCCACCGGCCCGCACCTGCACTACGAGTTCCAGATCAATGGCCGTCACGTCGATCCGCTGAGTGCCAAGCTGCCCATGGCGGACCCGCTCGGTGGCGCAGATCGCAAGCGCTTCATTGCGCAGACCCAGCCGATGATCGCGCGCATGGATCAGGAGAAGAAAACCCTCCTGGCCCTGAACAAGCAGCGCTGATCGTGCCGCGCTACCTGGGGTTGATGTCCGGAACCAGCCTGGACGGCATGGACATCGTCCTGATCGAGCAAGGTGATCGCACCACCTTGCTCGCTTCCCATTACCTACCCATGCCGGCCGGGCTGCGCGAAGACATCCTCGCCCTGTGCGTCCCCGGACCCGATGAAATCGCCCGCGCCGCCGAAGTCGAGCAACGCTGGGTCGCCCTTGCAGCACAGGGCGTGCGCGAACTGCTGCTCCAGCAGCAGATGAGCCCCGACGGAGTCCGTGCCATCGGCAGTCACGGTCAAACCATCCGGCATGAACCCGCTCGCCACTTCACGGTGCAGATCGGCAACCCCGCCCTGCTGGCGGAGCTGACCGGCATCGATGTCGTCGCCGACTTCCGCCGCCGCGACGTCGCAGCCGGCGGCCAGGGCGCCCCGCTGGTACCGGCCTTCCATCAGGCGCTGTTTGGCGATGATGACGCCTCCAGGGCGGTCCTGAACATCGGTGGCTTCAGCAACGTTTCGCTGCTCAGCCCCGGAAAGCCGGTACGCGGCTTCGACTGCGGCCCGGGCAACGTGCTGATGGACGCCTGGATTCATCACCAGCGCGGCGAACATTTCGACCGGGACGGTGCGTGGGCCGCCAGCGGCCAGGTGAACCACGCACTGCTGGCAAGCCTGCTGGCGGATGAATTCTTCGCCGCGCGTGGCCCCAAGAGTACCGGGCGCGAGCGCTTCAACCTGCCCTGGCTGCAGGAGCACCTGGCTCGTCACCCTGCCTTGCCGGCAGCGGATATCCAGGCAACCCTGCTGGAACTGAGCGCGCGCAGCATCAGCGAATCGCTGCTGGACGCCCAGCCGGACTGCGAAGAGGTGCTGGTATGCGGCGGCGGCGCCTTCAATACGGCGCTGATGAAGCGCCTGGCCATGCTGATGCCCGAAGCTCGGGTCGCCAGTACCGACGAATACGGCATTCCCCCTGCCTGGATGGAGGGCATGGCATTCGCCTGGCTAGCCCATCGGTTTCTCGAGCGCCTGCCCGGCAACTGCCCTGATGTGACCGGTGCGCTCGGTCCCAGAACTCTGGGCGCGCTGTATCCCGCCTGAAACGAAAACGCCGCGCATATAAGCGCGGCGTTTTCGTAGCGGCCCCATCGACGTCAGATCGAGAACGACTGTCCGCAACCGCAAGTCGTGGCGGCGTTCGGGTTCTTGATGACGAACCTCGAACCTTCCAGGCCTTCCTGGTAGTCGACTTCCGAGCCCGCCAGGTACTGGAAGCTCATCGGGTCCACCACCAGGCCCACGCCATCGCGCTCGATCACGGTATCGTCATCGGCGATATCTTCGTCGAAGGTGAAGCCATACTGGAAGCCCGAGCAACCGCCGCCGGTGACGAATACACGCAGTTTCAGGCGAGGATTGCCCTCTTCGTCAATCAACGTCTTCACCTTGTTGGCTGCGCCTGGGGTAAAGAGCAGGGGCGTAGGGGTGAAGGTCTCGATGCTCATGTTTCCGAATCTCCCGGCTTGAGGCCGTGCGTTACAACATTACGCCCATTATCCTCTTGTCCCAGAAAAATGGTCAACTAATCCACAGTTTCCACGCTGGCAGGCAGTTCCAGCGGGCGCGGACTGGCCTCGGTCATCGGGCACAGGCGGCCCTCGATCTGGGCCCCCATGGCGGTTTCGATCAGCCCATAGTGAAGATTGCCCTTCACCCGGGCCTGGGCCCCCAGCTCCAGGCGTTCGATGGCATGGATGTCGCCATCCACCTGACCGTCGATGATCACATGGGGGGCCCGGATTTCGCCATCGACTCGACCGCCGGCGCTGACCCGCACCAGCCCTTCGTGCGCCTGCAACGCTCCGCGGACGGTGCCGTCGATCTGCACCGCGCCCTTGAGGTTCATGTCACCGACCAGTTCGGCGCCGCTGGCGATCAGGCTGGTCTGCCCGGTGAAACGCTGGACGTCGGCCCGGCCTTTGTTCTTGCTCCACATAATGCTCACTCACTGCTTCGGCCAATCGAAACGGCGCTGTAGCGGTTTGGACTGGCCATTCAGCTCCGCACGTACGTCGATCAGCTTCGGGATGAAGTTCTTCGGCAGCTCCAGCTCGGCGAAACGCCCCCCTTCTGGGATCGACTGGAAATGCCGGAGGGAAATCGACAGCCCTGTCTTGCCCAGTTCCGGCGAGAGCTGTTCGAGGTCGTAGGTAGCGTCCTTGCGCGCCAGCTTGCCGCTGATGCGGACTTTCAGCCGCCCATCCAGCTTGCGGTCGTCCCTGCCCAGGCGGCTGAGCATCACCTTATAGCGGAAGCGCTGCGGGTCGTCCGTGCCCTGCACCTCAAAGGCACGGATTTCCAGCGCATCCGCCTTGCTGGCCGGCGCGACTACCCCCTTGTAGAACGCGATGTCCTGTTGCTGCTTGAACACCTGGTCCTCAAGCAGCTTGATGGTCTGCCGGCTCTGTTCGGTGGCCTGCTGGCTGAGGCGTTCTCCGCTGCGCAACACCTCGATTTCGGTACGCAGGCGCTCCAGCTCGGCCTTCTGCTCGCCGATCAGGGTTTCCTGGCGTTGCGCATCGGCCTCGCTGCGAGCGGCGTCCGCCCCGGTCGACCAGCGACCGCCGAGAAACGCCAGCGGAACCGCCAGCAGCAGCGCACCCACCCCGAGGCGGACCAGCCAGGCCCGCCGTGGATCACGGAACTGGAGTTCCCAGCCGGACATCAGGGGAGCAGGGCCGCATGCGAGAGGCCCAGGCGCTCGTCCAGCCCGAACAGGATGTTCATGTTCTGGAGCGCCTGACCCGAGGCGCCCTTGACCAGGTTGTCGATCACCGACAGCACCACCACCAGGTCGCCGCCCTGGGGGCGATGCACGGCGATTCGGCAGACATTGGCGCCACGCACGCTACGGGTCTCCGGATGGCTGCCGGCCGGCATCACGTCGACGAAGGGTTCGTCGGCGTAGCGCTTCTCGAACAGCGCCTGGAGGTCGACCGAGCGATCCGCGACATGGGCATAGAGGGTTGCATGGATACCGCGGATCATTGGCGTCAGGTGCGGTACGAACGTCAGCCCGACGTCGCCGCCGGAGGCCCGACGCAGGCCCTGGCTGATTTCCGGGAGATGCCGATGCCCCTTGACCGCGTAGGCCATCATGCTTTCGCCCGCCTCGCAGAACAGCGAGCCAACCTTGGCGCCCCGACCGGCGCCGCTGACCCCGGACTTGCAATCGGCGATCAGCCGCGAGGCGTCGGCCAGGCCGGCCTCCAGCAGCGGGATCAGGCCCAGTTGGGTCGCGGTCGGGTAGCAACCCGGCACGGCGATCAGGCGGGCCTGGCGGATCTTCTCGCGGTTCACTTCCGGCAGGCCGTAGACAGCCTCGTCGAGCAGCGCCGGAGCGCCATGCGGCTGGCCGTACCAGCGCGCCCACTCCTCGGCGTCCGCCAGGCGGAAGTCAGCGGACAGATCGATGACCCGGGTCCCCGCGTCCAGCAGTTCGCCAGCCAGCGCGTGCGCCACGCCGTGCGGCGTGGCGAAGAACACCACGTCGCAGGCGCCGAGGCGCTGCGCGTCCGGCACGCTGAACTGCAGGTCGTCATAATGACCTCGCAGGTTCGGGTACATGTCGGCGACCTTCACCCCCGCCTCGGAACGCGAAGTGATCACTTCCACCCGGGCCTGCGGATGCTGCGCCAGCAGGCGCAGCAGTTCCACGCCCGTATAACCCGTACCGCCAACGATGCCGACCTTGATCATCTGTCCATCACTCCGCGCGCTGAGGCAAGCTAGCCAAAAGAGACCAATGATAAGAGCCGAGCGCCGGCATGAACAGCGCTGGGCGTCCGGCTTTGCGACCGGTTCGGCCCTTCGGTCGGCAGTCTAGCCCCCGGGGTCGTCGGGCAGAAATTGCTGCGAGGCCCTATCCGAATGTTCCTACCTGTTATGCGGCCATATCTGCCGGCAAATCAGACAGCGGCAAGCCGCCAGGGTGACGCGTTCCAGCCATCCCTCTACTATCGGGGCACCGTGATCAAGAGGATGTCCTGATGTACCTGTGGCTCAAAGCCTTCCATATCATCGCCGTGGTCTGCTGGTTCGCCGGCCTGTTCTACCTGCCGCGCCTGTTCGTCTACCACGCCATGAGCGAGGACCAGACCAGCCGGGAACGCTTCTGCGTCATGGAGCGCAAGCTCTACCGAGGGATCATGATGCCCTCGATGCTCGCCACCCTGGTCCTTGGCCTCTGGATGCTCTATCTCACCCCCGGCTGGCTGAGCCAAGGCTGGCTGCACGCCAAGCTGACCCTGGTGGTCCTGCTCATCGGCTACCACCACGCCTGCGGCGCCATGCTCAAGCGCTTCGCCCGCGGCGAGCCGGGGCGCAGCCATGTGTTCTACCGCTGGTTCAACGAAGTGCCTGTACTGTTCCTGCTGCTGATCGTCCTACTGGTGGTGCTCAAACCTTTCTGACCCAGGAGTCCTGTCCATGTCCTTGCCCGCCCTGCTCGACCAACGCCTGCGACTGCCGATGGTGGCCGCGCCGATGTTCCTGGTATCCAACCCGCAGTTGGTGCTGGCCTGCTGCCGCAGCGGCATCGTCGGCAGCTTCCCGGCGCTCAACCAGCGCGAGAGCAGCGGCTTCGAGGGATGGCTGGAGGAAATCGGGGCCGGCCTGCAGGCGCTGGACAATCCCGCGCCCTATGCGGTGAACCTGATCGTCCACAACACCAATCCGCGGTTGCAGGCCGACCTGCGGATCTGCGTCGAGCACCGCGTACCGATCGTCATCACCAGCCTCGGCGCAGTGCGCGAAGTGGTAGACGCTGTGCATAGCTACGGCGGCCTGGTGTTCCACGACGTCACCACCCGCCGCCACGCCGAAAAAGCCGCCGAGGCCGGGGTTGACGGCCTGATCGCGGTGGCGGCCGGCGCGGGCGGGCACGCCGGGACCTGGAGCCCTTTCGCGCTGGTCGCGGAAATCCGCCAGTTCTTCGACAAGACCCTGCTGTTGGCCGGCTGCATCAACCACGGCCACGAGATTCTCGCCGCACAGATGCTCGGCGCCGACCTGGCCTATCTCGGCACTCGCTTCATCGCCACCCGCGAGAGCAATGCCTCCGACGCCTACAAGCAGATGATCCTGGAGGCACGCGCCGCCGACATCGTGCACACCCCGGCGGTGTCCGGCGTACCGGCCAGCTTCATGCGGCAAAGCCTGGAGGCCGCCGGCTACGATCTGAAGCGCCTGACCGACAAGGCAGACATGAACTACGGCGAGAAACTCAAGCCGGTGAACGACGAGGCCAAGGCCTGGAAGACCGTGTGGTCCGCCGGCCAGGGCGCGGGCAACATAGACGACTTGCCCGGCGTCGACGAGTTGGTCGCCCGCCTCGACCGGGAATATCGCGCCGCCCTGCGGAACATGGATCGCCTGGCCAACCGCTGGCCGCGCTGAAACCGCCGGGTCACGGCGCCCCGGCTTGTGCGGGAGTTCTCATCTCGCGCTTGTGGGCGCCAAGGCCGCCGATTAGGCTGTCGGCTGCATTTCTCTCACCCCAGCTGACAAGGATGCCTGCATGACCGACCAACGCTTCAAGATCGTCTTCTCCGGCGAGCTGATGCCCGACGCATCGCTCGAAACCGTGAAGGACAATCTCGCCCGCCTGTTCAAGAGCGAACCGGGCAAGATCGACGCCCTCTTCGGCGGTCGCCCGGTGGTGCTGAAACGCGAACTTCCAGAGGCCGAGGCGGAGCGTTACCTGACCGCCTTGCGCCAGGCCGGCGCCAATGCCTACAAGGAAGTCGACCTGGCGGCCAGCCTGAGCCTAGTGGAAACGCCCGATCACAACCCCCAGGTCGCGGAGGAAACCCCGGCGCAAGACCTGCCTCCCATGACCTGCCCGAAATGCGGCCATGAACAGCCCAGCGGAGCGGAATGTTCGGCCTGCGGCGTCATCATCGAGAAGTACCTGGCACGCCAGGCGCAGCTCGGCGAAAACGCCGCGCCTGCGGCCACCGCGGCTGCGGGCGCGTCTCCCTACACACCACCCAGCGCCCAGGTCGGCGACGCCCTCCCCGAGTTCGGCGAGCTGAACGTGTTCACCACCAACGGCCGGATCGGACGCCTGCGCTATCTCGGCTGGTCGATGGCGATGACGCTGTGCTTCCTGGTCATCATGGGCCTGGGCTTCCTGCTCGGCGAAACCGTCGGCGTGGCCGTCACCGCCCTGGCCTCAATCGCCTTCATCGTCATCGCCGTGATGATCGGCGTGCAGCGCCTGCATGACCTCGGCTGGTCGGGCTGGCTCTGGCTGCTCAACTTCGTCCCCTTCGTCGGCAGCGTGTTCGGCATCCTGATGCTGGTCCTGCCCGGCAGCACCGGCGCCAACCGCTACGGTCCGCCGCCGCCGGCGAACAGCACCGGGGTGAAAGTCCTGGCCAGTCTGATCATCCTGCTGCCGATAGTCGGTATCATCGCCGCCATCGCCCTGCCGTCCTACCAGGGTTACCTGGAGCGAGCGAACTATGACGGCGGCGCCAGCGCTCCAGCCGACCCGTACACCACCGACGAGCAGGCCGCCGCAGCGGCGGCCGAAGCCGATGAAGCCGCCACGGCGGCGGCAGAGGCCATGGAAGACGACGACCAACAGTAGCCACGCAACCCCTCGCGACGGGCGGGGTCCAATTCCCCGTCCGTTTCGGAGAAGTCTCGAATGCCCCGTTATGCCCTGATCACCGGCGCTTCCAGCGGTATCGGCCTGGCCCTAGCCGAAGCCCTGGCCCGGCGCGGTCGCGCCCTGATCCTGGTGGCGCGCCAGCGCGACGCGCTGGAGAGCATCGCCTATGAGCTGGCGCAGCGTTTCGGCGTGGAAGTGCTGTTCCGCACCTGCGATCTTTCCGAGCCGCTGCAACTGTCAGGGTTGTTGCACGAACTGGAACAGGGCGAACGACAGATCGACCTGCTGGTTAACAATGCCGGGATCGGTACCTCCGGCCCCTTCATCGACCAGGAATGGGCGCGGGAACAGGAACTGATCGAACTCAACATCCTGGCCCTGGCCCGCCTTTGCCACTCCCTCGGCGCCCGCATGGTGGCACAGGGCGGTGGCCAGATACTCAATATCGCCTCGGTGGCCGCCTTCCAGCCCGGCGCCTGGATGAGCAACTACTACGCCAGCAAGGCCTACGTCCTGCACTTCTCGGAAGGCTTGCGGGAAGAACTGAAAGAGCGCGGCGTCAAGGTCTCGGTGCTGTGCCCTGGGCCAACCCGCACGGCATTCTTCCGGGAAGCCGGGATGCGGCTCGGCAGGCTCGACCGGAGCAAGCTGATGATGACCCCGGAGGAAGTCGCGCTGCTGGCCCTGCGCGGGCTGGACAAGAACCGCGCCCTGATCGTCCCCGGTTGGCGCAATCGCCTGCTGGCGCTGAGCCCACGCCTGGCGCCACGCTGGCTGGTGCGCCGACTCGCCGCGCGGATCAACGCCTCGGCGGTACCCTCCGCCCCACGGGGTTGACCGGCCTCTCCTCGCAGGGCGGCAAGGTTCGCCGTTGGCTCAGTCTGCCGGTACCGCCCGCCCCTTGGCCCAGGTCCGCAGCGCGGCGAGCTTTTCCGCCATCAGCACCGACAGCGGCGAGGTTCGCGCCAGTTCCCTGAGCAACAGATCCTGATCCACCGCCTGCTGTCGCGCCTGCCCGGCGTACAGTGCCGCCACCACCGCCTGCTCGATCTCCGCCCCGCTGAAACCCTCGCTGGCAGCCGCCAGCAGATGGAGGTCGAACTGTGCCGGCTCCAGCTCGCGGCGTTGCAGGTGGATGCGGAAGATCTCGGCGCGAACCTCCGGCGTCGGCAGGTCGACGAAGAACAATTCGTCGAAGCGTCCCTTGCGGATCAGTTCGGGCGGCAGGCGGTCGATAGCGTTCGCGGTGGCGACCATGAAGACCGGCGCCTCGCGCTCGGCCATCCAGGTCAGCAGGGTACCCAGCACGCGCTGACTGACGCCGTTGTCCTGGTCGCCACCAGAAATGCCCTTCTCCACTTCATCCATCCACAGCACGCAGGGCGCCATCTGTTCGGCCAGGCGCAGCGCCTCGCGCAGGTTGCGCTCGGTTTCGCCGAAGTACTTGTTGTAGAGACAGGCGAAATCCAGACGCAGCAACGGCAAGCCCCAGAGGCCGGCCACCGCCTTGGCCGCCAGGCTCTTGCCGGCGCCCTGTACGCCGACCAGCATCATGCCCTTCGGCTGGTCGCCAGGCGTGCCGGCGAGGAACGCCGACTGACGCTCGCCGAGCCAGCGCTTGAGCGCGGCAAGCCCGCCGACCTCGGCGAAGCGCGCGGTGTCGTACTCGAAGCTCAGCACGCCCTCCAGGTCGAGTAGCTGGAACTTGGTGCGGTTCAGCTCGGGCAGGTCCTCCTGGGTGATCGCTCCATCGTTGCAGATCACGTTGCGCGCCAGCAGTCGCGCCTCGGCATGGCTGAGCCCGCGCAGGTTCTTCACCACCTGCTGCAGGGTGCGGTTGTCGGTGCGCACGCGGGCACCACGGTTGCGCTCGCTCCAGCGCGTCGCTTCCTCGCGGACGATGCCGAGCAGTTCGTCCTCGCTGGGCAGGGACAGCGAGAACCGCGCGGCGAAGCGCTGCACCTCGGCCGGCAGCTTCAGCGCATGGGACACCAGCACCACGGTCGGTCGATGATTGCCTTCGGCCATGGCGATTTCCTTGAGCAGGCGCACCAGGGTCGGGCTGTCGCCAAGGAAAGGATGCAGGTCGCAGAGCACGTAGAGATTCGCCTGCTGATCGTGCTTGATCAAGCGCAACGCCGCGACCGGGTCGCGGCTCTCCTCCCCGCCCAGCGGCTCGCCGCCGAAGCCCAGGCGCTGCACGCCCTCGGTCACCGACCAGGCATACAGGCCAAGGCCGCGCCTGACCGCCAGGCCGGTGAGGGTTTCCATCACCTTCGGCTCGTCCCAGGACTCGATCAGGATCAGCTTGACCCGGGAATCCAGGACCAGGCCGAGGTCGTGTATGTCGTTCTTCACTGCGGCTCCTTCACGCTTGGGCGGTCGCGACGGGCACCGCTACACTCGGGAAAGCACCCGAGGCCGGAGGAATCGCCCATGGACTGTCTGTTCTGCAAGATCGTGGCGGGGGAAGTTCCCGCGCGCAAGTTCTACGAAGACGAGGAAGTTGTCGCGTTTCACGATATCGGCCCGCAGGCGCCGGTGCACTTCCTGGTCATCCCGAAAAGGCACATTCCCACCCTCGAGCACCTGACCGAGGCCGACCGGCCGCTGGCAGGCCATATCCTCTTCACCGCCCAGCGCCTGGCCCGGGAGCAGGGCTGCGAGGAAGGCTTCCGTGTGGTGATGAACTGCAACGACCTTGGCGGGCAGACCGTGCACCACATCCACATGCACGTGCTGGGTCAACGCCAGATGCACTGGCCGCCGGGTTGAATCCCTGCTGGCGCTGCGACATCGCAGCCCGTCCGCAACATCCTGCTATCAGCGCACTTCCGGTAAACTGGTGCGATCTTTCGTTTCCGGAGGTGCGCCATGTCCGCCGACCGCCACTATTCGCCCATCGACCGTTTCCTGCTGCAGGCCGACTCCGCCCTGCGCACCCTGCTGCCGTTCAGCGGCCAGCCGGCGCGACCGTCGCCGGCCATCGTGGAACCCGATGGCGAACTGAGCGAGGAAGACACCCGCCATATCGCCGGCCTGATGCGCATCAACCACACCGGCGAGGTCTGCGCCCAGGCGCTGTACCAGGGCCAGTCGCTGACCGCCAAGCTGCCCGAGGTCCGCGAGGCGATGGAGGAAGCCGCCGAGGAGGAGATCGACCACCTGGCCTGGTGCGAGCAACGCATCCGCCAGTTGGGCAGCCGTCCCAGCGTCCTCAATCCGATCTTCTACGGCCTGTCCTTCGGCGTCGGTGCCGCCGCCGGGCTGGTCAGCGACCGGGTCAGCCTGGGCTTCGTCGCCGCCACCGAAGACCAGGTGTGCAAGCATCTGGACGAACACCTGGCGCAGATTCCCCAGGAGGATCGGAAATCCCGTGCCATCCTCGAGCAGATGCGTATCGACGAGGAACAGCATTCGAGCAACGCCCTGGCCGCCGGCGGCCTGCGCTTCCCGGCACCGGTGAAGCTGGGCATGAGCCTGCTGGCGAAGGTGATGACCAAGAGCACCTACCGCATCTGAATCGCACGCATGAAAAAGCCCGCTCGAAGCGGGCTTTTTCTTTCTCGTGTGCGATCAGCGCGGCATGTTGCGCGCGTAGAAGATCTCCAGCATTTCGTGCTTGAGCCGTTCCGTGACCTGCTCACGCTGTTCCGCCGAGAGCGTCCGGGTAGCGTCGCCGAACAGGTAGTTCTCCAGTTCGAAGTCCTTGAGCAGCATCTTGGTGTGGAACAGGTTCTCCTGGTACACGTTCACGTCGGTCATCTGGTAGGCCTCGCGCGTGTCGTCGGAGAGATAGTTCTGGATCGAGTTGATCTCGTGGTCGATGAAATGCTTGCGCCCCTCGATGTCGCGGGTGAAGCCGCGGACCCGATAGTCGACCGTGACGATGTCCGAGTCGAACTGGTGGATCAGGTAGTTCAGGGCCTTCAGCGGGGAGATCACTCCGCAGGTGGAAACGTCGATGTCCACGCGGAAGGTCGCGATGCCGTCCACCGGATGGATTTCCGGGTAGGTATGTACGGTGATGTGGCTCTTGTCCAGGTGCGCCAGGATGGTGTCCGGCAGCGGGCCCGGGGACTCTTCGATCTGGCTGTCGGTCGGAGTGACCGGCTGCTCGGAGATCAGGATGGTCACGCTGGCGCCCTGGGGGTCGTAGTCCTGACGCGCGATGTTCAGGATATTGGCGCCGATGATGTCGACAACATCGGTAAGAATCTGCGTCAGACGCTCCGCGTCATACTCTTCGTCGATGTACTGCACGTAGGCCTGGAGGTCTTCGGGCGTCTCGGCGTAGCAGATGTCGTAGATGTTGAAGCTCAAGGTCTTCGTCAGGTTGTTGAACCCGTGGAGCTTGAGTTTGCTTTTCACCGTGGGGAACTCTCTCGGTTGCTTGCGGCTCTGCCGCAGGGTTGGGGCATGCCCGTCAGATGCGAACGACGCACCTGCGTAGGACGGTTAACACCTCTTCGCGATGGCGATTGTGGTTTGTTGAGTTGCACGGGCGCCGGCTGGCGCCATTGGTCACCCGACCGGGATGGCTCGGGAAACGTCTATCAGAGCGGAAGAATCTTCCGAACTGAACGGCCGCCCGACGGAATCGCGCGGCACGAAAAAAGGGGCGCATTATGCAGAGCCAATCAAGCCTCCGCCAGAGTTTGCGCCCCTTTTATGATGACCGGATGTCGTCTCAGCCGAGTTCGACGATCTCGTAGTCGTGGGTGATCTCCACCCCGCCGCGACCGAGCATGATCGACGCCGAGCAGTATTTCTCCGCCGACAGCTCCACCGCGCGCTTGACCTGGGCCTCCTTGAGACCGCGGCCCTTGACCACGAAGTGCACGTGGATCTTCGTGAACACCTTGGGCTCCTCGTCGGCCCTTTCGGCCTCGAGGAAGGCTTCGCAGCTCTCCACCGGCTGGCGCGCCTTCTTCAGGATGCTGACCACATCGAAGTTGGTGCAGCCGCCGAGGCCGATCAGGACCATCTCCATAGGGCGCACCCCGAGGTTGCGTCCGCCATGGTCCGGCGGACCGTCCATGACCACCACGTGGCCGCTACCGGACTCGCCGAGGAACATCGCCTCGCCCGCCCACTGGATACGCGCTTTCATCGTTCAGACTCCCGCCGGCAAAGGGCGCCAGCTTAGCACAGGGCCCAAGGACAGTACGGGATCACAGTCCTGATAGCTGCGTCGCAAAATCACATCGACCTTCATGGCCCGTCTGTTAAGCTGGACGCGGTTTACTGGCACACTTCCTGATCTGCCCGGTTGGGGGGAGCTCTCCGCTGAGCTCCCGGGCCCTGGCAGGTCTCTCCATAAGAACTCAAAAAAACATCGCCTTGTACGTCAGGCATATTCTTTATTCTTTCGGGACTCGGGCATGGTAGCTATTACCCACACACCCAAACTCAAACACCTAGACAAGCTGCTCGCACACTGTCACCGCCGCCGCTACACCGCAAAGAGCACCATCATCTATGCCGGCGATCGCTGCGAAACGCTGTTCTTCATCATCAAGGGTTCGGTCACCATCCTCATCGAGGACGACGACGGCCGCGAAATGATCATCGGCTACCTCAACAGCGGTGATTTCTTCGGCGAGCTGGGATTGTTCGAAAAGGAAGGCAGCGAACAGGAACGCAGCGCCTGGGTTCGCGCCAAGGTGGAATGCGAAGTCGCCGAGATCAGCTATGCGAAGTTCCGCGAACTGTCGCAGCAGGACTCGGAGATCCTCTACACCCTCGGCAGCCAGATGGCCGACCGCCTGCGCAAGACCACCCGCAAGGTGGGCGACCTGGCCTTCCTCGACGTCACCGGACGCGTCGCCCGCACCTTGCTGGACCTGTGCCAGCAACCGGACGCCATGACCCACCCGGACGGCATGCAGATCAAGATCACCCGCCAGGAGATCGGCCGGATCGTCGGCTGCTCGCGGGAAATGGTCGGACGCGTGCTGAAGAGCCTGGAGGAGCAGGGCCTGGTGCATGTGAAAGGAAAGACCATGGTGGTCTTCGGCACCCGCTGAACAGCACCCATGAAAAAGGCCGGTCGCAACCGGCCTTTTTCATGGGATTCGACAGCGCGGATCAGTCAGGATCGGCGCCCAGCACCACGCCGCCACGCTCCTGGAAGAACAGGCGCTTCAACTCCAGGCCAGGATCGTCGGCCCGCATGAACGCCTCGCCAACCAGGAAGGCGTAGACCTCGCTGACTTCCATCAGCTCCACGTCGGCCCGGTTGAGAATACCGCTCTCGGTGACCACCAGGCGGTCGCGGGGAATTTCCGGCAACAGGTCGAGGGTGGTTTCCAGGCTCACCTCGAAGGTGTGCAGGTTGCGGTTGTTGATGCCCACCAACGGCGTGTCCAGGGTCTTCAGCGCACGTTCCAGCTCGGTGCCGTCATGCACTTCGACCAGTACGTCGAGACCGACCGACTTGGCAGTCGCCGCCAGTTCGGCCATCAGCACGTCGTCCAGCGCCGAGACGATCAGCAGGATGCAGTCGGCACCGATCGCCCGCGCCTCGACGATCTGGTACGGATCGATCATGAAGTCCTTGCGGATCACCGGCAGCGCACAGGCGGCCCGCGCTTCCTTCAGATAGGCATCGGCGCCCTGGAAGAAGTCCACGTCGGTGAGCACCGACAGGCACGCCGCGCCACCCGCCTCGTAGCTGCGGGCTATCTCCGCCGGGACGAAGTGTTCGCGCAGCACGCCCTTGCTCGGCGATGCCTTCTTGATCTCGGCGATCACTGCCGGCTCCTTGCGCTTGGCCCGCTCCAGCAGGGCATTGGCGAAGCCGCGCGGCGCATCGGCGCTACGCGCCAGCCGCTCGACCTCGGCCAGGTTGACGCGCGCACGGCGCTCGGCGACCTCCTCGGCCTTGCGGGCGAGGATCTTCTGCAGAACCGTCGGCACACTCACTGTGCGTTCTCCTCTCTGTAAACGGCGGTGAAGGCCACCAGTTCGTCCATCTTCTCCCGTGCCAGCCCGGTGTGCAGGGCATCGTGGGCGAGTTGAATGCCCTCGTGCAGGCTGGTCGCCAGATCGGCAGCGTACAGTGCCGGGCCGGCATTCATCACGATCAGCTCGGCGGCCTTCTGCCCAGCCTCGGTCTTGCGCCGCCCCAAAGCGTCGCGGATCAGTTCCAGCGAGGCCTGCGGACTGTCGACCTCCAGCCCCATCAGGGTCTGGCTCTTGATCCCGAAGTCCTCGGGACGCACTTCGTACTCGCGTACCTCGCCGTCCTTCAACTCGGCAATGTGGGTCGCCGCGGCCAGACTGAACTCGTCCAGCCCGTCGCGCGAATGCACCACCAGCACATGCTCGCTGCCGAGACGCTTGAGCACTTCAGCCAGCGGCTTGCACAGTTCCTGGGTGAACACCCCGACCACCTGGTGCCTGACTCCCGCCGGGTTGGTCAGTGGGCCAAGCATGTTGAACAGAGTCCGCAAGCCCAGCTCGCGGCGCGGACCGGCGGCGTACTTCATCGCCTTGTGGTGGACCTGGGCGAACATGAACCCGACGCCGACGGTGTCGATGCAACGCGCCACCTGTTCGGAGGTCAGTTCCAGGTAGATGCCGGCGGCTTCCAGCAAGTCGGCGCTGCCGCTCTTGCCGGAGACCGCGCGGTTACCGTGCTTGGCGACCTTGCCGCCAGCGGCGGCGACCACGAAGGACGCCGCCGAGGATACGTTGAAGATGTTCGCGCCATCGCCGCCGGTGCCGACCACGTCGACCACATGCTTCAGCGTAGGCAACTGCACACCGTCGGCCAGTTCGCGCATCACCGCCACCGCGCCGACGATCTCGTCGATGGTTTCGCTCTTCATCCGCATGCCCATCAGGAAGGCGCCGATCTGCGCGTCGGTGCACTGCCCGGTCATGATCTGGCGCATGACCGCCTGCATTTCCTCGGTGGTCAGGTCGAGCTGGTTGACGATGCGATTGAGGGCTCCCTTGATATCCATCTCAGTTGCCCTCCCCACGCACACCGCCCTGCTGGCGGAGGAAGTTTGCCAGCAACTCGTGGCCCTGCTCGGTGAGGATGGACTCGGGATGGAACTGCACGCCCTCGACATTCAGGGTCTTGTGGCGTACACCCATGATCTCGTCGAGCGATCCGTCGGCATGTTGGGTCCAGGCGGTGATCTCCAGGCACTCCGGCAGGCTCTCTCGCTTCACCACCAGCGAGTGGTAGCGCGTCACCGTCAGGGGATTGGCCAGGCCGGCGAACACGCCGAGGTTCTTGTGGTGGATCGGGCTGGTCTTGCCGTGCATCACCTGCCGCGCCCGCACCACTTCGCCGCCGAAGGCCTGGCCGATGCTCTGATGGCCAAGGCAGACACCGAGCAGCGGCAGCTTGCCGGCGAAGCGCTCGATAACGGCCAGCGAGACGCCGGCCTCGTTGGGGGTGCAGGGACCGGGGGAAAGGACGATGCGCTCGGGCGCCAGGGCCTCGATCTGTTCCACGCTCAGTTCGTCGTTGCGCACCACCTTGACCTCGGCCTTGAGTTCGCCGAAGTACTGCACCAGGTTGTAGGTGAAGGAGTCGTAGTTATCGATCATCAGCAGCATGCTGGCTGTAACCTCTTGATTTCATTCTTATGCGAATCGCATCACCCGGCTTTCGCCACACCCGGTTCCCGGCGCGCTCGCGGAGGAAGGGGGAGTGGATCGTCGGCATTATGCCTGTGGAAAACGGGGGACGCAGGGAGACGTGACCGGCCAGGCCGGCGAAGAAGAAGTCAGGCGCGCCAGCGCCAACGGGCGAATGCCTTGATGAGGGAGGTGATGATGCTGCTGAGGTGGATCACGATAGCGGTCTCACGGAGCCATGCTGGGGAACATAGCCCAGTGGGGAGGATGGGTGCAACAGCGGGATGTCGGAAGGAAGGCCGATCCGAGAGGATCGGCCGAAAGGTTTAGCGGCAGGCACGCAATGCCGCCTGCAATTCGAGTTCATAGCCCTGCCGCTGGCGGCGCTCGGCGAGCAATGCGCGAACCTTGGCCTGCAGCGAATCGCCGGCCTTCAGCGTGGCGCCGGCCCAGCTCGGCGGGCGCACGTCAGGTACACGGCAGGGCACTGCCAGGGGAACCTCGACGCGCACGGGGCGAGGTGTCGTCGGCGAGGCTGCGCAGCCCGCGAAAAGCAGACAAAGCCCCAGCAGGAGACGAGTCATAGTCCCAGCTCCCGGTCGATCGCCGCACCTGCCGCCTGGCAGTCCACGCCAATGTCGGGTTCCTGGAGCAGACGCACGGCCGCGGCATACTGCTCCGCGGCCTGTGCCCTGGCCTCGCCGAGTGCCTGCTCGACGTCCTTCGCGCGCCTCTCGGCGCTCGCCCGCACCGCCGCCAGCGCGCGCTGCTGCTCATCGAGCAAAGCCTCGAGCTGGCCGCTGGCGACGCGGCTGGCAGTGAGTTGGCCCAGGGCCTCCTCCAGTTGCGGACGATAGTGGCGGGCAACCAGGCCGCCGCCGAGCAAGGCGCCGGCCAGCAGGACCAGCAACACGGCCGGCAGGAGCAGAGCGAGCCGGCTCATGACAGCACCGCCCTGGCCCGCTGCCACAACGCCAGGCGCTCCGCCTGGCCATTCAGGCCGCCGTTGATGCGGCGGGTGATGGCAGCGAACTCGCCGCGGTCGGCCAACTCGTTGAGCCCGTGACCGGCCCACCACCAGGCGGCGCTGCGGGCCGCCGGCACGGGCTGCTCCAGGCGCCAGGGCTCGGCTTCCAGCGGCTCGCCGAGGGCCTCGCCGACCAACCGGTAGTTGGCACGCCCGGTGATCTGTAGCAAGCCACGCCCGCGGAAGCGCCAGCCATCGCCGGACGCTTCGTCGCCATTGCCGTTGCGCGTGGCGTAGGTGTTGTCGGCAATCGCCTGCGGATTGCGCGCCAGCCGCAAGGCCAACGCGTTGGGCTGCCCGTCGGGGCCGAGATAGCGACCCGGCCAGGTCGCCGCCAAGCCTTGGGCGCTGTAATTGAGGTTCTCCACCAGCCGGGTCAACTGGCTGCTTTCGTGGCCGACCTGGGCGAGAAACGCGGCACGCCGCGCCGGTGTGTCGATCTCCCTCTCGTCCATGGCCCGTTGCAACGCCACAACGAAAACGCCCGCGACGAGGCGGGCGTTGGGAAAAATGCGCAGCAATTGCTGCTCGGTCAGTTTCATCGATCCTCCTGCACTCCGATGGGTTTCAGGCGTCACCCCTTGCCGCCTCGGCCGCCGTTGCATTGCACGACAGTGGTCCATCCGCTGGAGCTGTAGGTGTGCTCCACCGAGTCGATCAGGAACTCGCCGTCGATTCCCGCCTTGAAGCCTTGGAGCAGCAGGCTGCGCTCGGCGAACAGGTCGCCACGCCCTGGCAGTTCCAGGCGCACACTGGCGCTGGAGCGGCTGAAGCTCGCCAGGCGAGCCTTCGCCGCCTGCTCGGCCTCTCCACGGCTGGTATAGAGGTGCCGGTCGACATGCTCGCCCATAGCCGTAGCCGGTGCCTTCGGGTTCTTCAACTCGACGCTCTTGACCTCGCCGCTGCCGGGCAATTGGTAGCGGGTCTTCACCGTTCTCATCAGGCTGCGGTCGTCGAAGGTAACGTCGAAGCTACCGACGTCAGCACGTCCCAACACCAAAGGTTCGATCCGACGCCCCGTGGCGCTCTGCCCGCTCTGTCGCGGCAGCACCATGAGCATGCCCTCGGCCAGCTTGGCGGTGCAGTCGTACTGGCGCGCCAGACGGGTGACGAAGTGGTAGTCGGACTCATTGACCTGGTCGACCCGGGCGATCGCCACCTGCAACGGACACTCCACGCGCCAGCCGTTGCGTGCGCCAACATCGCGGCAGACCTGAGCCAGGGTAGTGCCCTCCCAACCTCCGCTGCGTATCGTCTTGCCACTGCCGCGCATGTCGCCGGCCTTGGCAGTGACGGTCAGGCAGTCCGGCGGACCAGCCCACTGCAAGGTGTCCACGGTAAAGCGTCCCATGCGCATCAGTGGCTCGCCGGCATAGCCGAGATGAACCTCCAGCACCGCACCGCGCCTGGGTAAGGCCACCTGTCCATCGCGATCGTCGATCCTCAAGGTCAGGCTGTCGGACTCCATGCCCGGCTTGTCCAGCAGGGTCAGCTTGAGCAGGCGGTCATTCAGCCGCTGGGTGACGTCGGTGCCGTCGGCAACGATACGGAAACTCGGTTGCACCTGGTTTCTCCAGAAAAGAAAAACCCCGCCAAGGCGGGGTTGCGGGTGAGCGGTCGATCAATCCCACAGGCGCACCTGTTCGACATTGACCACCGGCATGTCAGGGAAACTGATCAGCAAGCCGGCGCGGAATGGCTGCTGCTCATCGGCCAGCCCGGGATTGGCGTCGAGGGTCGCCTCGACGCAGCCCAACAGATGGCCATAGACGTGGTAGCAGAGGCTGTCCAGCATGTCGCCGTCAGCGGTTCGGCAGGTCGTCGCCATAGCGCTTGAACTCCAGGTCGAAGGTTTGTTTGCGGGGAGCGCCGTTGCCCAGTAGGGCGCTCTGGTTCTCGCTGATCCGCACCAGACACCAGAGGCCCATCTGCACCTCGCCGTAGCCGCTGCTCAGGATCAGCGGCTCACGCCGCTCCGCCAACCGGCGCAGCGCTTCGAGCTGCTCCAGACCGACGACCTTTTCCTGGTTACCTACCTGTCGACGCAGCGGGAATACCGCACCCTTGAGCAGGATGCTCTCCTCGCCCATGCCGACGCTCTGCAGCGCCGGCCGCCGACCCAGGCGCACCTGCCCGCTCCAGTTGTAGGCACTGTTGCGCTGCAGGGCGTCGAAGGCGGCAGTATTCAGGTTGAAGTAGAACGGTTGGGCATTGGCGGTCAGCGGCTGCAGTACCAGCAGGTGCGGCAAGGGCGCTGCGGCCTCGCTCGGGGGCGTCGCCGAGGGTGCCAGCAGCCACGACGGCAGCACCCCCGCCAGCGTCGGACTGATGTCGCCAGCGACCTTGCCGACCGCCTGCGCGGCACTGTTCACCTGGACCTTCAGCGCATCCAGGCGTTCGTCGATACCAAGCAACGCCCGGCTCGCCCGGTCATAGGTGGAGACCACGCGGTTCACCTTGCCCTGCGCCTGGCCGATGCCGCGCATGGCACGCTGCAGCCGGGCAGCCATTTCCGGCGATACGCCGGGCAGGTTCTCCAGCTCCGCGGCTGCGCCGCGGATCTCGCTGATCGCGCCGTTCACCGGAGCGACCACCTTGTCCAGACTCTTGCGTCCGGACTCGCCGGCGCGACCCAGGTACCTCAGGCCGGCCTGCAATTGTTCCAGATATGCCATGGGGACTCCTTAGACCATCGCCGGATCGTAGAGGCTGCGCCGCTGCCGCTCGTCGGCGAAGTCGACAAGCATGCGTTGCAGGTAGGGCAGCAGCTCGTCGGCCAGACGCTGCGGCTCGTGTACGTTGCCTTGCACCGTCAGGTTTATCTGCGGCGCGAAGGTCCAGTTGGGCACAGCCGCGACGGGTTCGGCCTGTGGTACGGGCACCGCCGGCTTGTTGTCCGAGGCCGCCGGCGGATCGCCAGCCAGACTGCGTCCCAGACGCCCCCCCAGTTCGCTACCGCCCCAGGCGCCGATAGCGCCGCCAACCAATCCACCGATCAGCGTACCGACCACCGGCACCACCGAGCCGATGCTCGCTCCCAGAGCGGCGCCAGCCAGGGAGCCAGCCAGGGAGCCACCGGCCTCGCCATAGGCGATGGTCTTTTCGCTCTCCGACAGGTCGCTGGAGTAGACCTCAGCAACATCGATCAACGACGAGGCCACTTGCAGCGGCGCGTTGCGTATGGGCAAACGCGACAGGCGCGGCAGCTTTCCTGCCATCGCCCCCAAGCCTCCTCCAGCCGAGAAGCCAAGGGATGGAAGGGAGCGGGCCTTCAGCCCACCGCCCTTGCCTCTCTTCCTGCGTGGTGTTTGACCGCGCTTTCGTTGTGCCGGCCTCCTCGCGGACTCCAGCGTAGAGTCGCCTCCCGGCACCGGCCAGTTGGTAACGAACACGCGCTGTATTTCGCTACCACCCGATACCCGGCCTGCACCCCGTTCGATCAGGTCGCCGACGGCAGCGGTCCCTCGCCGACCGAGCCGACCGCCACGCAGCACGTCGATAGCGCCGCGCCCTCCCTTGTAGGCGAGATACCCGGATAACACCGCACCTGCGGCGGCGGTAAGACCGGCCGTCGTCCGCGGATAGGCTTCGAGCAGCTCCGCAGTCGACTCGCCGAGTGCCTTGCTCCCCTTGGCCAGGTTGTCCAGATATGGATTCAGGGCGCTGCCCAAAGCGGTCTGCGCCCTCTCCCAACTGTCGCTGGAAGCCTTCCACAGCTCCTGGGACATCCCCTTGCGACGCTGCGCATCGCGCTCCGAAGAGCCTACGGAAGACTGCTGGGATTCGAGCAAGCCCTGGAACTCGCCGCGCGACGCTCGATAGGCTTCAAGCGCCGGCGACGCCACGCCGGCGCTGAGCTTGCCGCCCTTATCCCGATAGCGCGCAGCCAGCTCCAGGTTGGCCTCCAGCAGACTCGCTCCGTCCTTGCGCAGCGCTTCCAGGTCCCGGTCGTAGTCCTGGCCATAAGCGCGTTTCAAGCTGCCGCTGCCGACGAACTCCAGCCAGGCCTTCATCCGCACGTCCGCTTTGTCTGGCGTGGTGTTCTTTGCCTGAATCTCCAGCAAGGCACCCAGTGCACCGACATCGCCGGCCGTGGCCTCTCCCGCATTGCCCAGCGCTGACAACAAGGCAGGCAGGCGACGCGCCAGGGCCTCACTGCCGACTCTGCCTTTACCCAGGACGACCAGGCGGTCGAGGGAGGCGGACAATTGCTCTGGCGAGTCCGAACCCTGGGCCAGTTGCAACGCTCGAACCAGCCCCGCAGCCTCGGCTGAAGCAATCCCTTGGCCAAAGCCGAAGCGGCCCGCCAGTCCCAGATTCATTTGCGCGGCGGCGAACCCCATGCCGGTGGCGTTCAAGTGCTCCAGCATGTCCAGCGTCGCCGTGCGTCCCAGGCCGCTCTGGCTTGCACTGTCCTGGATCAGGGATGCCAAGGCTGGCTCCCGGCCGGCGTCCAGGCCGTTGCGGATCGCCAGGTCGCGCAACCGCGCTTGATAACCGGCAGCCGTCTTGCTGGCTTCCACGACCAGTCCGGAAAATGCGCTAGCCAATGGCATTGCCTGGCTGGCCTGCTCCAGCCGTTGCAGGCCGCGGACCTGCATATCCAGGCCACGCTGCATCTCGCCCAGTCGAGCGTAGGCATCGCCCGCGGCCCTGGCCTCGATGCCGAGTCGCTTCAGTTGCTCCTGGCGTTCGCCAAGCTGCCGGGCATGCTCAGCAACGCCGCGATCCCCGACCTTGCGCATATCGGCGAGCTCTCGCTCCAGGCGTATGGCGTCTCCCAGCACATCCCTCAGGCTGGAAGCCTGGCGGGCACGTTCCTGGAGACTGTCGAGCCGTGCCTTGACGGTCTCGAATGCCTTGCCCAAGGAGGGGTCGGCGATGCCGCCGATGGAGACCACCAGGTCCATGTCTTTACTCATGACGGTTCGTCTCGTCTGTTATCGATGTCCGCCTCCGCGGACCTACTGAAGTAGCGCGGGCGCCGCTCGCCTGGCGGACGGCGCCGTCGCTCACTCCTCGCCCTCGGCGAGCCACCAGAGCAGGTCGCCCAGGGTCATGCGCTCCAGTTCGCTGGCCTGGAAGCCCAGCTCAATGGCCAGGCGCCTCGCCAGTTGACGCATACGCGAAGGTGTCGTCCGTGTCGTCTTGCACCAGGCGAAAGTAGGCGCCTTGCAGCCGCTGGTAGTCGCTCAGCTTCAGCCCCTCCAGGTCCTGGCGGCTGACCTGCGCCAGCGAGGCGAACAGTTGCAGTTCGCGCTCCTCGGCATCGTCGCCGGCCACCTTGCCGGCCAGGCGGATATCACGCACGGTGGGTGCACGCAGGGTCAGCGTGTCGACGCTGACCCCGTTGCACTGTGCCGGACGCGAGAGACGAACGAGGGCGGCGTCGGCATCCAGCGTCAGCCAGCCCGGCAGTCGATTCTCTTGGGTCATGTCCGGAGCTCCTCTTACAGGCCGAGGTCGTTGCGCATGCCGGCCAACTGGTCGACACCGTTGATCGCGCGGACACCGTTGACCGGATCGATCTCGTAGACCTCGCGGCCATCGACTTCCAGCTTGTAGTAGCTGACCGCAACGGCGTACTTGAACTCGGCTTTCTCGCCGGCTTTCCAGTCGCCCGGGTCGACCTCCTTGAGCAGGCCGCGCAGGGTAGCCACCACTGGCACGCTGGCGCCCTTCTGGCCCTTGAAGGAGCCACGGAACACGCCATTGAAAGCGCTCTGGTCGGCCAGGCCGAAGAAATTCAGCGCTTCTCGGCGGGCACCGTTGGTGGAGAACTTGGCTTCCATCGCCTCCAGGCCCATGTCGATGGATACCGGCGCATCCATGCCGCCGGCACGGTATTGCTCGGTCTTCACAGCCAGCTTGGGCAGGGTCAGGGATGGCACGTCACCGGCGAAGCTCACGCCGTCGATGAACAGATTGGTATTGGTCAGGGTTTGCGGAATCATCACGGGCGCTCCTTAGGCGACATCCAGAACTTCGGTGAGCCACTGATCGGTCACCTCGACACGGAAATTGGGGTTCTCGGCAGGCGGCACATCGGTGAAGCGGATGTTCCAGTACACCTTGCCCTGGGCCAGCTGGCTGGCGCTGTTCAGGTCCGGGTCGGCATAGACCTCGAAGTTGATCACCGCTCCCTGGTTCTTCAGATCGCGCATGAAGGCGCGCAGGCCCTCGGTGACATCCTTCACGTAGGTCTTGGTGATACCGCGGTCCACCGCCCACTTGTGCCCGGCGAGGATCGCATCCATTACCAGGTCCATGGTCCGAACACGGGTGACGAAAGCCCACTTGCTGTCGCTGGACAAGGTGCGGTTGCCCCACAGGCGATAGCCATCGTCGCGAATGATCGTCGCGATATTGGCGTTGTTGAGCAGGTTGGCGCGACAGGTCTCATCGCCGTCGAGGAACTCCACCGGACGGCTGGTGCCGGTGACGCCCTTGATCTCCTTGTTCGACGGCGAGGACCAGAAGCCGTACTCGGCGTCGGTCCAGGCGAACAGGCCGGCGGCGTAGGCCGAAGCCGGGGCGTTGCGCGCGGCATTGGTGGCGCTGTCCCAAACCTGAACGCCCGGGTCGACCATGAACAGGCGCTTGCTGCCGAAGTTCTTGGCGTAGGCGACGGCCGCCTCGTCGGTGCTATTGGGACCATCGAGAATGGCGATGGCCCGCAGTTTCTCGGCCAGCCCGTCCATGGCGGTGGCCACCGCTTGCTGGGCCGAATGACCCGGCGCAACTAGTAGACGTGGCTGGGCATTGAAGCGGCTCTTGCCGTCGAGCAAAGCCTGCAGCCCGGTGCGCTCGCCGGCGGCACTGATACCACCTATGACGGCGCTGGCCTGGGCCTCGGGAGTCTCCGCGGCTTCCACGCCCACCGCCACGATCACGGCCTGGGCACGGTTATAGATGGCCTCGCAGGCCAGGTAGATAGACGAGCCGATGCCGAACGCCGCGGCGGCGTCCTTCTTGCTGGTGAGCAGCACCGGAACGTTGGGCTTGGCGCTTGCCTGCGCCCCCGGCGTGAACACATCGCAGAGGCCGATGACGGAGCTGGCCGGCAGCGCGATGGTGCGCGCACCGATATCGACGTTGGTTACCGTAACGCCGTGGAAGAAACTCATAGGTAGATCTCCATTAATGAAAAACCCCGCACGAGGCGGGGTTCAGGGGGTGATGAGCGATTGGAGCCAGGCAGGCGGCTCGGGCCTTGCGTTCAGGTCGGGAAACTCCGCGGCAATAGGCCAGTCGCGAAGAACGGCGCGATAGAGAGTTAGCTCACGAAGCTGCTCCTGGCTCAGAGTCGTAGTTTTTCCCAGGTCCTGCTCGTCACGATGCCGAGCGAGAGGCCCGTCGGTGAGCTGTAACTGCCGGTCGCGCCAGATGCGTTCCCGTTGGACCAGAATGTCCTTGGCCGGAGCCGGCGGATCGACGCAGATAGGGCGACCGGTGTGGTCCGTGACAATTCGTTTCCCTTCGCTCTGCGCACGAAGAAGAGCCTGGTACTCGGCGTCTTCGAGAGGATGCATTTCATCCTCCAGAGGCATGCGGGACCCATGAATTTCCTTCGAATAAAAGCCGCCCGTGGCGGCATGGAAAAAAATCATTTTCACCTCAATAGCCGATGGCCATCACTCTGATGCCATAGTTTTGAGCCAGTCCGTAGTACTCGGAGGAAACGATCACACATCCCGTGTTGCTGACGCTGACATCGGCGACCGTAACGGTCGACGCGGACGTCGCTGGTCGCCCCACCTCCTTGACAGTCGGTACGACATGCAGACAGGCGCTAGGGAACGCGATCGGGAACGTCAAGGTACGATCGATTATTCCACCGGGATGATCTCCTACGTTCACCTGCATCCACTGGACGATCAGACCGGTATCGTTGTCCTTCCACCAACCATTGAGCGCCCGGCTCGCCGTGGCCGGCACTCCGGCACCAATGTTGTTGCGTGCTCCGGCCGCTGTATTGGCGCCAAGGCCACCACGAGCGAGAGGCAAGATGCCGGAGGTGATCTGGCTGGTATCGTGGTTATGCCCTGAGGGCGGGAAAGTTGCCGGCTTACCCGGCAAAGCCGCCCAGGTAAATCCCGCCTTTGGCAGGTAGCTGGCCGGATCGAAGTTTCCATCGTCCCAGTTCTGCCGCCACGGACGCCAAGAGCCCGCATAGCAGCAGCGCGAATATGTGCTTCCGTTGAGTGTTACGTAGGTCTGATAGATATGGTCTGCATGTGCGCGGTAGACAATCAGCAAACCGGCCAGCCCCACGGGATAGTTAGCTCCACCCGCCGCCCATTCCGATGTCGATTGCAACCACCATCCGGAATTGACGAAGCTGTTTATATTGACGCCATTTCCAATGGATCCGTCAGTCGTCTTCGTGAAGGAACCTCCAATGTCGCAACGCTGCCAGGGCAACCACTCCCGGATGCTAGGGTTGGCCGCGTAGGACACCCGTACATACATCTCGGATGTAGCGTTGTAGCTCGTTGCAATCTGCGAAGCATTGCCGTTCTGATCCGGATAGAACATCGACTGGATGTAGAAGTATCGTCCGGCAACAGGTCCGTTCGCATGATTGGTCAGCATCAACGGCACGGTCGCGGTGTTCGGATCGCTACTGTTCGAGACAGCAGTAGCCAACCCGCGCGCGAATACCGGCAAACGCTGCTCGGCCAGCACCCCGCTGACCAGCTTCGAAGCATCCAGCCCGGGAATGTCCGTCGCCGCCAGCGCCATTCCAGCAGTCACCCTTCCCTTCGTATCCACGGTCACCTTCGGATAGCTGCCCGCCGCCACACCGGTAGCGGAAAGACTCAGCGGCGCAGAAACATTGGCACTGCCGTCGAAGGTCACCGACCAGGAGGCATCGCCACTGGCTGCCAGGCTACGCGGTGCGGCCAGCCTGCTGGATGACACGGCGTTGCCATCGACTCGCAGCGCATCGGTAATGCCATAGCCGGCCAGGGTGGTGGCCTTGTTCGCTTTCTGCGCCAGTTTTCCATCGGTATCGGCCTTGGTATAGGCATCTCCGATCGCATAGCCGGCCAGGGTGGTCGGATTGCTGCCCTGGGTGACCACCCCGTTGGCGTTCACCGTGACCGAACGATAGCTGCCCGCCGTCACGCCGGAAGGCGCCAGACCAATGCTGCGGTCGGCAGAAAGATCGCCCCCACCGACCAAGCCATTGCCAGCCAGAATCTTGCGGCCCTTGAAATCGGCAGCGACCTTTTCCTTCACCCAGTCCTGAGTGGCGTAGATGATGCCGTTGTCGATCAGCAGCTGGACATTCTCCAGGCCGGAGAGCGCGATGTTCACCCGAATGGTCTGGGTCCGCGCACTGCCACTTTCCATTGCAGCCTTGTAGCTGGGCGGGCAGTTGGATACCGCGACGAACTTGCCGTCGGCATCCTGCAGGCCGATCTCGCGGATCCAGAAGCCACCTACCTCAACTGGCAGCACCACCTCGGCAACCAAGGTATTGGCGTTCTTGTCGGAAACGAACAGCCGATTCAGCTGAGCCCGATGGCGTTGGTTGATCAGGCTCTTCTGCGCCGCAGAAGGCAATGGATCCGGCGTGTCGCCCGGCGCACCGCCGGCATCGCCGATCAGCATATGAGTCGGCTGCCATTTCTTGCCTGCTGCACTGGCCGCAGCCAGCGCAGCGGCACCTATGTCGGTGAGCAGGCCACCGTATTTCGGAGTATTGGTCGTCATGTCACTGTTTCCAGGGGAAGATTTCCAGGGTGTCGCCGTCGGTCACGGCCAGTCCGTGACGGGACCGGATTACCGGGGTAATGCGCAGGTCCAGCCGGGTCAGGTGTCTGCTCACCGGGCGGACGTCATCGAGCAAGCGCTCCAGCTCCAGTACGGTGCCTTCGTCGATGCCACGGTCGCTGACGTCCACGGTGATCTCGAAGGTCCCCGGCACGCCAAGCGGGCTTCGCTGCCACCATTCGGTGACCTCGCTCAGCGCACCGATCGGCTCGACCACTTGGCGCAACGCGGTCAGCGTGCCTTTGCGCTGGTGCAGGACGAAGGACGTCGCTACCGCATTGCGCTTGGCCTCGTCGCTCCAGTCCGGGTCCCAGCGGTCCACCGAGCGCGTCCAGGCCAGGTAGGGCAACAAGGCCGCCTCACAGCGTGCCGGATCGTGAAGCTCACGAAGCGGCACCGGCAGTTCGGCAGGCAATACATCACCCAGAGAGCGTTCCAGAGAACTCCTGTTTGGCGGCAGCAGTCGGCTACTCATCGACGCCTCCCAAGGTGATCGCGTACCCCGTGCAATAGGCCGCCTGGGTTTCATCCAGGACCACGTCGGCCGCAGGCTCCTGCAGTTCGACGCGCTGCACGCCTTCGACATGCAGGGTGGCGAACAGGGCCGAACGCCGGATGTCGCGGCCCAGGCGGCGCTGGGCGGAAATGTAGTCGCGCAGCGAAGCCTCGGCGGCGGCACGGATCAGCTCGGCCTCGGGACCGGGAAACAGGTAGAGCTGCGCCTTGACCTGATAGGGAACGATGCCTGCCGAGCGCACCGTTACCCGATCCGCGACAGGACGCACGTCCTCCGCGTTCAGCGCCAGGCGCACTGCCTGCAACACCGCTTCCGGTGCCTGCCCGTTGCCTTCCACCCCGAGCACGCTGATCAGCACTTCGCAGGGCGCCGGACTGGTCGCAGAGGCATCCGCCACCCTTCCATCCGCGCCCAGCGCATGGGCTATATAGGCGTTCCGCGGTCCTGCGACGGACAGCTGCTCGAACGCGAGCTGGATGCGATTGCGCAGCGACTTGTCGCTCTCGTATTGCGCCTCCACCGGCGGTACCGCCTCGGGCTGAGCGGGCCTGATCAGCAAACGCTGCACATTGAAGCCGGCACCGATCTGGTCGAGATCGGCACCGCTGGCGTATGCCAGCATCACCGCCCGCGCCGCATCGTTGATCCGCGCCCGCAGCAGCAGTTCTCGATAGGCCGCCAGTTGCAGAAGCTTGAGAACCGGATCGGACTCCACCTCCGCTGTCCATTCGCCAGCCATGGCTTCGCGGAAGTCGCCCAACAGCTCTTGGTAAATCGTCTCGAAATCGAGGTTTTCGATAACCTCTGGCTCCGGCAACTGGGAAAGATCGATGATCACGCCGAGACCTCCATATTGATGTTCTCGCCCTCGAACACGCCGCTCAGGAGCAGATCCACGCGGCCATCGACGACCGCGACGACTCGCACGGCAGACAATCCGATGCGCGGTTCCCAGCGCCCCAGGGAACGGGCTACCTCGGCCTGCACGGCGCTTTTCCAGCCTTCGCTCACCGGCATGTCGACCATCCGCCGCAGCTTGCTGCCGTACTCGGGGCGCATGCGCCTGCTGCCCAACGGGGTGGTCAGGATGTCCTCGACGGACTGTTTAAGATGAGCCAGGCCGGACAGGGGTAGCCCGCTACGGCGATCCATCCCGATCATCGCCCTGCCCTCCCGCTCCGGCAGAGACAGGCCGCGCCTGGCTCCGAATGGCTGTGAGTGTTGCCCATGGCGAACTCCGCAAACGAAAAGGCCCGCTCGCGCGGGCCGGTTGAATGTTCGACGGACCGCCCTTCGGCAGCCCCGTCGTATGTTCAATGGGTGTGGTGGTTGCTGTTGCCGGCGGTGTCGATGATCGAGCCGCCGCCGAGGATGTCTCCGCTGACCGTCAGTGTCCCGGCGATCTCCACCGGTCCTTCCAGGCTGATCTTCGGCGCCTTGAGACTGACCGCCCCGTCGCTGACCCGCACCTCGCTGGCGCCGACCCTCACTTCCACGGTGCCGCTGGGCAGCTCGACGCGGTAGCGATGCGCAGCCCAGTCGTAACTCAACGAGGCGCCGTCGTCGAAACGCCAGGTCTCACTGCTGGCGCTGTTGTCCGGCGCCGTGCCCGCATCGCCGTACAGACCGGGAATAAAGGTGCCCATTGACACTCCGCCCGACGGGCTGAGCAGTACCCCCTGTTCGCCTATGCTCGGCGCACGCCAGTGGCGAACCTTGCCGGCTGCCAGGGAGTGCCAGCGCAGCCAGCCGCTGGTCCAGTCGCCGGAGCGCACCCGTACCCGCGCCGCTGCCAGGTCCACGGCGACCACCACGCAGGGCAGGATCATCGCGGCGAGCATGCGGTCATGCTCCGCACTGACATAGCTCATGCCAACGCCTCCGGAGCGAAGTAGTCCGGCTCATGGCCGGGGCCGGTCTGCGGGTCGAAGCCCAGCATCAGGCTGCCGGGCGGCTGGTCCTCCCAGGCCCACTCCGGGTCTCCGAGACGCAGCGACTGCGTCCACTCGACCAGCCAGACACGCAGGCTCTTCAGCTCCTCGCGACTGCCGTCGACGGCCGAGCGTACGAAGCGCGCCGGCTGCAGAGACAGGTTCCAGGTCTGCTCGCGCAATGTCCGAACGATTCCGCAAGCAATGGATACCGCCTGGCGATCGGCACCAGGCGGCACCATTATCCGCGCCTGCAGGCGGCACAGCAGGGCACTCTCGCCGGTACCGGGATCGCGCTCGGGCAGTAGCTCGGCTATTTCCAGGGAAACCGCCGGGGTATTTTCCGGCACGCCTGGCCAGAAGCCGATCAACTGCGCCTCCGGCAGACGCTCACGCAGTACCTGCTCGATGGCCGCGTACAGAGCCTCGAGCGTAACAGCCTGTTCAGGCATGGTTGACTCCTTCGATCAGTTTCAATGCGGGCCACGGTCGTCCGACTGTTCCTCGGGCAGCTCGCAAACCCCCAGGCGCCGGGCGGCCCAGCGTTCGTAGAGACCGACTGCGATCTCCGCGCCGGCCGCGGCGGTCAGGCTGCCCAGCGCCGCGGCGAACAGCAGCGCGGCGCCGCAAGCCAATGCCAGCAGCATCACCGCCACGCCGCAGACAATCGACGCGCCGGAGCGCAGCGCCAGGCGCCGCAACAAGGCCCAGCCGCCGAGACCGGCCTTGTCGGCACGCCACATCTCGCCGCTGACGCCGCCCAGCGCGGCGAGCAGGATCAGTACCCAGAGCGGCATTTCCGTCAGTGTCTGCGGTTCGTTGCCCATGGGTCCCTCCTTGGCAGGCAGCGCCGGGCACGTCCGCACGAACGTTTTCCCGGGCAATAAAAAACCCGGCGCCAGGGCCGGGTTCCGGTGCTTCACGAGTGCCTCCCTGGGGACGCACCTTTACAAGAATGACTACTTTTTACCGCCCGATTCCCAGCCCGGCAATGCCTTCTCGACAATCCACTGCAATAGGAGGGAGACGCACC
Organism: Pseudomonas aeruginosa; assembly: GCF_001457615.1. GTDB lineage: Bacteria > Pseudomonadota > Gammaproteobacteria > Pseudomonadales > Pseudomonadaceae > Pseudomonas > Pseudomonas aeruginosa. Next base: position 663,511 of record NZ_LN831024.1, on the reverse strand, counting down.
ACGATATGAGGGTGATATACCGCCCTGGGAACCTTCGCCAGGCATCCGGGCAAGCGCGTACCCACTTCCGATATGGAAAAGCCCGGCATCGACTGACGAAAAGGACGGCTCCGCCAGCCCGAACCCGCCTCTAGCGTGCAGGGTCCGCTGCTGTGCATGGGGCTCGCCGCCTCCATGGGCGACAGGCATAAAAAAACCGGCTCGAAGGCCGGTTGGAAAATTCCAGGGGGGACACGGTATCCGGTCCAGGAACTCAGGCCACCCGCCGCAGCAGGCCGTCCTGGATACCCTGGTGCGCCACATGCAGGCGCAGATAGAAGGTGTTGCGGCTGCAACCGCAGTGGCGGTACTTCTGCTCGGGGAAGCTGTCGCGATTGAGATAGTGCTCCACCACCACGTTCTTCAGTTCCTCGGGTAGGCGATTTACCAGGCGATCGACCTCCGCCACACGGTCGAGGATCACCCGGCTGCCACGGTGGCCGCGGACCACCTCGCCCTTGCTGGCGATCAGCATGGCGATCAGGTTGCCGCCGGCGTAGCCGCCTCCGTTGCTGCCTGGCGCGTGCATTTCCTCGGCCCAGAGCTTGAGCATTTCATCGATGGCTTTGATCACGGTCGTGTCTCCTTTCACTGCCCGCGAGGGCTCGGCATGAGGTCGGTTCAACGGCGCTCGTGGCGGTCCTGGCAGTCGATGCAGCGACTGCAGCCCGGTGCCGCCCGGCGGCGCGCCTGGGGAATGGGCTCGCCGCAGTCCTCGCAGTCTTCCGCGGACTCGCGGATGGCCAGCGCCGGGCGCGCCGCCAGGAGGCCGTCGAGGCGAGCCAGGACCAGTTCGTTGGCGTGATCGGCAAGGTCAGCCATGGAAAGCCTCCCTGGCGTGCCCGACGCCCGACGGCCGAATGGATGGAACATGACAGATGCGCGGCGCCGGTTCGGCGACCTGCGTTCCTCTGCGCGGAAATGGCGAGTGCGTATCTCGCGACATGGCAATGACTCCCTGTACGACGCCGCCGTACCTGAAGCAGGTCGGCGACAGAATGAATGAGCGGGACGGAGCGTCTGCATGGACGGCGCTCCGGCCCTCCAGGTGCCGGAGCGCTTTCCCATGGCCCCGGCACCCAAGCAGTCGGCACCTGCATCGTCGGTCGCCGACAACCGGGTGCGTCCCTGCACCCATGTGAAATCTCTGAAAGGCGGGTGGGAAGTTGTGGAACCCACCCCTTCCGCTTTCTGACGGAAGAGAAATTACAACCAAAGCTATTTATCGTCAACACCTAGGCTCTTTACAGAAAATCCATCGATCTGTAGATTGCCGAGCATGGACAAGAGCACCCAGATCCCGCCCGACAGCTTCGCCGCTCGCCTCAAGCAGGCCATGGCGATGCGCAACCTGAAGCAGGAAACCCTCGCCGAAGCGGCAGGGGTTTCGCAGAACACCATTCACAAGCTGACCTCGGGCAAGGCCCAGAGCACCCGCAAGCTGATCGAGATCGCGGCGGCCCTGGGCGTCTCGCCGGTCTGGCTGCAGACCGGCGAAGGCGCTCCAGCCGCGCGCAGTGCCGTGTCCGTGGCCGATGGCAGCCCATTGGTGCTGGAACCGCTGCATCCGTGGGACAGCGACACACCGCTGGACGAAGACGAAGTGGAACTGCCGCTGTACAAGGAAGTGGAGATGTCCGCCGGCGCCGGACGCACTGCGGTACGCGAGATAGAGGGGCGCAAGCTGCGTTTTTCCTATGCCACGCTGCGAGCCTCGGGCGTCGATCCGTCGGCGGCGATCTGCGCCCAACTCACCGGCAACAGCATGGAACCGCTGATCATGGATGGCTCCACCATCGGCGTGGACACCGCCACCACCCATATCACCGATGGCGAGATCTACGCCCTCGAACATGACGGCATGCTGCGGGTGAAGTTCGTCTATCGCCTGCCCGGCGGCGGCATTCGCCTGCGCAGCTTCAACCGCGAGGAATATCCGGACGAGGAGTACTCGCCGGAGGACATGCGCAGCCGCCAGATCAGCATGATCGGTTGGGTCTTCTGGTGGTCCACCGTACGCCACCGGCGCGGCCCGTCCCTGGTGCGGTGAGCGCCTGGCGCTCGCCCGCTCTACAACTTCAGCTATTGAACAAGAAAACAACCTGAGCTATATTTCCCTCAACGACGTGTAGCCGCAGGAGGGAATACCATGCAGCCATCCATCGCCCCTAGCACTCCGATTCCACGCCAGGAAACCGTGGAATTGGTCTACCGCATCTTCGGCGACGTCCTGGTGCCGCTGGAGCAGGTCCGCGAACGCTGGTTTCGCAACCTGAACAAGGAAAACTTCAGCAAGGCCCTGGCATGCGGGCGGATCGCCCTGCCGGTGACGACCCTCGACGATAGCCACAAGGCCATGCAGTTCGTGGCCCTCGATCACCTCGCCGCCTACGTCGACCAGCGCGCGAACCAAGCCGGAGGCGCCCGTCGAGCACCGCCAGGCGCGGACAGCATCGCCCCCTGAGCGGCCCGCCGTCGCCTACATCGCGGGAGCGACACCATGCTCCGCCCGGCGGATATCGCACCGCGATATTCGCCCTACGAAAGCGGTGCCGCGTAGGGCGAAGCCAATGCGTGGGTCCAGCCGGGCACAAAAAAGGCGGATGACGCAAACGCCATCCGCCTTCTTTTCTTCCGCCTCGCGCCGTCTTATTCGACGCTCTGCTCGGCCAGCGCCACGGCGCGGAACATCGCCCGGCGCTTGTTGATGGTTTCTTCCCACTCCAGCGCGGGCACCGAGTCGGCAACGATACCGCCGCCGGCCTGCACGTGGAGTTCACCGTTCTTGATCACCGCGGTGCGGATGGCAATGGCGGTGTCCATGTTGCCGTTCCATGCCAGGTAGCCGACCGCGCCGCCGTAGACTCCACGCTTGACCGGCTCCAGCTCGTCGATGATCTCCATGGCGCGGATCTTCGGCGCGCCGGATAGAGTGCCCGCCGGCAGAATCGCCCGCAGCGCGTCCATCGCGCTGAGCCCCTCGCGCAATTGCCCGGTGACGTTGGACACGATGTGCATGACGTTGGAGTAACGTTCGATCACCATTTTTTCGGTGACCTTCACCGCGCCGATATCGGACACCCGCCCCACGTCGTTGCGCCCCAGGTCGATCAGCATCAGGTGCTCGGCGATCTCCTTGGCGTCCGACAGCAGATCCTGCTCCAGTGCCAGGTCGGCCTCTTCGTTGATCCCGCGCGGACGGGTACCGGCGATCGGGCGCACCGTCACCAGGCCATCCTCGACCCGTACCAGCACCTCCGGCGAGCTGCCCACGACATGGAAGTCGCCGAAGTTGAAGAAGTACATGTAGGGCGTCGGATTGAAACAGCGCAGCGCGCGGTACAGGTCGATGGGCGCCGCCTTGAATTCGATGGACATGCGCTGCGACGGCACCACCTGCATGCAGTCGCCGGCCAGGATGTAGTCCTTGATCCTTCCTACCGCGTTTTCATAGTCCTCGCGGGTGAAGCTGGCACGAAACGCCGGCTCACGACCCTGGGCCGCCTCGAGGTCGAGGCCGCGACGCGGGGTGATCGGCTGGCGTAGACGCTCCAGCAGCTCCTCCAGACGTGCCTGGCCGCGCTCGTAGGCATTTTCCTCGGAGGGATCGGCGAGGACGATGGCGTGGATCTTCCCGGCCAGGTTGTCGAATACCACTACGGCATCGGACACCATCAACAGGATATCCGGGTTGCCCAGCGGGTCCGGGTTCGGACAGGTGGCCAGGCGTTTTTCCACGTAGCGCACGCAGTCGTAACCGAAGTAGCCGACCAGGCCTCCATCGAAACGTGGCAAGCCGGGCACGGTGGGCACCTGGTAGCGCGCCTTGAACTCCTCGACGAAAGCCAGCGGGTCGGCGCAATCGAAGCGCTCGGTTTCCATGCCATCGATGCTGATCCGTACTTGATGGTCGTAGACCCGCAGCACCGTGCGGCACGGCAGGCCGATGATCGAATAGCGCCCCCATTTCTCGCCGCCCTGCACCGACTCCAGCAGGTAGGAGTTCGGCGCGTCGGCCAGCTTCAGGTAGATCGACAGCGGCGTGTCGAAGTCGGCAAGGGTCTCGAAGGACAGCGGGATGCGGTTGTAGCCATCGGCGGCCAGCCGCAGGAATTCTTCGCGATTCATGATCAGCCTCATCGGAGGAGAGAACGGTCAACAGGGTGCAAACGCGCGCCGGCTATCCGGCGGAGGATGATGTCAGGCGCGCCAGCGCCAACGCGCCAGGGCCTTGATGACCTTCATCCAGAGTTTGCTGACCGCCACGGCTTGATCTCGCTGGTCGGAGGGGGAAAGGGAGTCGTCCGGCAACACTATCTCAGCGGCCTGGTCGGCGCAAGGCAGCAGGTCGCGCAGGTTGTCGATGACCAGGGTGGGCGCTTCCTCGGCGATCGGCCGGCCGTGGTTGTAGCCATAGGTCAGCGCCGCGCAGCGCACGCCGGCAGCTTTGGCGGCGAGCACGTCGTTGCGCGAGTCACCGACGAACAACGCATCTTCGGGCTCGATGCCGGCCATCTTCATCACGAACAGCAGCGCCGCCGGGTCGGGCTTCTGCTGCGGCAGGGTGTCGCCGCCGATGATCCAGCGAAAATAGCGACCCAGCTTCATCTCATCCAGCAGCGGAGCGACGAAGCGCTCCGGCTTGTTGGTGATCAGCGCCATTTCCACGCCGTTGCGCTTGAGCCACTTGAGGGTGTCGACGACGCCGGGGTAGACCTCGGTGAGCGCATGACTGTCGGCATAGGCCTCCATGAACAACGCCAGCGCGGCTTCGGTTTCCTCCTCACCGATGCCGTCGTGCTCGATGCTTCCGGCCAGGGCGCGACGCACCAGGACGCGTGCGCCGTTACCGATCCACTGGCGGACCTTCTCGATGCCCGCCGGCGGCCGCCCGAGGCTGGCGAGCATGCTGTCGACCGCGGCGGTGAGGTCGGGAACGGAATCGACCAGCGTGCCATCCAGGTCGAACATCACCAGACGCGGCAGGCGCGTGGCGAAGAACGGCTCCGCAGCGCTCATTACTGGTGCGCCTGGGCCAGTTCGGCATGCATGGCGCGGATGACCTCGGCGTAGTCCGGGGCGTTGAAGATGGCCGAGCCGGCGACGAAGGTATCGGCGCCCGCCGCGGCGATCTCACGGATGTTCTTGACGTTGACGCCGCCATCGATCTCCAGGCGGATCTCGCGACCGGAGGCATCGATCAGGGCGCGTGCCTCGCGCAACTTGTCGAGGGTACCGGGGATGAATTTCTGCCCGCCGAAGCCGGGGTTGACGCTCATCAGCAGGACCATGTCGACCTTGTCCATCACGTACTTCAGCACCTCCAGCGGAGTGGCCGGGTTGAACACCAGGCCTGCCTTGCACCCGCCGTCGCGGATCAGTTGCAGGGAACGGTCGATGTGCTGGGAAGCTTCCGGATGGAAGGTGATGTAGGTGGCGCCAGCTTCGATGAAGTCGCCGATGATGCGATCCACCGGGGACACCATCAGGTGCACGTCGATCGGCGCGCTCACGCCGTACTTGCGCAGCGCCGAGCAGACCATCGGGCCGATGGTCAGGTTCGGCACGTAGTGGTTGTCCATCACGTCGAAGTGAACGATGTCGGCACCGGCGGCGAGCACCTTGTCCACGTCCTCGCCCAGGCGGGCGAAATCGGCGGAAAGGATCGACGGAGCGATGGCGAAGGGTTGCATGGCGCACCTCAAAGGGGATCACGGAAGGCGCGCATTGTAGCCGTTATCGGTTTTTGGCGGTGAAAATGACGACTTTTCGCCGCAGCAGCCGACGCCCGGACCAAGCCGGGCGCGCCCTGCGCCTCAGCCGCCGGGTTGTGCGGTACGCATCTTCTCGCTGCGCCCGCGCAGCCATTCCAGGGTCAGCAACAGCAGTACGGAGAAACCGATCAGCAAGGTCGCCGCGGCGGCAATGGTGGGGCTCAGGTTCTCGCGAATGCCGCTGAACATCTGCCGCGGCAGGGTGGCCTGCTCGGGACCGGCGAGGAAGAGGGTCACTACCACTTCGTCGAACGAGGTGGCGAAGGCGAACAGCGCGCCGGAAATCACTCCCGGAGCGATCAGCGGCAGGGTCACCCGGAAGAAGGTGGTCAGCGGCGGCGCGCCGAGGCTGGCGGCGGCGCGCACCAGATTGTAGTTGAACCCCTGCAGGGTCGCGGAGACGGTGATGATCACGAACGGCACGCCGAGCACCGCATGCACCACGATCAGCGACAGGTAGCTGTTGCCGAGCCCCAGCGGAGCGAAGAACAGGTAGCTGGCCACGCCGATGATCACCACCGGCACCACCATCGGCGAAATCATCAGGCTCATCACCAGTGCCTTGCCGCGGAACTCGCCGCGGGTCAGGCCGATCGCTGCCAGAGTGCCGAAGACCATTGCCAGCAGGGTCGCCGCCGGAGCGACGATCATGCTGTTGGTCAACGAGCGCATCCACTCGGCGGACTGGAAGAAGTCGGCGTACCAGCGCAGGGAGAACCCTTGCAGCGGGTAGACCAGGAAAGTGCCGGAGTTGAACGACAGCGGCACGATGACCAGCACCGGCAGTACCAGGAACAGCAGTACCAGGCCGCAGAGGATGCGCAGGGAGTAGAACCACAGGCGCTCGACCGGGGACATGTAGGGACTCAGCATGACTCGCTCTCCAATGTGTTTCGTGCGGATCCCCCTCTCCCCGCCCTCCGGGCAACCTTTTTTCCGAAGGCAGAGGGGAATCGGTTGGCCTTCTCGGAAGGCCCTCTATCCCAGGCGCAGGCGGCTGGCGCCCACCAGCCAGCTGTAGACGACGTAGAGCACCAGGGTAGCGAGCAGCAGCAGGCCGCCGAGGGCGGTGGCCATGCCCCAGTTGATGGTGCTGTTGGTATAGAAGGCGACGAAGTAGCTGACCATCTGGTCGTTCGGGCTGCCCAGCAGCGCCGGGGTGATGTAGTAGCCGATGGACAGGATGAACACCAGCAGGCAACCGGCGCCGACGCCCGCGACGGTCTGTGGGAAATACACCCGCCAGAAGCTGGCGAACGGGTGGCAGCCGAGGGAAATCGCGGCGCGCATGTAGCTCGGCGAAATGCCCTTCATCACGCTGTAGATCGGCAGGATCATGAACGGCAGCATGATGTGCACCATCGCGATGTATACGCCGGTGCGGTTGAACACCAGTTGCAGCGGCTGGTCGATCAGGCCGAGCTTGAGCAGCGCGCCGTTGATCAGGCCACCCGATTGCAGCAGGACGATCCAGGCAGCGACACGTACCAGGATCGAGGTCCAGAACGGCAGCAGGACCAGGATCATCAGCAGGTTGCTCTTGCGCGTCGGCAGGTTGGCCAGCAGGTAGGCCAGCGGGTAGGCCAGCAGCAGGCAGATGACGGTGATCACCGCACCCATCCAGAAGGTGCGGGCGAAGATGTCCAGGTAGATGGCCTGGTCCGGGGTGGCGCGCGCCACTTCGCCGAGATCGTCGATCCGGTGGTCGAGGGCTGCGAGCAGGTAATAGGGCGTATAGCTGCTGGCGTTGCGGCGGATCACCTGCCAGTAGGCGGGGTCGCCCCAGCGCTCGTCGAGCTGCTCCATGGCGTCCTTGTAGGAAGCGGGCTCCTCCTTGAACGGCAGCTTGCGCGCGGTCTTCGCCATCAGGCTGCGATAACCGGCCAGCTCCATGTTCAGGCGCTTGGAGAGATCGCCGATGGTCTGGTTGCGACGAGCCTCGGCGAGATCCTGGCTGAGCGCCTTGTAGACGGCGTCGGCCGGCAGCGACTTGCCGTCCCAGGCGGAGATGGCCTCTACCGTCAGCGGCAACGAGCGAACCACTTCCGGGTTGGACACGCTCTTGTAGAGCAGCGCGGCGATCGGCACCAGGAAGGTCAGGACCAGGAAGGCCAGCAGGGGCAGGATCAGCGCCAGGGACTTCAGGCGGTTCATCCGCTCGGCGCGCGCCAGGCGTTGCTTGAGGGTGCTGCCGGCGGCCTGGGACATGGGCACAGCTGTGGCCATAGCGAACTCCGGAAAAAAAGCGGGCCGTCGGGAGCGGCCCTGGAAAGTGTGGAACGGTAGGAGGAGCCGCCGCGCGGCGGCCCCTCCGGCCCTCACTGGAGGGTCAGGCGAGGATTACCTGGCCGCCCAGGCGTTGAAGCGCTGTTCCAGTTGTTCGCCGTAGTCGGCCCAGAAGGTCACGTCCATTGCCACCTGGTTCTGGATGTTTTCCGGAGTGGTCGGCATGTCCTTCAGCAGGGCCTTGTCCAGCAGCGGCACCGCCTGCTTGTTGGCCGGACCGTAGGCGATGTTTTCCGAGTAAGTCTTCTGCTGCTGGGGCTGCACCGAGAAGGCGATGAACTTCAGGGTCTCTTCCCGTTTCTTCGCCCCCTTCGGGATGGCCCAGGCGTCGAAATCGTAGATGCCGCCGTTCCATACCACCTTCAGGTTGCTTTCCTTCTGCACCGCGGCGATCCGACCGTTGTAGGCAGAACTCATCACCACATCGCCGGAAGCCAGGTACTGCGGCGGCTGGGCGCCCGCCTCCCACCACTGGATGCTCGACTTGATCTCGTCGAGCTTCTTGAAGGCACGATCCTGGCCTTCCTTGGTGGCGAGCACGCCGTAGACGTCCTTCGGCGCCACGCCATCGGCCATCAGGGCGAATTCGAGGGTGTACTTGGCGCCCTTGCGCAGGCCGCGCTTGCCGGGGAATTTCTTGATGTCCCAGAAGTCCGCCCAACTGGTCGGCGCGCTTTTCAGCTTGTCGGCGTTGTAGGCGAGCACCGTGGACCAGACGAAGAAACCCACGCCGCACGGTTGGATGGCGCCGGGCACGAAGTCCTCGGTCTTGCCGAACTGCGCCGGGTCGAGTTCCTCGAACAGGCCTTCGTCGCAGCCGCGCGACAGCTCCGGCGACTCCACTTCCACCAGGTCCCAGGACACGCTGTTGGTATCGACCATGGCCTTGACCTTGGCCATCTCGCCGTTGTATTCGCCGGCGACGATCCTGTTGCCGGTGGCTTTCTGGTAGGGCTCGTAGAACGCCTTGATCTGGGCGCTCTTGTTGGCCCCGCCGAAGGACACCACGGTCAGGTCCACCGCCATGGCCTGGGCCGCGCAGGCCAGGCCGGCCGCCAGGGTGGCGAACTTCAGGCTGGCCGCTTTCAGGGATTTCGACATTATTGTTCTCTCCACAGTGCAGGGTTGCTTCGGTACGGTTCGGGACTGCCGGCGCTCACGCCGCCGGCAGAGGGTCGAGCGCCCTCACATGCTCGACCTGCCAGCCCAGCGGAACCACATCACCGACGCTCAGCGTCGGGTCCAGCTCGGCGATCGGCTGCTTGACGAAGAAGTCGTCGCGGCCGCAGACCTCCAGGCGCACACGCACGTGGTCGCCCAGGTAGACGAATTCGGCCACGCGGCCGGAGAAACGGTTGACGCAAGACTCGCTGGCACCGTTCAGGCGCACCCGCTCGGGGCGGATCGACAAGGTTACCGGCTCGCCCGGCTGGCCGACGTTGACCGCCAGCGCCTCGACCTTCTCGCCGCGCGGCAGTCCGACCACGCAGCGCTCGCCGTCGCAACTGAGAAGCTGCCCGGATAGACGGTTGTTCTCACCGATGAAGTTGGCCACGAAGGTGTTGCGCGGCTGCTCGTAGAGATTGCGCGGCGGCTCGATCTGCTGGATTTCGCCCTGGTGGAACACCGCCACCCGGTCGGACATGGTCAGCGCCTCGCCCTGGTCGTGGGTGACGTAGACCACGGTGACACCGAGGCGCTGGTGCAGATGCTTGATTTCCATCTGCATGTGCTCGCGAAGTTGCTTGTCCAGCGCTCCCAGGGGCTCGTCCATCAGCACCAGTTGCGGCTCGAAGACCAGCGCGCGGGCCAGCGCCACGCGCTGCTGCTGGCCACCGGAAAGCTGCGCCGGATAACGCCCGGCGAAGGCGTCGAGCTGGACCATCGACAACGCGCGCTTGACCCTTTCCTTCACGTCGGTCTTGCTCATGCCACGGACGCTGAGGGGAAAGGCCAGGTTCTCGGCCACGGTCATGTGCGGGAACAGCGCATAGTTCTGGAACACCATGCCGATGTCGCGCTTGTGCGGAGGGACATTGTTGATCGAGCGACCGGCCAGGAGGATTTCGCCGGCGGTGGGGGTTTCGAAACCGGCCAGCATCATCAGGCTGGTGGTCTTGCCGGACCCGGAGGGGCCGAGCAGGGTGAGGAATTCGCCCTTGCGAATGTCCAGGTTGAGATCCTTCACGATGAGGGTCTCGCCGTCGTAGCTTTTCTGCACGCCACGGAAGCTGACCAGCACATCGCCGCCTTGAGTCTCGGCCATAACCGCACCTTTGTTCGTTTTATGGATGCTGTGCGAACAGCCTAGAGAACCCGGCGCAGGACGCAAATCGGCCGGCAAGAGAGTTTTCTATCAGGGGAAAGGAAAGCTCTTTGTAGGAATCGCCCTACAAAAAAGATGCCCCCCGGAATGGGCCAGACCGCTCTGGGAAGGAGCTTTCGAGAAGAGCAAAGGTTTGCGCGCCAGCGCTCTCCGGCTGGCGCGCAACGGCCTCCTCAGCGCTTGGCCCAGTTCTGGAAACGCTGCTCCAGGGCCTCGCCGTGCTCCGCCCAGAAGGCCACGTTCATACCCACCGCGTTCTGCATGTTCTGCGGCGCGGTCGGCAGGTTGGCAGCCACTTGCGGATCGAGCAGGCCTACCGCCTTGCGGTTGGCCGGGCCGTAGGCGATGTTCTCGGCGAAAGCCTTCTGCTGCTCCGGCTGGCTGGCGAAACGGATGAACTCCTCGGCCAACTGCTTCTTCCAAACCCCGACCGGCAGCGCCCAGAAGTCGAAATCGTAGACGCCGCCGCTCCAGACCATTGCCAGGCGCTGCTTCTCGGCCTGCGCCGCGGCGATCCGCCCGTTGTAGGCCGAACTCATCACCACCGTGCCATCGGCCAGGTCGTGCACAGGGTCCTGCCCGGACTTCCACCAATGGATATAGGGCTTCAGCTCGTCGAGCTTGCGGAATGCCCGCTCGACGCCGGCGGGCGTCGCCAGCGTCTGGTAGACGTCCTTCGGCGCCACGCCATCGGCCATCAGGGCGAACTCCAGGCTGTACTTGGCGCCCCAGCGCAGGCCGCGCTTGCCGGGAAACTTCTTCACGTCCCAGAAATCCGCCCAGCCCTGCGGGCTGCCCGCAACCTTGCCGGGGTTGTAGGCAAGCAGCGTGGTCCAGACGAAGATGCCGACTCCGCAGGGCTGCACCGCGCCGGGAACGAAATCCGCGGGATCGCCGACCTTCGCCATGTCCAGCTTCTCGAACAGACCTTCCTCGCAACCGCGCGCCAGCTCCGGCGCCTCGACTTCCACCACGTCCCAGGAGACGTGGCTGATCTCCACCATGCGCTTGAGCTTGGCCAGGTCGCCATTGTAGGAGCCATGCACCACGCGATTGCCGGTGGCGCTCTTGAAGGGTTTGTAGAACGCGGTTTCCTGGGCTTCCTTGTTGGCGCCGCCGAAGGAAATCACGGTCACGTATTCCGCCCAGGCGGGCGCGGTAACTCCGAGAAGGGCGCACAACAGGCCCGTCCTCATGGCTGGCAACATCGTTTCTTCTCCTTATCGTGTTGGCCGGCAAGCATCATTCCCTGCCGCGCGGAAGCCAGGTAGACAGCAGATCGCGAAAACCGGACCTGGCGCACAAGCCGCGAGCAAAACCTGGGCGAACGCCCCTGTCAGAGCAGGCGGTGCTCCATCGCGTAGCGCACCAGGTCAGCTACCGAATGCGCGTTGAGCTTCTGCATCAGGCGTGCCTTGTGGGTACTGATGGTCTTGTTGCTGACCGCCAGTTGCTGGGCGATCTCGTTGACGTTGGCGCCCTGCACCAGCCGCTCGAACACCGAGAACTCGCGCTCGGAGAGCAGCGCATGGGGCGGACGCGAATCGGTCAGGCCGACCTCGAAGACCATCCGATCGGCAAGGTCCGGGTCGATGTAGCGTCCGCCGCCGGCGACCCTGCGGATCGCGGTGAGCAGCAATGCCGGATCGCTGTCCTTGGTGGCATAGCCGGCAGCACCTATCTTCAGGGCGCGGGCGGCCATCTGCGCCTCGTCGTGCATCGACAGCACCAGGATCGCCGGCGGCTCGTTCAGCGCGCGAATCCGCGGAATCGCCTCGAGGCCATTGACGCCGGGCATGGAGATATCCAGCAGGACCACCTCGCAAGGCGTTCCGCGCAGGGTTTCCAGCAACTGCTCGCCATTGGTGGCCTCGCCGACCACCTGCAGGTCCTTGGCCATGCCAATCAGTTGCTTGATGCCTTCCCTGACAATCGTGTGGTCTTCAGCGACCAGGACTCGGATCACCACTCTTTGCTGCCTCACGCTGTTCCGCCTTGCCGGCGGTTGTTCTTGTCACGGGCCCGCGACGCCCAGCGGAATCCTCACGCTGAGCGTGGTGCCCTCGCCGGGGGCACTGTCGATGTCCAGCGTACCGCCCATCATCAGCACCCGCTCACGCATGCCGACCAGGCCGAAGGAACTGCCACGCCCCACCGTGGCAACATCGAACCCGCGACCGTCGTCGCTGACGCTCAGGCACAGCTCGTCGCCCTCGCGCAGCAGACGCAGTTGCACAGTATGCGCCTCGGCATGCCGCATGACATTGGTCAACGCCTCCTGGAGGATGCGGAACAGGCCGATAGCCTTGGCGTCGACCAACTGCGGCGAGTTCTCCGGCACCTCCACCAGGCAGGGAATTTGCGTGCGCGCCTCGAAGCGCCGCGCCTGCCACTCCACCGCCGAGCCGATTCCGGCGTCGAGGATCGGCGGGCGCAGTGCGGTAGCCACGTCGCGCACCAGCTGGAACAACTGGGCGATCAGCTTTTTCATGTTGCCCAGGCGTTCGCGCAGGCCCTCCTGGGCATCGGCATAGGCCAGCTCGCACATCGAGGTTTCCAGCTTCAGCACCGTCAGCACCTGGCCCAGCTCATCATGGACCTCGCGGGCGATACGCGCCTTCTCCTCCTCCCGCACCGACTCCAGGTGCGCCGACAGCTCGCGGAGCTGGGCGCGCGACTCGCCGAGTTCGAGTTCGATCTGCTTGTTCGCGGTGATGTCCCAGACCACCCCGTCCCAGACCGCGCGACCATCCTCGAAACAGCGCGCCGAAGCCTTGATGTCGGCCCAGCGCAATTCGCCCTGGCGGGTGAGGATGCGGCCCTGCCAATGCCAGTCGCGATTCTCGTCGAGGGCAGCCATCTGGCTCGACCAGTAGCGCTCGCGGTCGTCGGGATGGACCAGGCCACGAATGCCGCGGCCGCTCTCGATCAGTTCGCGAGCGCTGTAGCCGACCAGCGCCTCGCTGCCCTCGCTGATATAGGCGAAGTCGGAAAACGCGCCGGCCCGCGGGCGCTCCAGGCGGAAGACCATGCCCGGCACGTTGGAGGCGATGCCCTTCATCCGCGCCTCGCTTTCCTGCAATGCCTCGCGGGCACGGCGGCGCTCGGTGACGTCGCTGAGGAACACCACCAGATACTCGGACGTGCCGAAGCGCAGGAAGCTAAGCGAGACGTCGGCCGGCAGCCAACTGCCGTCGGCGCGCAGGCAGCGGGTCTCGAAGCTGAGCGGGCCCTCCTCGCTATTGCGCGCACGACGCCAAAGATTCAACCAGCGGTCCATGTCCAGGCCGGGCTCGAAGTCGGCCAGCGGACGGTCCACGAGTTGGCCGTCGGCATGGCCGAGCATCTGTTCGGCGGCGCGGTTGGCGTAGCGTACGCGGCTGTCCCAGTTGACCCAGAGGATGCCCAGGGTGCTGTTGTCGATGGAGAACTGGGTCAGGCGCAGCGCCTCCTCGGCCGCCTGGCGCAGCTCCAGGTCGCGGCGGGCGCCGTACAGCCGGGCTTCCAGCGCATGCTGCTGGCGCCGCTGGAGGAACACCGCCGCCAGCGCGCCGGCCAGCAGCAGGCCGAGGAGGATCGACAGGTTCTGCCAGAACCCCGGCGACTCGCCGAGGCGCGGATACTTGGGTTGCAACCAGCGCTCGTGCAACTGGTCCAGGGACTTGCGCGGCAGCGAGCGCAACGCCTGGTCGACCACCATCGCCAGTTCCGGCCAGTCGCGACGGGTCGCCACCCGTAGCAGTTGCGGGTAGCCGATGTCGCCAACCACCGCTAGCTCGGCGAACTCCGGCTCGCGAGTCAGGCGGCTGAGTTGCGCTTCGTCGATCACCGCGTAGCGTGCCTGTCCGGCGAGCACGGCGCGCAGCACCTCGCGTTCGGAATCGGCCGCCCCCCATTGCAGGCCGCTATAGGTGCTGCTGAGGTAGTCGGCTACCGAACTGCCGGCCCGCACGGCAACCCGGGTATCGCGCTCCAGTTGCTCCAATTCGACGCTGCCGCTGCCATCGCGCTTCCCCACCACCAGCCGGGAAACCCGCAGGTAGGGATCGGAGAACAGCCACAAGCGCAGCCCGGCTGGGGTCTGGCTGAGGCCGGGAGCGATATCCACGCGCCCAGCGCGCAGGGCATCGTCGAGCGCCGCCTGGTCGGGATAGCCCTGCCACCGCAAGGTCACCTGCATTGCCGTGGCCAGCCAGCCCATCAGCTCCACGTTGGCCCCGGAATACTGTTGCAGGCGGCGGTCGTACTGGGCATAGGGCGCTTCGGTGACCACCCCGACGCGCAATTCCCGATGCTCCGCCAGCCAGGTCCGTAGCTCCGCCGTCAGCGGCAAGGCGACCGACTCCTCCGCTCGCACGGGCAGGCTCAACAGCAGACAGAAGAAGAGCAGACAGCAACGACGCAACATGCCGGCGACACTCCACGGAATACACCGCAACGGAAGGAAAAGCGGGCATACCTTACCGCGAGCGCGACCGGCGAACCATGCGAAGGCTCGGCCTGACAAAGAAGTGCTCTGGGTTTAGGCTGCCTTCTGAATTGTCTATCGGGAATTTCCAATGCCGGCCTTCTCTCTACTGCCGAAGCCCTCCGCCCTGCTGCCGCTGCTATTGGCCGCCGCTTTCCTGCCGCCGGCTTTCGTTCATGCCGAAGAGGAGGCCGCCAAGGACCAGCCGCCGGCCCCCGTGGAACGCCCGGCGGTCAGCGAGCGCAGCCAGGACGAGGCCAAGGGGCTGGAGCGCCAGTTGCCGGAGGACGGCCAGCAGATCCTCAAGGCCGGCGACGAAAGCTTCCTCACCCTCTGGTTGCCAGCCAACACCGCCGAGGCCGAAGGTGTAGTGATCCTGGTTCCCGGTGATGGCGAAAGTCCGGACTGGCCGCAAGCCATCGGCCCGCTAAGGCGCAAACTGCCGGATGCCGGCTGGCAGACCCTGAGCCTGGCCCTGCCCGACCCGCAGAGCACCGCGCCGGTTACCCGCCCTGCGGAATCCGCTGCCAGCGCCAGCGCCGACAAGGACGCCAGCGCCGCGGACAGCGCAAGCAAGCCTGACGTGAAAGGAGAAAGCGGCAACGCGCCGGCGCCGGAAAGCACCGCCCAAGCCGGCAGCGGCGAACCGGCGCAGAGCGAGGACCAGGCCCCTCCCCCAGCCATCGATCCGGTCGAGCAGCGCAAGGCGCACGCCGAACGGGTCATGGCGCGCCTGCAGGCGAGCATCGACCTGGCCCTGCAGCACGAACCGAAAAGCGTCGTCCTGCTCGGTCATGGCACGGGCGCCTATTGGGCGGCACGCTACCTGGCGGAGAAGGAGCCTGCGGAAATCCACAACCTGCTGCTGGTTGCCGCGGAGGTACCGCGCGATTTTCGCCCGGCGCTGGAAGATATGGTGCCGAAGCTGAAACTGGCGACCGGCGACTTCTATTACCGCGACGCCCGCGCCGACCGCGAGGCGGCCAGGCTGCGCATGCAGGCCGGCAAGCGGCAGAAACACCCGGCCTACGTACAAATCGCGATGCAGGCGCTACCGGCCGACCCCAAGGCGGAGCAGGAGCAACTGTACCGACGAATCCGCGGCTGGCTCAGCCTTCACCTGCAGGCCGATGCGCAGAAACCTGCGGAGTGATCAGCGGAACCCCTCACGCTCTCGGACCAGGGCGTAGGCCGCCTGCAATTCACGGGTTTTCTCGGTAGCCGCACGCACGCGCTCGACGCTGGCGCCGGCTCCCGCCAGTTTGTCCGGATGATGCTGGCTGATCAGCTTGCGATAGGCGCGTTTGATCAGCGCCGGCTCGCTTCCGGCCTCCACGCCGAGCAGCAGCAGGGCCTCACGGTAGCTATCCCGGGCGACAGCGCGCGTGGGCTTCGGCATGACCCGCGCCGACAAGCGTTCCGTTCGCTCCGCCGACCAACCCAGCCAGCGCCCCCATTGCAACACCAGTTGTCGCGCCGACTGGCTGAGCACGCCGCCAGCCCAGGCCATCCGCCAGCAGGCGAGCAATACTGCCTCCGCACGTTCGCCTTTCAGACGCGCGACCTCCTCCTGCAGATGGGCGATGCCGGCCTTGCCCTTGCCGAAGGACGCGATGGCACGCCGCTGGGCTCGCCTATCGAGCTTGCGCAACGCCATCTCCTCGCGCGCCTGGCGGATATGCATTTCCTCCACCCGCCCGCCGCTCTTGGCCAGATAGCCGAGCAACTGGAACAGCAGGTCGTCCTCATCGTTCACCGCCCGCCCGCGCAAGCGCGCCAGCAGGCCGCGCCAGGACTCCAGGCGCAACCTGCGGTCCAGCAGTTGCCCCAGCAGGCCGCCGAGCAGGGCGCCGGGGATGCTGGCCAGGGCCCAGCCGGCTCCGGCTCCGATCAGCGTAGCGGGCCAGAGCATCTCAGGCGTGCTCCGCCAGCAATCGCTCGACTTCCGCCAGGCGCTCGTGAGTACCGACGTCGACCCAGTGCCCACGATAGTGTTCGCCGCTGACCCGCCCCGCGGCGATGGCCTTGCGCAATAGCGGCGCCAGCTTGAAGGCGCCCGGATGGCAGCCCTCGAACAGCGCGGGATGCAGTACGGCGATCCCGCTGTAGGTCAGGTTGCCGCCCGCTTCGCGGGTCTCGCCCACCCGTCCGCCGGCATCCAGGTGGAAATCGCCGGCGGGATGGTGCGCCGGGTTGTCGACCAGCACCAGATGCGCCAGGTCGCCGTCGGCAAGATGCAGCCGAGAGTAGTCGAAGTCGCTCCAGACATCGCCGTTGAGCAACAGGAACGGCTGCTCGCCGAGCAACGGCAGGGCGCGGAAGATTCCGCCACCGGTTTCCAGCGGTTCACCCTCCGGGGAATAGGCGATCCGCCCGCCCAGGCGCGAACCGTCGCCGAGATAGGCCTCGATCTGCTCGCCAAGCCAGGCATGGTTGATCACCCAGTCGTCGACTCCGGCCTGGCGCAGCGCCAGCAACTGACGCTCGATCAATGGCACGCCGGCGGCCTCGATCAGCGGCTTGGGCGTGTGCAGGGTGGTCGGCCGCATGCGCTCGCCACGCCCGGCGGCGAGGATCATCGCCTTCATGCCTCGGCTCCCTGCGGCAGCGAGGCCAGCAGCTCGCCCAGTTCGGCCAGCTCGGGACGGCGCGCCACGGCGGTTTCCAGATAACGGAAGAAGCGCGGCACGTCACCCAGGTAGCGCGGCTTGCCGTCGCGGTGACAGATACGGGCGAAGATGCCAATCACCTTCAGGTGGCGCTGCACGCCCATCAGGTCGCTGGCGCGGAGGAAGTCTTCGAAGCTTGGCGACAGCGGGATGCCGGCCCAGGTCGCCTTCTTCCAGTAACGGTTCAGCGCGGCATGCACGCGCGGCTCCGGCCAACTGACGAAGGCGTCCTTGTACAGGCAGGTGACATCGTAGGTGACCGGGCCGTGCAGGGCGTCCTGGAAGTCGAGGACGCCCGGGTTGGGCTCGCTGAGCATCAGATTGCGCGGCATATAGTCCCGATGGACGAACACCCGCGGTTGCTCCAGCGCGCTGCGTACCAGCAGGTCGCAGATCCGTTTCCAGCGGGCCAGCGTCTCGCCCTCCAGCTCCACGCCGAGGTGGCGGGCCAGGTACCAGTCGGGGAACAGCTGCAGCTCGCGGCGCAGCACCGCTTCGTCGTAGGCAGGCAGGACACCGGCGACATCGACCTTCTGGAAGGCGATCAGCGCATCCAGGGCCGGTTCGAACAGCTCGTCGGCATTCCCGGGATGAAGCACGTCGAGGTAGGTCTGCCGGCCCAGGTCACTGAGCAGCAGGAAACCGTTCTCCAGATCCTGGGCGAGAATCCTCGGCACATGCACGCCGGCTCCGGCGAGCAGTCCGGCGACCTTGACGAACGGTCGGCAGTCTTCCTGGGGCGGCGGCGCGTCCATCACCACCAGGCTGCGGTCCCCTCCCTGCCAGCGGAAATAACGACGGAAGCTGGCGTCGCTACTGGCCGGGATCAGTTCGGCGGGGGGCACTTCCCCCCAACCTTCGGCAACGAACAACTCGGGCAAACAAGAGTCCAACCAGCGATTCAGCTGCTGGAAACGGGCATCATCAGACATTTACGGGGTTCTCCACGGCCCTAGCCGTTGCGCAGGTCATGCTTTATTATCCAGCATCTTTTTCAGCCCATCGAGAGGCGTGCGGCCCACCGGGCCGATGGCGCGCAGGAAGCCCGGATTAACAAGATGGCAGTGAAATCCCTCGTGTTTCGAAGAAAGTTTCCCCTGCTGGTCACCGGCAGCCTGCTGGCTCTGCAGCCGGTCGCAGCATTGACTGTACAGGCCGCCGATCAGTTCGACTGCAAGGTATCGGCCACCGGCGGCTGGGATTGCTCCCCGCTGCAGAACGCCAATGCCAACCTGCCACCGCGCCCGGCGCATACCGCGACCTCGGTCAGCACCGCCGCGGCGGGCACCAGTGTATCCGGCAGCGGAGGCGAAACCGTCGAGGCAGAGCCGACCCAGCGCCTGGTCACCGAGTCCGGCGGTCGCGCGCTGAAGTCCCGCAGTGCGGACTACTCGCACCTCGACTGGATTCCTCGGGAAAAACTGACCGCCGCCCAGTTGGCGGAAATCGGCCCCTATTGCGGCGGCTCCTACATCGAGCCGGTGCGTCCGGGCATGGATGACGGCGCGCCCAGCGACGAGAGCCCGACCTACGTATCCGCCAAGGCTTCGCGCTACGAGCAGGAAAAACAGATCGCCACCCTCGCCGGTGACGTGGTCCTGCGCCAGGGCAGCATGCAGGTGGAAGGCGACGAGGCCAACCTGCACCAGCTGGAAAACCGCGGCGAACTGGTCGGCAACGTCAAGCTGCGCGACAAGGGCATGCTGGTGGTCGGCGACCACGCCCAGGTCCAGCTGGACAACGGCGAGGCCCAGGTCGACAACGCCGAGTACGTGATCCACAAGGCCCATGCCCGCGGCAGCGCGCTCTACGCCAAGCGCAGCGAGAACGCCATCATCATGCTCAAGGATGGCACCTACACCCGCTGCGAACCGAGCAGCAACGCCTGGACCCTGAAGGGCAACAACGTCAAGCTGAACCCGGCCACCGGCTTCGGCACCGCGACCAACGCGACCCTCCGGGTCAAAGATTTCCCGGTGTTCTACACCCCGTACATCTATTTCCCGATCGACGACCGCCGCCAGTCCGGCTTCCTGCCGCCGAGCTTCAGCAGCACCAGCGACACCGGCTTCACCCTGGTCACCCCGTACTACTTCAACCTGGCGCCGAACTACGACGCCACGCTGTACCCGCGCTACATGGCCAAGCGCGGCATGATGCTGGAAGGCGAGTTCCGCTACCTGACCCACAGCAGCGAAGGCACCGTCAACGCCGCCTACCTGAACGACAAGGACGATCACCGCGAGAACTTCCCGGACTACAGCAAGGACCGCTGGCTCTACGGCCTCAAGAACACCACCGGCCTCGATTCGCGCTGGCTGGCCGAGGTCGACTACACACGGATCAGCGATCCCTATTACTTCCAGGATCTGGATACTGACCTGGGTGTAGGCAGTACTACTTACGTCAACCAACGGGGCACTCTGACCTATCGCGGGGACACCTTTACTGGCCGCTTGAATGCGCAGGCGTACCAGTTGGCGACCACCACCGATGTAACGCCTTACGAGCGTCTGCCACAGATCACTTTCGATGGTTTCTTGCCTTACGAACCTGGCGGTGTGAAGTTCAACTACAGCACCGAGTTCGTCCGCTTCGACCGGGATTTGGACGATAATATTTACCTGAACGACGACGGCAGCGAGTGGGGCCGTCGCCCGGACGCCTATCTACAAGGCCTGGCACGCTCCACCGGCGACCGTGTACATCTCGAACCCGGCATGAGCCTACCGATGACCCGCAGTTGGGGTTACCTGACGCCGACCTTGAAGTACCTGTACACCAAATATGATTTGGATCTGGACAGCCAGGGCAAGCGCACTCTCACGACCTATGACGAGACCTTCGATAGCAGCCAAGATCGTTCATTGCCTCTGGTTAAGGTCGATAGCGGGCTGTACTTTGATCGCGACACCACCTTAGCCGGTACGCAATTCCGACAAACCCTGGAGCCAAGGGCGATGTATCTCTACGTTCCATACAAGGATCAGGAGAACATCCCGGTATTCGACACCAGTGAACCTTCGTTCAGCTACGACTCCCTATGGAGGGAAAACCGCTTCTCCGGTCGTGACCGTATCGGTGATGCCAATCAACTCTCTCTTGGTGTAACCACCCGTTTCATCGAATCCAATGGATTCGAACGTGCAAGTTTGAGTGCAGGGCAAATTTATTACTTCCGCGACCGTCGTGTTCAGCTTCCAGGTCTATCTGAAAAAGATCTGGCGCTCATGAGAAGCAAAAATCCCAATCTGGACCTGAAAGACCCGGATACAGATAGCTGGCGCTCTCCTTATGCCTTGATGGGCCAATATCGCTTCAATCGCGACTGGAGAGTCAGTTCCGACTTTAACTGGAACCCCAACACGAGCCGCACCGAGTCTGGCAGTGCGATGTTCCATTACCAGCCGGAAGACAATCCGAACAAGGTGGTCAACGCAGGCTATCGCTACCGCGAGGACTCCCGCCGCTTCAACAGCTCTACGGGCCGCTTCGAGTATGGCCGCGAGAACGACATCATCAAGCAGCATGATTTCTCCGTCATCTGGCCGCTGGTGCCGCAATGGTCCGTGCTCGCCCGCTGGCAGTACGACTACAACAAGAACCGGACCCTAGAGGCCTTCGGTGGCTTCGAATACGACAGCTGCTGCTGGAAGCTGCGTCTGATCAACCGCTACTGGCTGGACGTGGATGACGATGCCTTCCTCAACCAAAATGAAAAAGCCGACCGCGGCATCTTCCTGCAGATCGTCCTGAAGGGCCTCGGCGGCATCGTAGGCAACAAGACGGAAATGTTCCTCGACAAAGGCATCCAAGGTTATCGTCAACGTGAAGATCAAGCTATGTAACCGGCTGCGCCCCCTTGCATTGGGCGCAGCACTCCTTTGCTCCTTCGCGCATGCCGAAGTGGTACCACTGGACCGGGTCGTCGCCATCGTCGACAACGATGTGATCATGCAGAGCCAGCTCGACCAGCGCCTGCGTGAAGTGCACCAGACCCTGCTCAAGCGCGGTGCGCCGCTGCCGCCCGAGCACGTGCTGACCCAGCAGGTGCTGGAACGCCTGATCATCGAGAACATCCAGCAGCAGATCGGCGACCGCTCCGGCATCCGCATCTCCGACGAGGAGCTGAACCAGGCGATGGGCACCATCGCCCAGCGCAACGGCATGAGCCTGGAGCAGTTCCAGGCCGCCCTCACCCGCGACGGCCTGTCCTACGCCGACGCCCGCGAGCAGGTCCGTCGCGAGATGGTGATCAGCCGTGTGCGCCAGCGCCGGGTCGCCGAGCGCATCCAGGTCAGCGAGCAGGAGGTGAAGAACTTCCTCGCCTCGGACATGGGCAAGATCCAGCTTTCCGAAGAGTACCGCCTGGCCAATATCCTGATCCCGGTGCCGGAAGCCGCGTCCTCGGACGTGATCCAGGCCGCCGCAAGGCAGGCCCAGGAGCTTTACCAGCAGCTCAAGCAGGGCGCCGACTTCGGCCAACTGGCGATTTCCCGCTCGGCCGGCGATAACGCCCTGGAAGGCGGCGAGATCGGCTGGCGCAAGGCCGCCCAGTTGCCGCAGCCGTTCGACAGCATGATCGGCTCCCTGGCCGTCGGCGACGTCACCGAGCCTGTCCGCACCCCCGGCGGCTTCATCATCCTCAAGCTGGAAGAGAAGCGCGGCGGCAGCAAGATGGTCCGTGACGAAGTGCATGTCCGCCATATCCTGCTCAAGCCCAGCGAGATCCGCAGCGAAGCGGAGACCGAGAAGCTGGCGCAGAAGCTGTACGAGCGCATCCAGTCCGGGGAAGACTTCGGCGAACTGGCGAAGAGCTTCTCCGAAGATCCGGGTTCCGCCCTCAACGGCGGCGACCTGAACTGGATCGATCCGGAAGCCCTGGTGCCCGAGTTCCGCCAGGTGATGAACGATACCCCGCAGGGCGAGCTGTCCAAGCCGTTCCGCTCGCAGTTCGGCTGGCACATCCTGCAGGTCCTCGGCCGTCGCGCCACCGACAGCAGCGAGAAGTTCCGCGAGCAGCAGGCGGTAAGCGTACTGCGCAACCGCAAGTACGACGAGGAACTGCAAGCCTGGCTGCGGCAGATCCGCGACGAGGCCTACGTGGAAATCAAGCAGTGAGCCTGCGCTTCGCGCTCACTCCAGGCGAGCCGGCAGGTATCGGACCCGATCTGTGCCTGCTGCTCGCCCGCTCCGCCCAGCCCCACCCCCTGATCGCCATCGCCAGCCGCACGCTCCTGCAAGAGCGCGCCGGCCAACTGGGCCTGGCGATCGACCTTAAGGACGTTTCCCCGGCCGCCTGGCCAGAGCGACCGGCCAAGGCCGGCCAACTGTACGTATGGGATACGCCCCTGGCCGCCCCGGTCCGGCCCGGGCAATTGGACCGAGCCAACGCCGCCTACGTCCTGGAAACCCTGACCCGCGCCGGCCAGGGCTGCCTCGACGGGCACTTCGCCGGGATGATCACCGCACCGGTGCACAAGGGCGTGATCAACGAAGCCGGCATCCCCTTTTCCGGCCATACCGAATTCCTCGCCGACCTCACCCACACCGCCCAGGTGGTGATGATGCTGGCCACTCGTGGCCTGCGCGTGGCCCTGGCGACCACCCACCTGCCGCTGCGCGAGGTCGCCGACGCCATTAGCGACGAGCGCCTGTCCCGGGTCGCGCGCATCCTCCACGCCGACCTGCGCGACAAGTTCGGCATCGCCCATCCGCGCATCCTGGTCTGCGGACTCAACCCGCACGCCGGCGAAGGCGGTCACCTGGGCCGGGAAGAGATCGAGGTGATCGAACCCTGCCTCGAGCGCCTGCGTGGCGAAGGCCTCGACCTGGTCGGCCCGCTGCCGGCCGACACCCTGTTCACTCCCAAGCACCTGGAGCATTGCGACGCGGTGCTGGCGATGTACCACGACCAGGGTCTCCCCGTGCTCAAGTACAAGGGCTTCGGTGCCGCCGTGAACGTGACCCTCGGCCTGCCGATCATCCGCACCTCTGTCGACCACGGTACCGCGCTCGACCTGGCCGGAAGCGGCCGCATCGATAGCGGCAGCCTGCAGGTCGCCCTGGAAACCGCCTACCAGATGGCGGCCAGCCGCTGCTGACGGCGGTCGGCCATCGTTTAGCCCTGCCGGCCCGACGCTTCGCTGTTAAAATGGCGCCCTTTCGCATCCGCGCCTCCCGCCTTGGCCTGGGGCCCGCAGCCTGGAACCGTTTCCAATGTCCGAGCTTTACCAACACCGCGCGCGCAAGCGCTTCGGCCAGAACTTCCTGCACGATGCCGGGGTGATTCACCGCATCCTCCGTGCCATCCATGCCCGCGAGGGTCAGCGCCTGCTGGAGATCGGCCCGGGCCAGGGCGCCCTGACCGAGGGACTGCTGGGCAGCGGCGCACGCCTGGACGTGATCGAGCTCGACCAGGACCTGATCCCCCTGTTGAAGCTGAAATTCGGCCTCGAGTCGCGCTTCAGCCTGCACCAGGGCGACGCCCTCAAGTTCGATTTCGCCTCGCTGGTGGAGAGCGGCGAGAAGCTGCGAGTGGTCGGCAACCTGCCCTACAACATCTCCACGCCACTGATCTTCCATCTGCTGGAGCACGCGCCGGTGATCGAGGACATGCACTTCATGCTGCAAAAGGAAGTGGTGGAGCGCCTGGCGGCCACGCCGGGCGGCGGAGACTGGGGCCGGCTCTCGATCATGGTCCAGTATCACTGTCGGGTGGAGCACCTGTTCAACGTCGGCCCCGGCGCGTTCAACCCGCCGCCCAAGGTCGACTCGGCCATCGTCCGTCTCACCCCCTTCGCCGAGCCGCCCCATCCGGCACGCGATCCGAAACTGCTCGAGCGGGTGGTCCGCGAGGCCTTCAACCAGCGCCGCAAGACCCTGCGCAACACCCTCAAGCCTCTCCTGAGCGTCGAGGACATCGAGGCCGCAGAGGTCGATCCGACCCTCCGTCCCGAACAACTCGACCTGGCCGCATTCGTCCGCCTGGCCAACCGGCTGGCCGAGCTGCCAGGCAATCGTTAGTCTGGTGAGACACTCGTCAGGAATCAGGCAAGCCGTATGAGCGATACCCAGCACCAGGTCAACGTCAGGGTCGACACCCGCTACCTTCCGGAACAGTCCGCCCCGGAGCAGAACCGTTTCGCCTTCGCCTACACGGTGACCATCGAGAACCAGGGCGAGGTTCCGGCCCAACTGCTGTCGCGCCACTGGATCATCACCGACGGCGACGGCCGTACCCAGGAAGTTCGCGGCGCCGGCGTGGTCGGCGAGCAACCGCTGATCGCCCCCGGCGCGCAACACACCTACACCAGCGGCACGGTGCTGGCGACCCGGGTCGGCAGCATGCGCGGCAGCTACCAGATGCTCGGCAGCGACGGAATCGCCTTCGACGCCGCGATCCCGGTGTTTCGCCTGGCCGTACCGGGAGCGCTGCACTGATGGCGGTCTACGCGGTAGGCGACCTGCAGGGTTGCCTGGATCCCCTGAAATGCCTGCTGGAGCGCGTCGCCTTCGACCCGGCCAAGGACCGCCTGTGGCTGGTCGGCGACCTGGTCAACCGCGGCCCGCAGTCCCTGGAGACGCTGCGCTTCCTCTATGCCATGCGCGAGTCGGTGGTCAGCGTCCTGGGCAACCACGACCTGCACCTGCTGGCGGTGGCGCACAAGTCCGAGCGCCTGAAGAAGTCCGACACGCTGCGGGAAATCCTCGAGGCGCCGGACCGCGAGCCACTGCTCGACTGGCTGCGTCGCCTGCCGCTGCTGCACTACGACGAACAACGCAAGGTCGCCCTGGTGCATGCCGGCATCCCCCCGCAGTGGAGCCTGGAAAAAGCCCGCCTGCGCGCAGCCGAGGTGGAGCAAGCATTGCGCGACGACCAGCGCCTGCCGCTGTTCCTCGACGGCATGTACGGCAACGAACCGGCCAAGTGGGACAAGAAGCTGCATGGCATCGACCGCCTGAGGGTGATCACCAACTACTTCACCCGCATGCGTTTCTGCACCGAAGATGGCAAGCTCGACCTGAAGAGCAAGGAAGGCCTCGACACCGCGCCGCCCGGCTACGCCCCCTGGTTCAGCTTCCCTTCGCGCAAGACCCGCGGCGAGAAGATCATCTTCGGCCACTGGGCGGCCCTCGAAGGCCACTGCGACGAGCCCGGCCTGTTCGCCCTGGACACCGGCTGCGTCTGGGGCGCGCGGATGACCCTGCTGAACGTCGACAGCGGCGAACGCCTGAGCTGCGATTGCGCCGAACAGCGCGCGCCGGCCAGACCCGCCGCCACGCCCGCATGAATCCCCGGCGTCCGGTGGACGCCCTGTACACAGGTACCCCGACATGAGCGACACCTTCCAGCGCATCGCCCCCGAACAGGCCCGCCAGCTCCGCGAAAACGGCGCCCAGGTGGTCGACATCCGCGACCCGCAGAGCTTCGCTGTCGGCCACATCAGCGGCTCGCGGCACATCGACAACCACTCGGTGGCGGACTTCATCGCCGCCGCCGACCTCGACGCTCCGCTGGTGGTGGTCTGCTACCACGGTAACTCCAGCCAGAGCGCCGCCGCCTATTTCATCCAGCAGGGCTTCAGCGACGTCTACAGCCTCGACGGCGGCTTCGAGCTATGGCGCAGCGTCTATCCCGCGGATACCAGCAGCGGCGAAGCGGAGTAGGCCGCGCCGCTACCCCGCCAAAAAAACTGTAACTTCTCTCGCCTTTCTTCCTTTACTCCGTCCAGAACGAACTATTCTTTTCCTCAGGCCATCCAAAACAGGGGAGAGCCGGCACACCGGCTTCCGGGCCATCGGCTGTGACCGTTAGGAGCGCTGGCGGAAAGGGAAGCACCGTGCAGCGACGGAGTCTGGGGGATTCTCGCCGGCCTGGCTGGCGGCCCCCCCGCACCCGCACGACCGATCCCGCGCCGGCTCACTGCATCGAGCGAGGAGACGTCATGAGCATTTTCAGTCACTTCCAGGAACGCTTCGAAGCGACCCGTCAAGAGGAATATTCCCTCCAGGAATATCTCGACCTCTGCAAGCAAGACAAGACAGCCTATGCCTCCGCCGCCGAGCGCCTGCTGATGGCGATCGGCGAGCCGGAGTTGCTGGACACCTCGGTGGACTCCAGGCTGTCGCGGATCTTCTCCAACAAGGTGATTCGCCGCTACCCGGCGTTCGCCGACTTCCACGGCATGGAGGAATGCATCGACCAGATCGTCGCGTTCTTCCGCCACGCGGCCCAGGGCCTGGAGGAGAAGAAGCAGATCCTTTACCTGCTCGGCCCGGTCGGCGGCGGTAAATCCTCCCTGGCGGAAAAACTCAAGCAACTGATGGAGAAGGTGCCCTTCTACGCGATCAAGGGCTCACCGGTCTTCGAGTCGCCGCTGGGCTTGTTCAACCCCGACGAAGACGGCGCCATCCTCGAGGAGGACTACGGCATCCCGAGGCGCTACCTGCGCTCGATCATGTCGCCCTGGGCAACCAAGCGCCTCAACGAGTTCGGCGGCGACATCAGCCAGTTCCGCGTGGTCAAGCTGTACCCCTCGATCCTCAACCAGATCGCCATCGCCAAGACCGAGCCCGGCGACGAGAACAACCAGGACATATCCGCGCTGGTCGGCAAGGTCGACATCCGCAAGCTGGAGGAATACCCGCAGAACGACGCGGACGCCTACAGCTATTCGGGCGCCCTCTGCCGGGCCAACCAGGGCCTGATGGAATTCGTCGAGATGTTCAAGGCCCCGATCAAGGTCCTGCACCCGCTGCTGACCGCGACCCAGGAAGGCAACTACAACAGCACCGAAGGTCTCGGCGCCCTGCCCTACAGCGGCATCATCCTGGCTCACTCCAACGAATCGGAATGGCACAGTTTCCGCAACAACAAGAACAACGAGGCCTTCATCGACCGCATCTACATCGTCAAGGTGCCGTACTGCCTGCGCGTGGCGGACGAGATCAAGATCTACGACAAGTTGCTGGTCAACAGCTCGCTGGCGCATGCCCACTGCGCGCCGGACACCCTGAAGATGCTCTCGCAGTTCTCCGTGCTGTCGAGGCTGAAAGAGCCGGAAAACTCGAATATCTACTCGAAGATGCGGGTATATGACGGCGAAAACCTGAAAGATACCGATCCCAAGGCCAAGTCGATCCAGGAATACCGCGACTCGGCCGGGGTCGACGAAGGCATGGCCGGGCTTTCCACCCGCTTCGCCTTCAAGATCCTCTCCAAGGTATTCAACTTCGACCCGCACGAGGTAGCGGCCAACCCGGTGCACCTGCTCTACGTCCTCGAACAGCAGATCGAGCAGGAACAGTTCCAGCCGGAAACCCGCGAGCGCTACCTGCGCTTCATCAAGGAATACCTGGCGCCGCGCTACGTCGAGTTCATCGGCAAGGAAATCCAGACCGCCTACCTGGAGTCCTACAGCGAATACGGTCAGAACATCTTCGACCGCTATGTGCTGTACGCCGACTTCTGGATCCAGGACCAGGAATACCGCGACCCGGAAACCGGCGAGATCCTCAACCGCGCCGCCCTCAACGAGGAACTGGAGAAGATCGAGAAACCCGCCGGCATCAGCAACCCGAAGGACTTCCGCAACGAGATCGTCAACTTCGTGCTGCGCGCCCGCGCCGGCAACAACGGCAAGAATCCGAGCTGGCTGTCCTACGAGAAGCTGCGCGTAGTGATCGAGAAGAAGATGTTCTCCAACACCGAGGACCTGCTTCCGGTCATCAGCTTCAACGCCAAGGCCAGCAAGGAGGACCAGCAGAAGCACAACGACTTCGTCAAACGCATGGTCGAGCGCGGCTACACCGAGAAGCAGGTCCGCCTGCTGTCGGAATGGTACCTGCGGGTTCGCAAGTCGCAGTAGTCTGCCATCGGTACGGTCGCTGCGACCGTACCGGTCGCCGTCGCATTCGGACCTCGGCGCCTCCGCTCCGGCGGGGCGCCACAGGCCCTGAGGAGCATTCATGAGCTACGTCATCGACCGGCGTCTGAACGGCAAGAACAAGAGCACGGTGAACCGCCAGCGCTTCCTGAGGCGCTACCGTGAACACATCAAGAAGGCCGTCGAGGAGGCCGTCAGCCGGCGCTCCATTACCGACATGGAGCACGGCGAGCAGATCAGCATTCCCGGGCGCGATATCGACGAACCGGTGCTGCACCATGGCCGCGGCGGGCGGCAGACCGTCGTCCACCCCGGCAACAAGGAATTCACCGCCGGCGAGCACATCGCCCGCCCATCCGGCGGCGGGGGCGGCCGCGGCGGCGGCAAGGCCAGCAACAGCGGCGAAGGCATGGACGACTTCGTCTTCCAGATCACCCAGGAGGAATTCCTCGACTTCATGTTCGAGGACCTGGAGCTGCCCAACCTGGTCAAGCGCCACATCACCGGCACCGACACCTTCAAGACCGTCCGCGCCGGCATCAGCAACGACGGCAACCCGTCGCGCATCAACATCGTCCGCACCCTGCGCTCGGCCCATGCGCGGCGCATCGCGCTGTCCGGCGGCAGCCGGGCCAAGCTGCGCGCGGCGCTGAAGGAACTGGAGCGGATCAAGCGCGAAGAGCCGGACAACCTCGGCGATATCCAGGAACTCGAGCTGGAAATCGCCAAGCTCCGCGCGCGCATCGACCGGGTGCCGTTCCTCGATACCTTCGATCTCAAGTACAACCTGCTGGTCAAGCAGCCCAACCCCACCTCCAAGGCGGTGATGTTCTGCCTGATGGACGTCTCCGGCTCGATGACCCAGGCGACCAAGGACATCGCCAAGCGCTTCTTCATCCTGCTCTACCTGTTCCTCAAGCGGAACTACGAGAAGATCGAAGTGGTGTTCATCCGCCACCACACCAGCGCCCGCGAGGTCGACGAGGAGGAGTTCTTCTACTCCCGCGAGACCGGCGGCACCATCGTCTCCAGCGCGCTGAAGATGATGCAGGAGATCATGGCCGAGCGCTATCCGACCCATGAGTGGAACATCTACGCCGCCCAGGCCTCGGACGGCGACAACTGGAACGACGACTCGCCGGTGTGCCGGGACATCCTCCTCAAGCAGATCATGCCGTTCGTCCAGTACTACACCTACGTCGAGATCACCCCGCGCGAACACCAGGCCCTGTGGTTCGAGTACGAGCGCGTGCGCGAAGCCTTCGAAGACAGCTTCGCCCAGCAGCAGATCGTCTCGGCATCGGACATCTACCCGGTGTTCCGCGAGCTGTTCCAGAGGAGGCTCGTCGCATGAGCAAGCGCCAGCCCATCGCCACCGGCTCGGAATGGACCTTCGAGCTGATCCAGCAGTACGACCGGGAAATCAGCAGGATCGCCGAGCGCTATGCCCTGGATACCTATCCGAACCAGATCGAGGTGATCACCGCCGAGCAGATGATGGACGCCTACGCCTCGGTGGGCATGCCGATCGGCTATAACCACTGGTCCTACGGCAAGCACTTCCTCAGCACGGAAAAGAACTACAAGCGTGGCCAGATGGGCCTGGCCTACGAGATCGTGATCAACTCCGACCCCTGCATCGCCTACCTGATGGAGGAAAACACCCAGTGCATGCAGGCGCTGGTGATCGCCCACGCCTGCTACGGGCACAACAGTTTCTTCAAGGGCAACTACCTGTTCCGCACCTGGACCGATGCCAGTTCGATCATCGATTACCTGGTGTTCGCCAAGCAGTACATCATGCAGTGCGAGGAGCGCTACGGGATCGACGCGGTGGAAGACCTGCTCGACTCCTGCCACGCCCTGATGAACTACGGTGTCGACCGCTACAAGCGTCCCTACCCGATTTCCGCGGAAGAGGAGCGGCAGCGGCAGAAGGAGCGCGAGGAACTGATCCAGCGCCAGGTCAACGACCTCTGGCGGACCATCCCGCGCGTCGGCGGCAAGGACAAGGAACAATCCATGGCGCGCTATCCGAGCGAGCCGCAGGAGAACATCCTCTACTTCATCGAGAAGAACGCGCCGCTTCTGGAGCCCTGGCAGCGCGAGGTGATCCGCATCGTGCGCAAGATCGCCCAGTATTTCTACCCGCAACGCCAGACCCAGGTGATGAACGAAGGCTGGGCGACCTTCTGGCACTACACGCTGCTCAACGACCTCTACGACGAAGGCCTGGTCAACGACGGCTTCATGATGGAGTTCCTGCAATACCACACCAGCGTGGTCTACCAGCCGTCCTTCGACAGCCCCTACTACAGCGGCATCAACCCCTACGCCCTGGGCTTCGCCATGTACCGCGACATCCGCCGCATCTGCGAGGAACCTACCGACGAGGACCGCCGCTGGTTCCCGGATATCGCCGGCAGCGACTGGCTGGCCACGCTGAAGTTCGCCATGAAGAGCTTCAAGGACGAAAGCTTCATCCTGCAGTTCCTCTCGCCCAAGGTGATTCGCGACCTGAAGCTGTTCAGCATTCTCGACGACGACCAGAAGGACGACCTGCTGGTCGCGGCGATCCACGACGAAGCCGGCTACCGCACCATCCGCGAGACCCTGGCGGCGCAGTACAACCTCGGCAACCGCGAGCCGAACATCCAGATCTGGAACGTCGACCGTCGCGGCGACCGCTCGCTGACCCTGCGCCACCAGCAGTTCGACCGCCAGCCGCTGAGCGATTCCACCGCCGACGTGCTCAAGCACCTGCATCGCTTGTGGGGCTTCGATATCCACCTGGAGACCCTACAGGGCGACCAGCTCGTGCAGACCCACCACATGCCGCCCAAGGGCGCCAGCGAGGGCGAGGAAGGCTACCCGCGTTTGGACCTGATCATCCCGCCCATTTGATCGGTTGACGTCCGCCCCGACCGCCGGCCAGCATGCCGGCACGGTCGGGCCGCCCACAGCAGAACAAGAAGCCGGCCGTCCACGGGAGCCGCCATGCGCCTGTTCGCCATCGTCCTGCTCTGCCTCGTCCTGGCCACCTGCGCCAGCCACATCCCCAGCGCCCGGGTGACCCATCCGGCCAGCGCCGGACTGCCCGGCCTGCAAGGTTTCCAGTTGATGCCGCCGGAACAGGCGGTCGACGCCCTGCCCTACCGCAACCGCTATCCGCTGATAAACGCAGAGCTGCGCCAGGGACTGGCGACCCACGGCTACCACGAGAGCGCTACCCCGCAATTCCGCGTCTACTACTGGCTGGCGCTACGCGACGCACCGCTGGAATTCCGCCCCGACCTTCCGCCCACCTCCGGCATGGGGCCTTATCTGGCGATCCACAGCCTGCGCGACGAAACCGGGACATTGCGCGTGCGCCTGGTCGACCTGGAGGAGCGCGTTCTCTGGGAAGGTATGGTAAGCACCGGCCTCAGCCCCGCCAGGGCCAATCCGGAACAGCTCGAACTGGCGGTCGGCGCCCTGCTCCGGCTGCTTCCACGCGCCCGCTAGGACACCCTGGGGTAGACTTCCGCCTATCACGCGGAGGATTCCCATGCAGATTTACAAGGTCGGCGGCGCCGTGCGCGATCGCCTTCTCGGCCGTCCGGTCACCGATATCGACTGGGTGGTGGTCGGTGCCAGCAGCGACGAGATGCTCGCCCGCGGCTACCGCCCGGTGGGCGCCGACTTCCCGGTCTTCCTTCATCCGCAGAGCGGCGAGGAATACGCCCTGGCGCGCACCGAGCGAAAGAGCGGGCGCGGCTACGGCGGCTTCACCTTCCATGCCAGCCCCGAGGTGACCCTGGAGGAAGACCTGACTCGCCGTGACCTGACCATCAACGCCATGGCCGAGGACGAACAGGGCCGGGTAATAGACCCCTACGGCGGCCAGGCCGACCTCGAGGCGCGCCTGCTGCGTCACGTTTCCCCGGCGTTCGCCGAGGATCCCCTGCGGGTCCTGCGCGTAGCGCGCTTCGCCGCCCGCTACGCCGGCCTGGGCTTCCGGGTCGCCGCCGAAACCCTCGCCCTGATGCGCCAACTGGCGGAATCCGGCGAGTTGCAGGCGCTGACCCCGGAGCGCAGTTGGAAGGAAATTTCCCGAGCCCTGATGGAACCCAACCCCGAGGTCTTCATCCAGGTCCTGCACGACTGCGGCGCCCTGGCCGAACTGATCCCGGAAGTCGAGGCGCTATTCGGCGTACCGCAGCCGGCGGCCCACCATCCGGAAATCGATACCGGCGTCCATGTCCTGTCGGTATTGCAGCAATGCGCCCGCCACCGGCAGCCGCTCAGCGTACGCTGGGCCTGCCTGCTGCACGACCTGGGCAAGGGACTCACCAGCGAAGCGGACTGGCCCCGCCATATCGCCCACGAGGCCCGCGGCGTGCCGTTGATCGATGCGGTGAACCAGCGCTTCAGGGTGCCGCGCGACTGCCAGGAACTGGCGCGCCTGGTGGGCGAGTACCACACCCACGCCCATCGGGCGCTGGAGCTGCGCCCGAATACACTGCTGGAGCTGTTGCAGAGCTTCGACGTGTATCGCCGCCCGCAGCGTTTCGAGGAGTTCGTCGCCGCCAGCGAGATGGACGCGCGCGGCCGCCTCGGCCTGGAACAGCGGGACTATCCGCAGGCCGCCTACCTGCTCGGCGCGGCGCAGGCAGCGCGGGCAGTCAGCGTGAAGCCGCTGGTGGAAAAGGGCTTGAAGGGCGCGGAACTGGGCGAGGCGCTGAAGCGTGCGCGCCTCGCCGCACTCAAGGCCTACAAGGAAGAACGCGGAAAGGCCTGAAGCAGCGCTTCGGGAGTCAACGCCTGGCCACGCCATTCGAATGGCGCCGGCCAGAGCTTCTGCTGGATCCTCGTCTCGCGCCAGAGATCGCCCAGCGGCTGGCGGGCGACCGGATGCTCCAGGTTCGGCGCCAGCTCGGACAAGGGCCAGAGCACGAAAGCGTTCTTCAGCACTTCGGCGCGCGGCAGCACCAGGCCATCGAAATCGCCCACCAGGTCGCCGTAGAACAGCACGTCGATATCCAGCGGCAGCCCCTTGCGCTCTGGCGCATAGCGGCCATTGTCGGCCTCGATGTGCTTGAGTCGCAGGCTCAGTTCGGCCAGCGGCAGATCGGTGCGGGCAGACACCACCAGGTTGAAGAACGGCCCGCTCTTGATACCCACCGGCTCGCTCTCGAATACCGGCGAACAACGCAGGTCATGAAGGAAAGCGGCCAGCGCATCGAGGCCGGCATGCAGATGGCGCTCACGCTCGACATTGCTGCCGAGGCCGAGGTAGACCGGGATCAGCGACATCCGCGTTCGATCTCCACGCCAACGCCACGGGCCGCCGGCACCGCGCCGGGCTTGGTCACGCGGATGCGCAGCCAGGGAATGCCGCGCTCGCCCATCAGTACCTCGGCGAGGCGCTCGGCGAAGGTTTCCACCAACTGGAAATGCGATTCCCGGGCGAACTCCTGCACCCGCTCGGACAACGCGGCATAGTCCAGCGCCAGGGCGAGATCGTCGCCCGCGGCGGCCGGACGGTTGTCCCAGCCCAGGGTCAGGTCCAGGCGCAGGCACTGACGGATGCCGCGCTCCCAGTCGTACACGCCGATGACGGTATCGACCTCCAAGCCTTCGATAAAAACTCTGTCCACTTCGCTATCCGCTCCAAGGGATGCCACGACAAGCGTGCGCCGCCCCGTTAGAATCGAGGACACCCTCGTCCTCGGTGGAATCCATGGTCTGGCTACTGGCGATCCTCGCCTACCTGCTCGGTTCCCTCTCCTTCGCCGTCCTGCTCAGCCGCTGGTTCGGCACCCAGGACCCGCGCGCCAGCGGTTCCGGCAACCCCGGCGCGACCAACATGCTGCGCGTCGCCGGGAAGAAACTCGCCATCCTGACCCTGCTCGGCGACGTCGGCAAAGGCCTGCTGCCGGTGCTGGTCGCCCGCTGGCTGGGGCTCGGCGTGATGGAGGAGGCCTGGGTCGGCATCGCCGCCGTGATCGGCCACCTGTACCCGCTGTACTTCAACTTCCGCGGCGGCAAGGGTGTCGCCACCGCCGCGGGCATGCTCCTCGGCCTCTATCCGCCGGCCGTACTGCTGGCCGCGGCGGCCTGGCTGCTGACCTTCAAGCTGTCGCGCACCAGCTCGCTCGCCTCGCTGGTGGCCACCCCGCTGACCCTGCCGTTGCTGGCCTGGCAGCAGCCCGGAGCGCTGCTGCCGATGACCGTGCTGACCGGCCTGATCGTCTGGCGGCACCGCGCCAACTTACGCGATCTGTTCGCCGGCCGCGAACGGCATTTCTAATCCATAAAAGGAAAAAACTTCATGCAGTCTGGCCCAGCTGCGTCATCGACACCTGCCTGACTGCGACCTGGCGGCCACTCAGACCGCCGGCAGCGACTCCATCGGCCAGCGCGGCTGGACGCTGATCGCCGGGCCGTCATGCTGGCCGGCGAGCAGGCGCTGGCAGCCGGCGTAGGCGATCATCGCGCCATTGTCGGTGCAGAAGCGCGGGCGGGCGTAGAACACCTGCCCCTTCATTTCGCCGAGCATCTTTTCCAGGCCGCTGCGCAGCGCCTGGTTGGCGCTGACGCCGCCGGCGATCACCAGGTTCTTCAGGCCGGTCTGCTTCAAGGCGCGACGGCACTTGATCAGCAGGGTCTCGACCACCGCGGTCTGGAACGCCAGGGCGATGTCGCAGCGGGTCTGCTCGCTGTCGTCGCCGGCCTCGACGCAACGCTGCCAGGTGTTCAGGGTAAAGGTCTTGAGCCCGCTGAAGCTGAAGTCCAGGCCGGGGCGATCGGTCATCGGCCGCGGGAACACGAAGCGGCCAGGAGTGCCGAGCTCCGCCAGGCGGGCGATTTCCGGACCGCCGGGATAGCCCAGGCCGATCAGCTTGGCGGTCTTGTCGAAGGCTTCGCCGGCGGCATCGTCCACCGATTCGCCAAGCAACTGGTAGCGACCGATGCCGTCCACCCGCACCAACTGGGTGTGACCGCCGGAAACCAGCAAGGCGACGAACGGGAACTGCGGTGGCTGCTCTTCCAGCATCGGCGCCAGCAGGTGCCCTTCCATGTGGTGCACGCCGACCGCCGGCACGCCCCAGGCGAAGGCCATCGCCTGGGCACAGGAAGCCCCCACCAGCAGGGCGCCGACCAGGCCGGGGCCGGCGGTATAGGCGATCGCGTCGATATCCGCCGGCGTGCAGCCGGACTCGTCGAGCACCTGGCGGATCAGCGGCAGCATGCGCTTGACGTGGTCGCGCGAGGCCAGCTCGGGCACGACGCCGCCGTAGACGCGATGGAGGTCGATCTGACTGAACAGCGCGTCGGCCAGCAGGCCGCGTTCGCTGTCGTAAAGGGCGACGCCGGTTTCGTCGCAGGACGTTTCCAGTCCCAGCACGCGCATGGGCTTGAGCCTTAGAGCTTGGCAAATACGAAGCCGCGCATGATAATCGGCGGCTTTGCGCCAGACCAGTGTTTTTCGATCGGAGGCTTTGCATTCCTCCGGCCGAACCGTTAATATCCGCAACCCTTGAAAACCGACGTATCCGCGCCACCTTGCCGGAGTACGTTCAACCCCCGGTAATCAGTGAAGGTACGACCTGGATGCCAGCCGTCAAAGTAAAAGAGAACGAACCCTTCGACGTAGCCCTGCGTCGTTTCAAGCGCTCCTGCGAAAAAGCAGGTGTACTGGCTGAAGTTCGCAGCCGCGAGTTCTACGAGAAGCCCACTGCCGAGCGCAAGCGCAAGGCCGCTGCCGCAGTGAAGCGCCACGCGAAGAAAGTACAGCGCGAACAGCGCCGTCGCGAGCGCCTGTACTGATCCACTCGACGCCCACGCGTCAGTGATCGTGCCTCAGCCCGGCCCCGGCCGGGCTTTCGGCTTTCCGCCATGAGCGAAATCAAATCCCGCCTCCTCGACGCCGTCAAGGTCGCCATGCGCGCCCAGGACAAGCCGCGGCTGACCACGTTGCGCCTGGCCCTCGCGGACATCAAGCGCGTCGAAGTCGACGAACGCATCGAGGTGGATGACGCCCGAGCCCTGCTGATCCTCGACCGGATGATCAAGCAGCGCCGCGACGCCCAGCGCCAGTTCAGCGACGCCGGCCGCCAGGACCTCGCCGAGGTCGAGGCTGCCGAGATCCTCGTGCTCCAGGACTTCATGCCCAAGCCCCTGGACGACCATGATATCGACGCCCTGATCGAGCGCAGCATCGTCGACAGCGGCGCCCAGGGTCCGCAGGACATGGGCAAGGCGATGAACCTGCTGCGACCGCAGGTCCAGGGTCGCGTCGACATGGCACAGGTCAGCCAGCGCCTGAAGGCGCGCCTCTCCTCCTGAAACACCGCGCCGGCCTGATCGGCCCGGCGATAATTGCTATGCTGCCGCTCTGCGCCCACGCGCCGTCGTTTTCGAGAACACCATGGCCGGCCTGATACCGCAAAGCTTCATCGATGACCTGCTGAACCGCACCGACATCGTCGAGGTGGTGAGTTCACGCATCCAACTGAAGAAAACCGGCAAGAACTACAGCGCCTGCTGCCCGTTCCACAAGGAAAAGACTCCCTCGTTCACCGTCAGCCCGGACAAGCAGTTCTACTACTGCTTCGGCTGCGGCGCCGGCGGCAACGCGCTCGGCTTCGTCATGGACCACGACCAGCTGGAGTTCCCCCAGGCGGTCGAGGAACTGGCCAAGCGCGCCGGCATGGACGTGCCGCGCGAGGAACGCGGCGGACGCGGGCACACGCCGCGCCAGCCGACCGACTCGCCGCTCTACCCGCTGCTCAGCGCCGCCGCCGAGTTCTACAAGCAGGCGCTGAAAAGCCACCCGGCGCGCAAGGCCGCGGTGAACTACCTGAAGGGCCGCGGCCTGACCGGCGAGATCGCCCGCGACTTCGGCCTCGGTTTCGCCCCGCCCGGCTGGGACAACCTGCTCAAGCACCTGGGTGGCGACAACCTGCAACTCAAGGCCATGCTCGACGCCGGCCTGCTGGTGGAGAACAGCGACACCGGCAAGCGCTACGACCGCTTCCGCGATCGCGTGATGTTCCCGATCCGCGACAGCCGCGGGCGGATCATCGCCTTCGGCGGCCGGGTGCTCGGCGACGACAAGCCGAAGTACCTGAACTCCCCGGAGACTCCGGTCTTCCACAAGGGCCAGGAACTCTACGGACTCTACGAAGCCCGGCAGAAGAATCGCGACCTCGACGAGATCATGGTGGTCGAGGGCTACATGGATGTCATCGCCCTGGCCCAGCAAGGCATCCGCAACGCGGTGGCGACCCTCGGCACGGCGACCAGCGAGGAACACATCAAGCGCCTGTTCCGCCTGGTACCGAGCATCCTGTTCTGTTTCGACGGCGACCAGGCCGGCCGCAAGGCGGCCTGGCGCGCCCTGGAGTCGGTGCTGCCGAACCTGCAGGACGGCAAGCGCGTGCGCTTCCTGTTCCTCCCCGAGGGGGAGGACCCGGACAGCCTGGTACGCGCCGAGGGCGAGGATGCCTTCCGCGCACGCATCACCCAGCAGGCCCAGCCGCTGGCGGAGTACTTCTTCCAGCAACTGATGCTGGAGGCCGACCCCGCCACCCTGGAAGGCAAGGCCCACCTGGCGACCCTCGCCGCGCCGCTGCTGGAGAAGATTCCCGGGAACAACCTGCGCCTGCTGATGCGGCAACGTCTGTCGGAAATCACCGGCCTGTCCGGCGAAAACATCGGACAACTGGCGCACCACAGCCCGCCACCGTCGTCCATGGACCACGGAGCGAGCGGCGTCTTGGACGGCGACGACTATTTCGCCGCCAGCGCCTACTACGAGAACGAGCCCTCCCATGCGCCGTTCGACGCTGCGCCAGGCTATGGCGAGGCGCAACCGCGCAAGAGCTGGAACAAGGACAAGAAGCCCTGGGACGGCAAGAAGTGGGATGGCAAGAAGAAGTGGGACAAAGGCGGCCGCGGCGACTTCAAGGCTCCGCAACGAACGCCGGTCAGCGTGGAGTCCACCACCCTCAACGCCCTGCGCACCTTGCTGCATCATCCGCAGCTGGCCTTGAAGGTCGACGATGCGGGCACCCTCGCCAGGGAGCAGGATACCTACGCCCAGTTGCTGGTGTCCCTGCTGGAAGCCCTGCAGAAGAACCCGCGGCAGAGCTCGATGCAACTCATCGCGCGCTGGCACGGCACGCCCCAGGGCCGCCTGCTGCAGGCCCTGGGCGAGAAGGAGTGGCTGATCGTCCAGGAGAACCTTGAAAAGCAGTTCTTCGACACCATTACTAAACTCTCCGAGAGCCAGCGTTTCGGCGAGCGGGAGGAGCGTTTACGCAGCGTCATGCAGAAGAGCTACAGTGAACTGACCGATGAAGAGAAAGCCTTGCTCAGAGAGCACTACAGTGTTGCCGCTTCATCGCCTTCCCAGAGCTGAACTGGCGCCTCAGCCCAGGCATCAGGTATAATCCTCTGCTTATTTTTTGCCCGCCAAGACCTTCAGTGGATAGGGTGTTATGTCCGGAAAAGCGCAACAGCAATCTCGTCTGAAAGAGTTGATCGCCCGAGGCCGTGAGCAGGGATACCTGACTTACGCGGAGGTCAACGACCACCTGCCGGAGGATATTTCCGATCCGGAACAGGTGGAAGACATCATCCGCATGATCAACGACATGGGGATCAACGTATTCGAGACAGCCCCGGATGCGGATGCCCTGTTGCTGGCCGAGGCGGATACCGACGAAGCCGCAGCGGAAGAAGCCGCAGCGGCCCTGGCCGCGGTGGAAAGCGACATCGGTCGCACCACCGACCCGGTGCGCATGTACATGCGTGAAATGGGTACCGTGGAACTGCTGACCCGCGAAGGCGAGATCGAAATCGCCAAGCGCATCGAGGAAGGCATCCGCGAAGTGATGAGCGCCATCGCCCAGTTCCCGGGCACGGTGGACAGCATCCTGGCCGACTACAATCGC